>NC_002679.1 GCF_000009625.1 Mesorhizobium japonicum MAFF 303099
TTAATTAAGGCTTGCCGAAGAATTCGGAGATCGCCTCTGTTAGTACAAACTTCTTCCGTTATTTCCAGTGCTCTCGTTTCGAGCGCCATAGGATATGCCATAGGGTTTCCGGTTTCGAAGTTTTTCGACAGCAATATTCGGATGCGCTTGCTTATCGCGCCGGTCATCGGACTGGGAATATTCGGCGCTGCAGGTGTTTCCATTTTTCATTTGTTACCTTTAACCGCGGTCAATCTTATTCTGATCGTCCTTGCGTTGTTCGCTGTCGCACTCTGGCTATCGAAAGGCGCCGTCGATCCGCTGTTGCGCTCCCCGACCAATCCTGGCTTTTCCTGGTTCACTGTTGCATTTCTCCTCTGCCTTTTGCCAGCCTTCGCGATCATTCCGCAGCATTATGGGGAAAGCGCCGGCGTCGGTGACCCGATCTGGGACCATGCTAAAATAGCTATTATAAATGAAATAGCTCAAAACGGCTTGCCTCCCGGCAATCCATACTATTCCGAAGCAGGTACTCCCAGCACACTTATTTACTACTACGTCTGGCACTTCATCGCCGCATGTTCATCAGTCATCACCGGCGGTAGCGGCTGGGAGGCCGATATTGCTCTTACCGGCATGACGGCGTTGTACTCGACGTTTGTCGTAACGTGGCTGGCAGTGGCACGAAGCAGAAGCTCAGATGCCGCTTGGTGGGTACTCCCGCTCTTGCTTGCCAGTTCCCTTAAGCCAATCGTGCGATTTGTCTCAGGTACGTGGCTCGACACATGGATGGTACAGCAATACAGTTTCGACGCGTGGATTATTCAAACCTCATGGGCACCCCAGCACGTATTTTCTGGATCCATAGCCTTAATTGCCATCATGGCATACATACGAATTCTACATTGTAACGCCGGGCGTGATCTCAGCTTGGCAGTGGTTACGGGGGCGATGCTTGCTTCTGCTTATGGCAGCTCCATGTGGGCAGGCGGCCTCTCACTGCTTTTGATATTACCCATTGTGGGGGGGCTGTCGATTTCTGATGTTGCAAGGGCCAAACGGCTGCTTCAAGTCCTCATATTACTTTCAGTCGCTGTTAGCATAGCCGTACTCTGCGCGGGCGTATTGGTCTACGAACAGGCTGTCATATTAAATGCCAGAAAAGCCGTGGAATTTTGGATATTTCCCATATTCGTGGGAATGGACGGGCTTATGGATCTTCCAGGCTTCTGGCTGTTCTTGCTTATCATCGACCTCAGTATTCTGTATGCCTCATTTCTTATTTGGACATTATCGATATCACCTGGCGATGTCGCAGCATACTCCCACATCGACCGGGCGATCTTTGTCACCGTTCTCGCGCCACTATTTTGCGCCCAGTTTATGCACAGCGTCATTCTGTATAATGACTTGGGGTGGCGTGTGATAATTCCATCATTGCTAGTTATGATCGCGGTTACAGCTACGCTGTTCTCCTCGCAAATTGGCAAAAGCACGTTAACCGGGCGTCTAACGACTATAACAGCAATTGTATTCCTGGCGCCTTCAATTTTGGCCGGCGCTCAGTTTGTATACTTGTCCGACTTCCAATTTCGAGTTCAAGGACCCGAAACATTAGAGGGCACAGCTTTCAGAGCATCTCCTGAAATGTGGAAAGCTGTTCGGCAATTAACGCCATCAGATGAAGCGGTCGCCAACAATCCGCTCGATTTTGCAAACGTGACATATCGACCAGGGAATATTTCTTGGGCAACATTGTCACAAAGGCGAAATTGCGCAACGACACTGGGGTTTTTACGCTCCTATGCAGCTCAACTTACGCCAAATCAGGCATCAGAAGTCTACAACCTCTTCGTCGAAGCGTTCAGAGGTGAGGTTTCCGAAAGTCATCTTAGAGTTATGAAAGAAAAGTATCTTTGTAAGACTCTTGTGGTTACAGCGCGAGATGGTTTATGGGATAAACCGGCGCTGAACAACAGTTCAGTATACAAGCTCGTGTCCGAGAAAGAAGGGAAGTGGCGGATTTATCGATAATACGCCTTTAAAGGTAAGACCTTATGTCCTTTTGGTTGCCGGCTGTGAGGTGGTTCGCCCTACACTGGCAGTGTTGAAACGAGGGTTGCTCGTGGAGCCTATCCTCATGCCAGGAGGACGAACCATGGAAGATTATAGCGAAATTTTCGTAGGATTGGATGTTTCGAAGGATCGGCATGCTGTTGCTCTCGCCGAGAGCGGGCGTAGCGGCGAGGTTCGATATGTCGGAGAGATATCCTCCGATAGTGCGTCAGTACGCCGCCTCGTCCGCAAGCTCGGACGCCCGGGTGTGCGATTGAGATTCTGCTATGAGGCTGGGCCCACCAGATACGGTCTGAAGCGGGAGATCGAAGCGCTTGGCCACGAGTGCGCCGTGATTGCTCCGTCCCTGATCCCGCGCAAGCCTGGCGATCGGGTCAAGACGAACCGCCGCGATGCCGAGAAACTTGCCCGGCTGTTCCGTGCCGGTGAGCTGACGGAGATCTGGACGCCGGACGCTGCTCATGAGGCTATGCGTGACCTGATCCGCGCCCGCGAGGCTGCGGTGAAGGATCGAACCCGCAAGCGGCATGAGATTCGATCCTTCCTGTTGCGACATGGCAAGATTTATCCGGGCCTGAAGGCCTGGGGGACGAAGTATCTCAGATGGCTGCATGGACTGAGTTTCTCATATCGTAGCCAGGAAGCTGTCTTGCAGGAGTTGATCCTCGCAGAGTCGCAGTGCCGAGAAAGAGTAGTGCGCCTGGAAAAGGCAATCGAAGACGGCCTGCTCGACTGGCCACTCGCGCCGGTAGTCGAACGCTTGCAGGCTTTGCGTGGGGTTCAGCTCATTTGTGCGGCTACCTTCATGGTCGAAATCGGCGATGTACGCCGCTTTGCCAACCCGCGACAACTGATGGCTTATCTCGGACTTGTGCCCTCGGAGCGCTCGACCGGGGACGCCGTGCGACGGGGTGGTATCACCAAGACTGGGAATGCCCGAGTGCGCCGCGTCTTGGCCGAGAGCGCCTGGACTTACCGCTATCCGGCCAAACTGGGGAAAAGAAAATACTGCGAAAGCCGCCACATGCCAGAAGTCGTGCGAGACATAGCGTGGAACGCACAGGCGCGCTTGACCAAGCGCTACAGAGCCCTGATCGCGCGTGGCAAGCGCAGCACCGTGGCTGTGACCGCAATAGCTCGGGAACTCGCTGCTTTCATGTGGGCCATCGCACGAGCGGATGAGCAGCAGGCAGGAACCTGATCCTCGGTCGCGACGAACAATCATCGCGCCTATCGGCGGGGACGTGGCATTCAAGGGGGAATTCCCGGCACCGCTTTGTGGCCGGCAATGCCGACGCCCGTTGTAAGAGAGGACCAGCCCCGGACGAATACATGGACATGCGGTAACCAACCCGCGCATCAGAGCTTGTTCACCCGCGTCCCAGGCCACGTCTCCACCGATAGGCGCTCCGTCGATGAGAAACCGACCGAGGAAATCGGTGTCGGGTGGAGTACTGCGCAGATCGCGCTTGCAAAAAGACATGCGCGTGCAGCAACGAAGGCTGTGGAGTTGCAACGAGAAGCGCGTTGGTCGACCTGGCGAGTGCGGCGGGGTCGTCGGTGACCTAGGTCGCGGAAGCGTTGGCGTAGCTCCGCGAACCACCTCACAGCCGGTAGCCAGAAAGGACATAAGGTCTTACCTGCAAGGCTCGCCAATGCTGCGTCAGCACTCCCAACACTCTGCTCAGCCTTAAAACCGGCAATCTGGCCGGTCTTAGTGTCTGTTCCAACAAGAGGTGAGTGATTTCAGCGGGTTGTGATTCTGTCGGAGTAACCGGGGCAGATTTCCGGGTGGAGGGGGTTTGCGGGCGAGCACGTTCGTGATTCACCATCTGCGTGACGCTACCACCGACTGATTCGCTTGAAGGCCTGTCGCTCGCTCAGTTCCACGGGCTGGTTGCTGCGCTGATCGGCGAAGTGCGCGGTCTTCAAACCCGGTCAGGATCGCCACCGAAGGGGCGATGTGGGGGGCGATCCGCCACCACGGCTTCTCGCCGATACCGTCGTCGTATCCGATGATGCCGGCCAGTTCCGCATTGGCGAGCATGCGCTGTGCTGGGTCCACGCCGAGCGGCTCGTCCACAAATTAATACCCATAACCTCGACCGCCGCCGCGTCGTCGACATCATGCGCCAGTTGATCTGGTGGTTCTATCGCGACCTGAAGAGCTACCGAGCTGATCCATGCCCCCAAGGGCAGCCGCACTGCGGGCCCGCTTCGAGCACCTGTTCAAACGCTGGCCCGGCTGCATCGCCGCAAGCATGAACTCCTGAGCGTTCTCGATCGTCTCGAGATCCCACTCCACACCAACGGGTCCGAAAACGACATCCGCGCCTTAGTCACCAAGCGCAAGATCTCCGGCGGAACCGTCAGTGAGGCAGGCAAGAACGCCCGCGACGTCCTGCTCGGCCTGATGAAGACCTGCATCAAGCTCGACATCTCATTCTTCCGCTATCTCGGCGGCCGCCTCGGCATACACGCACAACCGCCGATTCCACCGCTCCCGGATCTCGTTAGGCAAGCCGCTCAAGCCTGACTGCCCGGAAATCTGCCCCGGTTACCGCAGGTTTTAGTTTCTGTCTCTTGCGGCTGACCGGGCGCGTTCTTGTGCGGAATGACAGAGTGCTGCTTCCGCGGCCCGGAACGCCAGGGCCATGATGGTCATTTGAGGATTGACGCCGGGCGCTTCCGGAATGAGGCTGCCATCAGCGACAAAGAGGTTTTCGACGCCACGCACCCGTCCGTAACTGTCGACCGCGCAAGCATCCCGATGCTCGCCAGGCGGGCAGCTCGAAAACAGGTGTATGGACATCAGGTTGGTTGCCTGTTTGGGCAAAGGCTTGTTCCAGTACTCATGCACCTGATTAGGGCTCGTCCACCCTTCATGGCCGGATATGCCCGGGAACACCTTGCGGGCGCCGGCCTCAAACATGACTTGGCCAAGACGGGTGAGAACTTGGCACAAAGCGATCCAGTCGTCAGGGGCGAGTTTGAAACCAACAAGCGGCTCATTGATGCCGGGAAGCGGCCTCACCGAGCCAACTCCGCGAGGCCGTATCATGCCGTAATATGAGCCGCAAAAACGCCAGTTCCGCATCAGATCGCCGCGATTGGTCCAGTCTTCCGCAAGCGAGAGGCCAAAGATCGCGGGCGTAAATACTGATCCACCGATCCGCTGTTCCGGCATGAATTCGGTAATCGCCGTCAGAGGGAGCCGCGACTGATGCGCATCGACCGGCTCATCAAACAGCGCCGTTGCCCTGATTGTCGGGTGAACGCGCAGCGTATTGCCAATGCATTTGCGCGGGCCGGATCGGCGCAAAAGCGCCGGGGTGTGAATTGCACCTGCGCACACAAACACCATGCCGGCTTTTACGCGCACTGCCATGGCATGTCCGCCTGGATCGCGTGAACGGGCAAGGACTTCTGTGGCACGGCCCTTTTCAATTCGTATGTTGTCCACCCGCGTTTGCGTCAGCAGACGCATACCGCGGTCCACTGCCTTTGGCAGAAGGGTAATCGCCATGGACTGCTTGGCGCCGTTCGGACAAACATAAGAACAGCGGTTGGCGCCCTTGCAGCCACGTTGCCCCCGTTTCAGTTCCGACACTTTCCAGCCGAGCGCTTCGCCCCCCTTCCGCAGAATGTCGGTGGCACGTCCGAGCGGACCGGGGGTCAAGCTTGCATTTACCGCCGTCTCCGCGCGCTCGTAATATTGCGCCAATTCATCCGGCGTAAAATTCTCGATCTTATAGAGCTCGCGCCATTGATCAATGAGATTGCTATCGGCTCGCTGGGTAATAGCGCTGTTGATTTCTGTTCCTCCCCCGACGCAGCGGCCTTCGGCATAGTTAATGGGGGGGCGCCCAATCGCGGCGGTTAGTCCTCCGCTGCGCCAGGCTGCTAAAAATGCCTCGCTTGCGATAGGAGAAGCTGATGATGACGGAATATGCTTACCTTCTTCAAGCATGATTACAGAAATGCCAGCAGCTGTCAGCACATCTGCTACGCTGGCACCACCCGCGCCAGAGCCGATAATCACCGCATCTGCTTCCAGTTGCAGTGCGTTGCCCGGTTGAAAACGGCCTTTCATGTCAAGGCCTTAATTCCCTGCAGGCCGTACGTATAACAGTCTTGCCGCCACGGGCATCTGCTCATAAAATGCGAGCAGCGTCATCGATCGATAAAGGCGCACGACGGATGTGATGGGACCGGGCGATCTCTGCAGAAGATTATAAAACCTGTCTGCGCGAAGCGCGCTTGCCAACGGACCGCCCGCGCCGGCTGAAATCAAGAAGACGCAAAGGCTCAGGAAGATCGAAACGCTTCGAACCGCCAAGCGAATATGAAAGGGCGCACCTGCAATGGCTCGGGTGACGCTCGGTACGACTTCAGTTACTACGGCTGATTTTTCTTCTCCGTCGAGTAGTGGCCACGCAGGTATCAGTGTTGCCACAATCACTCGATCGAATACCATTTCAGTCTCCTCGAGCCAGAAGAATAATACCGGCCAAGACAAGACTGAGACCAATCCGTTTGGACAGATGGAACGGTTCTCCAAAAATGTAGTATGATGCAACCGCCAGCATCGCAAACGCGGAACCCGCCAAAATCGGATAGGCGACGGACACCTCCATGGAGTCGAGAGCCTTTGCAAAAAACACCACGTTGATGCCGTAAAATAGCAATCCGCCTATAAAGCTAATTGAGAGAAACTTATCGGTTGGTCCAGCGTCGGTAGGCAGGGAGATCCTGCTCCATTTCAGCAACATATTGCCGATACAGGAATTCAAACCCGCAGCAAGAACCATGATCACAGGTGGCGTATTCATCCCGGGGCCATCCGCAATACGTAAGGAACCAGTGCCAGAATTTGCTGCTTGACCGGCGACTTATGGCGTGACGCTCTGCCTTTGCTCAGAGAGGCCTTATTGGCCTGATACCAATCATAAGTTTCGATGATCATCTGAGAATTAGAATACTTCGGCATAAAATCAAGTTCTCTCTGTGCTTTCGAAATATCGAAATACATCGAGCGCCCGTACATAAGCGAATGGTAGGGACCCAAGGGAGAAAGCCCGAGCGTACTTGCTAAATTCGCTGCAAGGGCAGTCGGCCTCATTGGAATAGACTTGATACGGCTTTCGGTTCCAGTATGGTCAATTACCGTCTGCAGAAGTTCACGCATTGTGCCAAATTCGGCCGCCCCAATATTGTATTCCGCAAATCCCCGCATATCCGATGCTGCAATGCATGCCCAGGCCAAATCATCCGAGTGAACGAACTGATATCTGTTATTCCCGCCAGCAAAAACTGGAATGTCGAGGCCCCGTTCTATCCAGTCAAAGAGAATTTGGACGATGCCAAGGCGGCCGTGTCCGAGAATGGTCCGCGGGCGCACAATCGCCACATCCAGACCATGGCGTTGCATTGCCTCCTTGCAAATCATTTCTCCTGCCAATTTTGCGCGTCCGTAGTCTTCAGCAGGATTGGTCACTGTATTTTCTGTGACGGGATTCGCTTTGGGGACGCCAAAAACAGCGCTGGAAGAAGTATAGATCAGCTTCACGACTCCTGCCGCAACCGATTCGTCGGCAAGGATCTGAGTACCGTCCTTGTTGATGGACCAGAATAGGTCCACATCCTTGGCTAAAGGCACTTGGGCAACGTTGTGGAACACCTTTTTGACGCCGGAGACTGCTTGTTTGACCGCGTTACGGTCCAGAATCGTGCCTTTGAAAAATTCCAGATTAGGATGACTGAAGCCAGGGAAATTTAGGTCGAACACGCGAACGTGGGTTCCTTGCTCAAGTAACTGTTTGGTCAACAATTCCCCAAAATATCCCGAACCGCCGGTAACTAGAGCTGTATTCACCATCTCTGACCTACAAAAAGCTGAAACCCAATTTCAAGAAACTGCTGAGACCACTTGTCAGCCTTTCGTTCGTGCGGACCGCTATCATGCGGTTCAGTGCAAAACCTAGTCCCTTACTGCGATGCATTTGCTGCTAATCAAGCATGTTCCGTGCCAAAGGGAAAAATGTTTTGTATCAGAACGATAGCGCCATAACTGCCGTGTCGCATATTCGACATCGTTAGATTGCAGACAAAAACAGAATGCAGTTGTCTTTAGCAGTGTGGATCGATTGGCCATGTACGGAGAACTGCTCTTTGGTTGCCCGAGCCATGGAGTCCCAGCAGGTTAGGAACAGCATGAGCAAAAGACACGGCCTGGATGCCGATGCCGCGGGCTGTCACCCAAGTGCCTCTTGCGGGTTCTGGCCGGCCCAAGGAAGCGGACTGGGCGGCGGGGATGAGGACGAACTGGCAGTCGCGCGATTAAAACACCGAGGCCTATAAGTGTTTTGATGGCGGGAAGGCAGCTCATCCGCGGCGCCCCCTCGGTTCGGCTGTTCGCCCTTGTCGCGCAGTGCGAGTTCTTCGGATGACAGGATGTCAAGGGCCGCCGAGGCCAAGAATTCCCTGGTCGGGACGACGCACGACATGACCGCGCGCCTCCAGAGCGCGGTATCTTCAGCCAACCAAGCTATGGCGGATTCGATCGATCGTGGATGCTCCGTCGTCAAAGACAGCGCTCAAGGTTCTCTCTCCCGAGCCATGAAAGGCCGGCGGCGTAGCCGCTGGGCTTTCACTTCGGAATCTACCTGCCGATTAACGGAACTGCTTGTTCAATTGAAGGCGCGTGCCACCGAAGACACCACGGCGGCGAAAGTTATTTGAGAGCTGATCCCTAACCTCCAACCCAACTTACGGTTGGAGTGGATCCACTCATGAAAGCGCTGGAGTGACACAAGGGGCTCTCGTGGATGGATGCTATGCACGAACTGCAGCGGATCCGCCAAGATTGCGGCGACGGCGCCGAGCGAGACAACCCAAGCTGAAGAAGGTGTAGCAAACAGCCACATCGCGAGCGCTAGGCCTGCGCAGGCGTCAACACCAATGCAGATCAGATCGATTACTACGTCTCGGTTCAATCTAAGGCGCCGATTGTCGGCACCCTCCCCAACTGAGATCGACCGAAGCGGGTAGTCCCAATGCGGAATGGCATCGATCGCAAAATGGCTCGCAAAGCCAGCCACGGCTACCAGGATGGGATCGGAAGGAAATAGACTGGCAATCGCGCCGCCAACGACTGCATGTGTGCTCAAAATCATTGGGAAGCATCTCCGCGCTGGTTTTCGTTGTCACGAATTAAGCCTAGACACGATATAGCTCCGCCTGACCTCTGGCCCGACTATCTGGCTTGTTCCGCATATTTTATGCGGGGACACTTTTTCGGTGTCTCTTTGTCCAGTTGGGTCAAGCCGCTTCCAGCAGTCGGCTCCTGAGAAGTGGATCGGGGGCGCCCGTACATCGATCGTCTTGAGGCGGTTGATCTTGGCCTTCGACCGGGCTCATGCTCCAGGGGCTGGGTGATTGCCGCCCGCACAGCTCAATGTACTGCAGGGGCTCGCGATCCTGTGTCTCCTATCAAATTGTAGTGAGCAGGGGCTTCCATCTCCATATCTCTCCGCTCTGACAAGGTTGCCAGCTTAACTGGCAATCGAAACATCGTGTGGGTTCATCGTGCGTTCGATTTCGTCGATTTCACGTCGCAGAATCTGAACGAAGTCGCCTACGCTGCACCTCCGCAGCCTTGCGCTAGTCATGTTGATGGCGAGCGCGCCTGCTACATTTCCGCTTTCTAGGATGATTGGCACCGCTATCGCTGAAATTCCTTCCACAAGGTGCCCGTCATCCACGGCATAGCCGCGCCCGCGGATCTCTGGCAGCGCATGCCGGATTTCGTCCGCTGTCAATCCATGGTAGCGCTCGAATTGTGGTGCGTTGGTTTCTAGAATGACCTCGGCTTGGTTTGGTGGCAGCATGGCCAAGATCGCCTGGCTGGCGGGACCCACCCCAAGGGGTATCTGGCCACCGACCTGTCCGGTGAGGCTGTCGATTCGGTAGCCGCCGTCCTGTCGGTCGACACAGACGGTGTTGAAGCCGTTGCGAGCCATAAGAAAGACAGTATCACCCGTTTCGGCCGCAATTCGTAGCAAAGCAGGATGACAAACGCGTCGCATACCCGTCGTGTCCGCAGCTTTCGCTCCGAGCGCAAACAGGGCTAGCCCCAGTCTGTACCGCTTTGTAGTGTCGTCGCGCTCGATGTAGCGATGTCGCTCCAGGCCGCTGATGATGCGATGTGCCGTCGACATATTTAGGCCGAAGGCTTCAGCAATCTCGGAAACCCGCGCACCGCCGCGGCCGAGCTCTCCAAGATGATTCAAGATAGCGATGGAACGGTCCAGCAATTGGGTTCCAGTCGCCTTCTCCTTCTTTTCGTTCGTCTTCACGTGCACCTCGATCAACCGGCCGACGGATCAAAACAATCCGCAAGATCGTCACCCAACTATCACGACCGCTCTCAACGTGGCTAGCGACAGGGCTATTGGCAGTTGGCCTCGAGCGCTGGCTCATCTATCGAGACAAAGCGCGGAATTGGTCGTTGCAAAGTCTCCATTAGGCTCCCTAGCTCGCCATCTCGAAGATCCCGAAATGCCACCAGAAACATTTCCAGATGCTGCTCGTCCAGTCTGGGCCGTGCCACGTTTCGAAATTTGTTCTCCAAGGTAGCCCAGCCCATCGGGTTTGTGGGCTCACCCAGTGGGGCGAGAACCTCCTTAGACAGCCGTTCGTTCTTCGTCCTCATTATCACGCGTGCTGGAACGGACTGCGGGAATGTCGCGTCAAAGCCGCGATCAACCCGCAACTGAATTCGCCTCGCAAGTGCGATCGTATCGGAATCAGCTAAGTCCCTGTTGGTGATCTGCAAAAGCGCCTCGGCTCCTTTTGTTAACGCCATGGCCACGCAGAAGGGGACGCTATACTGGGCGGATTCCGTTGTGCGTGGCGCCACTTCGTTGTTCAGACGAAGTGCCCATGAAAACGTTTCTATTTCTATCGCCTGTATTTCGGTGGCATGCAGCCCATGCTCAGCCTTAAGAGCCAAGACGGCATCAATCGCAGAATGCGCCCAACGGCAACAACCGTAAGGCTTGAAATAAATGCCGCTGATTGCCCACTCGGTTCCAAGCCCATCGAGGAGGCGACCGCGGTCGAAGACCCTTTCGTTATCCAGCAGGTCGTCCGGCCCGGTAAAGCCCTGGGCCGCGAGTTCGACCGCAGCGAGAGCTGCAGCGGTTGCCCATGGGATACCCTCTTTCACGTGGTTGCCCATAACCTCCGAGTAGGCGATCGCGGAAAGGTTCGGCGCAGTCGAGCCGGCTATAGCGATGGCCTGCTCGATTGCGCGGGGCTCGAGACCGCGCAACCACGCTGCCGCCGCGGCAGCGCCGTAGCCAACCCATGGGCCTGAAACGAGTGTCGTCAGAGTTCCAAAATCCCGCGAGGCAGCCACGCGGACGGCGATTTCATAGCCGAGCGCGATCGCGGGTAGTATCCGGTTGGTCGGACATTTGAATTCCGCTGCTGTGGCCATAACAGCGGGAATGATCGACGCCCCGGGATGCCCGGCCGCCGCTCGATGACCATCATCAAGATCGAGGCTCGACGCACTCGTTGAATTAACGAAGGCCGCGCCGGCCGCACTGGTGCGATGCTTGGTGAACCAAATTGGGGCATTTCCATGCTGCCAGATCATCAAGGCCGCATTTCGTGCTGCGACTGTCGCATCTTCATTGACGCCGGCGAGCGCAGCTGTCGCCAAATCCAGAACCGCCGCTTTCACTTGTTCAACAGCGAGATCGTTGACCTCGCGTACCTCGGAAAGGAAATCTGCAAAATGTCGGGCAATGGTCATGGAGCTGATGCCACCTGTGAACGGATTGAAGGCTTTTTGATATAGGAACTATCATTATATGAAAGATATCACTTGTAAATCCCACAATATGGATGTACAGGTTAACTGTGGATGTCGAGTTGGCTGGCTGGGACCAATGGCAGATCGCGCTTTAAAGCAGTTGGAAAGGTTGCGGGCGGCCGTTGCTGCCTCTGACCAGCATCCAATCGTCATTGATGAAGTTGGGACATCCAGACGACAAGCTTATCCCAGGTCGCGCAACCGGGATCAGGCCGGGTGCTCGTCGGCGGCGAGCGGCGGCTCAGGCGGCCTTCACGGATCGCATGGTCAGGACGGCACCCTCCCGCCGACTACACCTCGTTCCGCGAAGGCCGCCACTTTCGGCTCTATATTTCGACACTTTAAATGCACATACATGGGATGAGCACATGACCGCGAACCGGCAAGCGTTTACAACTGAGGAATTTAAGACGCGCGTGGCGCGAGTGCAGTCAGAAATGTCGGTGCGGGGAATCGATATTCTCTTGCTGCACGCTCCAGAGAATATCTACTACCTTACCGGCCACCAGACATCGGGTTATTTCGCCTACCAGACCGTCGTTCTCGCTCAGGCCGGTGACCCGCAACTACTGTTGCGCTTTCTGGAAAAGGGGAATGTCGACGAATATTCGTGGCTCCCGGATGCCTCCACTTGGAAGGAAGGCGATGACGTTGTGGAAAAAACGCTCGCCCTGGTGCGCGGTTTCGGTGCCGCCGGCAAACGCATCGGACTGGAGAAAAGGTCCTGGTTTTTGACGTCTGCAATCGCAGATGCGCTGACCAATGGACTTAGCGATGCCACGATTGTGGATGCGAGCTTGCTTGTCGATCGCGTTCGCGTGATCAAATCACCCGCCGAGGTCGGCTACATCCGACGTGCAGCACAGATCGCCGAAATCGAGCAGCAGGTCGCGTTTGCGACCATTTGCGATGGAGCCACGGAGGCCCAGGTTGCTGCTGCCGTTTTCGCGGCAGGCGTGAACGCCGGCTGCGAATATACCGGCCTGCCACACCACATCATGTCCGGATACCGCTATAATGTGTGCCACGCGAACTGGAGTCCGAAGATCATCCGCCGTGGCGAATTGGTGCTCTTCGAGTTCTACGGATGTCTCGAACGCTATCATGCAACGCAGATGCGTACCGTGGCCATCGGCCACGCTTCGGACGAGGTAACCCGGGCCGCCGACATCGTTGTTGCCGCTCAGGATGCCGGCATTGCTGCTATGAAGCCCGGAGCTTCGGCCCGCGAAGTCGATGCGTTGGTGCGGCAGCCAATCCGCAAGATCCGGCCCGAGTATTACAATCGAACCGGCTACTCGACCGGCATCGGATTCCCGCCGAAGACTGCAGAGTGGGAAGCGCTCGACTTCAATGAACAGGAAGATTGGGAACTAAAGGAAGGCATGGCCTTCCACATGCTGGCGCTGGCCTGTGGGTTTGGCATCAGTGAAACTGTCGTCGTAACGAGCAATGGGGTTGAGCGCCTCACCGGTTCGAACGGGCGTGCACTTCTGATCAAGTGATCAGAAACTAAGAGGGGTCCTAACAAAGGGAGTAAAGAGCATGACAGACAAAATCTTCAATATCCGCGTTGACCGCAGAAGCTTTCTTGCTGGCTCGGCTGCAATTGCAGCTTCAACGCTGCCATCACCTCTGATCAGATCAGCCTCTGCACAGGAGTTTGCGGGAAAGCAGATTAGGGTCCTTACGTGGTCCGATCCGACTGGCCAGGCCGCCGTAAAGAACATTATGCAAACCTTCGAGGCAAAGACCGGCGCCAAGGTCATTGCCGACCTTACCGGTAGCACATCAGATATGATTGCGAAGATCAAGGCGTCCGCATCCAAGCCGCAATATGATGTCGTCGTCCTATCGGGGTTTGGCGCGGACTCTTTGGCCGAAGCCGGGCTTCTAGAAAAGCCCGATACTAGCGCAATCGCCAACCTTTCCCGGGTCGATCCCAAGTATCAAACCGGTGCCAATGGTCATGGGATCGGCTACTTCCTTTGGAGTGACGGCCTTATCTACAATACGAACCGCTATACCACCCCACCGAAATCCTACGATGTAATCTGGAACGCGGCCAATGAGGGTAAGATCGTACTTCCCACACCGGATAATCTCGGTGCGCTTGAACTAATAATTGTCGCAGCGAAGGCCGCTGGCGGTGACCTCAAGAATCCTGACCCAGGATTTGAACTGCTGAAAAAGATGAAGGGTAAGGCCTTGGCCGTCACAACGAACTCGAACCAAATCGCCGACTTGTTTCGTTCGAACGCCGTGAATGCAGCAGGTGTAATGTCTCCTTTAACTTTCTCGACATTCATCCCGAACCCGGAGTTCAACATTGGTGGCACGTATGATCTCGCCGAAGGTTTCTTCGTGGATCTTCAGTACATGGTCATCCCGAAAGGCCACCCAGGCGATGCTGCAACCGTGAATGCATTCCTTAATCACGCTCTTGATCCAGTGGTGCAAGGTAAGATGGCCGAAGAGGTCTGGTACGGTCCAATCAACCAAGATGCAATTTTGTCGGACAAGGCAAAACAGAGCCCGTTCATTCCAAGCCCCGCAGTGATCAAGGAACGCGCCAACAGGTTGGATTCTGGCTTCCTTGCTTCGGTGCGTGACGACTGGATCCAGCGCTACACGGACGCAGTAATGTAAGATCAGGTTCGGTGTTGGGTCGGCCACTTGGCCCAACACCGGCCCGCCTCATCTTTCACAAGTGCAATCTTCTGAGGTGACATGGAACAGAATCCTGTCCTTGAGATCCGCAACCTCTCACGCACCTTTGCTCATGGTGCTGTGAGGGCAGTCGACCATATCGATCTGGACGTGCTACCGGGCGAGATCATGTCAATCCTCGGTCCCTCCGGCTGCGGCAAGACGACGATCATGCGCATCATTGCGGGATTGGATTCGCCGACTTCCGGAGAGGTTCGCATTCTCGGCAAAGACGTTGCGGGAAAGCCGCCGCACAAGCGCAATGTCGGTTTGGTCTTCCAGTCGTTGGCAATCTTTCCTCACATGAGCGTCAAACAGAATGTCGCCTTTGGCCTGCGCATGAAGGGTCTCGCCAGCAACCTGATCGAAACCAAAGTCGCCAAAGCGTTGGAACTCGTACAGCTTTCGCCGGAAAGATTTGCAGGACGACGGCCAAGCGAGCTGAGCGGAGGGCAGCTTCAGCGGGTAGCTTTGGCACGGACATTGGTGACTGAACCGGCGCTGGTCCTTTTCGACGAGCCAATGGCGGCACTCGACCGGCGCCTTCGCGATTACATGGCGGTGGAACTCAGGGCTATCCAAAAGCAGCTCGGCATTGCGGCAGTCTATGTTACGCACGACCAGGAAACGGCTTCTATGATGTCGGACCGCGTCATCATCATGAGTGCCGGCAAGATCCTGCAAGCCGGGACCCCGGAGGAAATCTACGAGGCACCGAATTCTAGGTTTGTTTCCGATTTTCTCGGCGACACCAACACCCTTCGCATCGCGCGCGTGCTCCATCAGGCGGACGGGACATCGCTGGTACAGACCGATGCCGGGCTGGCAATTCGTGTCGCAAACTGCAGCGACATAGCTGAAGGAGCGTTTGTGATTTTTCGACCCGAGCAGACAATCGTTCATTCCGCCGACCCCGGCGGCGCTTTTGAGGGCAGGGTGGTGTCGTCGCAATTTCGCAGCGGTCTCCACCGCTGGCAGATCGCACTTCCCGGTGGCAACACGCTCATTGCGCAGTCGACCGAAAACAGACTTGCCTCATCCGCCGGCGAGACCGCTTGGGTTACGATTGACTCCGGCAAAGCGAGAATCGTTAGCCAATGACCGCGATCGAGAACCCCGTCGCTCCGCTCCCGTCGAGGGAAAAAGACGCGCCGATCCGCAAGCCGCCGATCAGGCTTCTTCTTCTTCCGGCTGGCACGCTGATCGGTCTCCTCTTGGTCTGCGCCCTGGTCGTCCTGCGCATGAGCGTCGGAGAGCGGAATGCCGAATGGACAGGCTGGAGTTTGAGGGCCTACATGCAATTGGCCAGCTCCAGAAACCTCGGCATCATAATAGACACTATCTGGATGGCGCTGCTGAGCGCTCTGATTACGACGCTCGTAGCCTTCCCCATCGCGCTTTTCCTGACACGGACGACATCGCCAATCGCCCGACGGCTGGTGCTGATTGCAATCCTCTTGCCGATGATCATCAGCCTGCTCGTGCAAAGCTTCGGCTGGATGGCTATTCTCGGGCCGAATGGGCTCCTCAACCAAGCGATTTCAGCCGCAACCGGAATCGAACGGCCTTTTTCGCTGCTCTTCAACCGCGCGGGTGTCATGCTCGGGCTCGTACAGACGAGCATCCCGCTCGCCGTCTTGCCCGCCGCCGCCGCGCTGCGCTCAATTCCTCTATCGCTTGAAGAGGCAGCAAATGTTCTTGGAGCAAACCGGATCAGAACCTATCGGCACATAATTCTGCCGTTGGCCTGGCCGGGCATGGCTGCGGGGGCCATTCTTGTCTTCGGGTTCAACACGGGTGCGTTTGTCGTGCCGTTGCTGCTGGGCGGGTTGAAGGTGACGACGATTGCGGTCGTAATCCGCGATCAGATGGGCTCGCTTTCCAACTGGCCGCTCGGTGCAGCACTATCGGTTTTGCTGATCCTGTTGGCACTCGCCGTGCAGTCGCTCAACCGCCTCATCGTCCGCACCAACGTGGAGATCAAGGGATGAGCATGCCGACCGCAACCGGGCGCTTCGGAATCGAGTGGCAGCTTGTCAATGGCATCACTTGCATGCTGCTGGCGCTGATGCTTGCACCAATCTGTATGGTCCTGGTGATTTCGTTTACCAGCGGCGAGACGTTGCAGTTTCCGCCGCCGGCGCTTTCACTGCGCTGGTATCAGGAGGTCTGGACAATGCTGGTCGGTCCGGACGCCGGGATCGGGAGATTGCGGGAGTCACTGCTTGTCAGCCTGGAAATCGCGGCCCTAACTTCGCTTGTGTGCGTGCTTGCTGGTGTCCCGGCTTCCTATGCGCTGGTGCGATATCGTTTCGCCGGCAAGACGCTTATCGAAGAGTTGATCGGTCTGCCGGTGGTATTTCCAGCCGTTGTGCTTGGAATTGCGTTGCTGGTTCTGGTAAGCGCCTCCGGTCTCGATTTTGGCATCTTTCAGATCGTCGTTGCCCATTCGATCATCGGACTGCCGTTCCTCATGCGCAACTGCATGGCGGCGATGCGCGGCATTGATCCGATGTTGGAGGAGGCTGCGATGACGCTTGGTGCTTCCGCGCCTAAGGTCTTTCGGGAGATTGTCTTGCCGCTTGCCAGCGGCGGTATCGCCTCCGGCGCCATCCTCGTCTTCATCTTGTCTTTCAATGAATTCACGCTCAGCTATTTTCTCTACTCCGTCGATGTCTTCCCGCTCTCCATTTGGCTTTTCCAGCAGGCGAACACATCCTTTAGCCCGGCGGTGTTCGCCGTGTCGTCGCTCATCGTCGTCGTCAACGTAGCGGCAGTCTTGGTCGTTGACGCGGTGATCGGAAGTCGCGGATCGGCCGCCTAGGAGCACACCAGAGGATTTGTTCAATGATATTTGACCCGTTCTGGTCAATCGAGCAACTATCGGAACGCTTCGCTCGGCGGGAACTGTCGTCCGTGGAAGCTGTAACGGAGCTCGTCAGGCGCATAGCGGCATTGGATGGCCGGCTGCACGCCTTTTGTCAGGTCGATGAGGACGGCGCGCTGGCACGCGCCCGAGCCGCGGACGAAGCACGAGCTAACGGAAATTCCACGTCCCCTCTGCTCGGCGTGCCGTTAGCCGTGAAGGACATCTTCGATCAGGCCGGGCATGGCACGCATGCTGGCTCCAACGCTCTGAATGACAGGCTGCCAATCCGATCGGCAAATGCCGTCGAAAAGCTCGAATCCGCAGGCATGATCGCCATCGGCCGCACCAACATGGTTGAGTTCGCCTATGGCGGATGGGGAACAAACCAAGTTCAGGGCGCGCCGTGCAATCCCTGGGGTCTGGACACTCATGTCGTTGCAGGCGGCTCAAGCAGCGGCTCGGCAGTTGCGGTCGCTGGTGGATTCGCCCCAGCCGCTTTGGGTACCGATACTGGCGGCTCGATCCGCACGCCTGCCGCCTGGTGCGGAATCGTCGGCCTCAAGACTTCAGTCGGGCTAGTCGGGCGCGGCGGTGTCGTGCCGCTATGCCCGACACATGACAGCGTCGGACCGATGACCCGTACCGTCCGTGACGCCGCGCTTCTGTTGGAAGCTATGGTGGGGTCGGATCCTCGCGATGTCGCCACGTGGCACGTTCCCTCCGTGCGTTCCCTTACCACGATCGAGGACGGCGTGAAGGGCCTGCGGATCGGAATGCTCCACGAGCGGGATTTGGCAGGCGTCGAGCCCGACATCCGGATGCTGCATGATCGCGCAATCGCCGATCTGACAGCTCTTGGCGCCCAATTCCACAAAATCGCTCTGCCATTGTCCATCAGCGATTATCTCGGCCGTGGCGGCGACATTATGAGCGTCGAGAGCTATGCCTTTCTCAGCGCTTATGTCGAACATCCGGACAGCCCGGTGGATCCGGTCATTGCAGAACGCATCAGCCGCGGCCGCGACATCAGCGGACCGGCTTACTACCGCCTTCTCGAAACCCGCCGGCTGGCGCAGATCGGCTTTCAGGAAGCGGCAGCAGGATTTGACGCGTTCGTCGCGCCTGGCTCGCATCGAAGTCCAGTACCGCTTGGCGAGGTAGACGAAAGCCAGCCTCCCAATCATTTTGGAAGACTGGTGAACTATCTCGATCTCGCCAGCCTAGTAGTCCCGGTCGGATTGACATCAAATGGCCTGCCAGCTGGCCTGCAGATTGTTGTCAGAAAATTCGACGATGCCTTGGCACTTCGCATCGGACGGACGTTGGAACGTGAGCGTGGTGGCCTGTTTGTGCCTGCGCCGGGGTTGCTGGCCCAATGAAGTCCATGGCTGATTTCCACAACCTGGCGAGCTCTCTCATTTACCCATGCCAATACCGGGCCCAACCGGATTGCGAGGGCTTTTGAAAACACTGCAGGTGGCTTGTGGCCCCGCCGGACAAGTACTGAAGCGATAGACTGGCAGAGCGAGAACATGAAGAAGCTGATCAACAGTCCTGAGAAATATGTGGATGAAGCGCTGGCGGGGATGAGTTTGGCGCACCAGGGTGCCTACAAGATTTCCGGCAGCAACGGCCGTGTCATTGAACGGGCCAAGAAAAAGGCTTGGGGCAAGGTTGGAGTTGTTTCCGGCGGTGGCTTTGGGCACTTGCCGCTGTTTGCCGGATATGTCGGAGAAGGACTGCTGGATGCCTGCGCAGTCGGGCATGTGTTCGCCGGCCCGTCCTACGACGACATATCCGAGGCCTTGAACGCGGCTGACCACGGCGGTGGCGTTCTATCGGTCATTGCCAATTATGGCGGCGACACCATGGTGTTTGGCATGGTCAATGACACGTTGATCGCTGAGGGCAAGGACTGCGCCACCGTAATTGTGGCCGATGACGTTGCAAGTGCAGACAAGGATCGAGCCGACACGCGTCGCGGCGTGGCTGGGATCATCTTCGCATTCAAAGTTGCTGGAGCCGCAGCGGAAAGGGGACTCAGCCTACATGAGGTGAAAGCTGTGACTGAAAAGGCCATGGCTGGTTGCCGGTCCATAGGGGTTGCACTATCGGCCTGCACAGTACCCCAGGCGGGCGAGCCGACCTTTCATCTCGAAGAAGATGCCATTGAAATGGGCATGGGCATTCACGGTGAGAAAGGATTGTGGCGCGGGTCGCTTAAACCCGCTGACGAAATTGCCGCAGAGATGGTCGAACGCTTGTTGGCTGACCTCAAACCCGCACAGGGGTCTAGCGTGGCGGTTCTGGTCAACGGCCTGGGTGCAACACCGCTGGAAGAACTCTACATTCTGTACCGCAAAGTGGCCCACCTGATCGAGGCAGCGGGTCTGAAGATCGCCTACTCACTTGCTGGTGAATACGCGACTTCAATGGAAATGGCGGGCGCCTCGGTGAGCGTTATGCAGGTCGACGATGAATTGCTCGGTCTGTTGAATGCCCCTGCCCAATGTCCCCTGTGGAGAGCGTGATGGAGACCGTCTTCACCGGAACAGATGTAGGCGCAGCCATGCGTCGCGTCGCGCTGGCGCTCGTCGAGAGCAAAGATCGATTTAACAAGCTTGATGCTGCGGGTGGCGACGGTGACATGGGCACTACCTTGGCGACTGTTTCACAGGCGTTGCTTGCCGACGAGACACTTTATCCGAATGACGTCGGCGAGAGTCTGATGCGGATTGCAAAAACAATTGCACGGACCTCAGGCTCCAGCCTGAGTGCCGTTGTAATGACAGGACTAATCACACTGGGAAAGACTTGGTCGGCGAAACACGAAGTTGCCTGGATCGAGATGGCGCCCGCGTTGTCAAATGCCCTTGATACCATGCAGGCCCGGTCAAAGGCCAGACTTGGCGACAAGACGGTGTTGGACGGAATAGCTCGGGTCGCAAGGAACATGGAGGGGATCTCAACTGCAGAAAAGATCATGGCCACAGCGCAACAAGCGACCGCTGACGCGCTGGCGGAGTTTCGCTCTTGCCCGGCAATCATTGGGAGGCTGCGGCTTGAGCCATCCAAAGGGATCGGAACCGACGATCCGGGCATGGTTGCATTGCAGGTTGCCGTATCGGCCATGGCAGGGTCGCTGTCTGATCGAGTAGTGGGCGGATCCAACAAATGACCGATCCGAGCACCGAATTTTCCTCCATCACACACCAAGTAAATCAGACGCCCAGGCCGATCCCCGCGAGAGCAGATGTTGTGGTGGTAGGCGCCGGCATCATCGGAACTGCCACCGCCCTGTTCCTTGCACTACGGGGGCTGTCTGTCGTCGTGTGTGAAAAAGGTCATGTCGCATGCGAGCAATCCAGCCGCAATTGGGGGTGGGTGCGCAAGATGGGGCGCGATCCAGCCGAGCTACCCATGGCTATCGCCAGCGCCAAGCTATGGGCTGGGATGAACGCGCTTACAGGCATCGAGACAGGATTCCGCGAAACCGGCATCTACTATTTGTGCAAAGACCAGAAGGACATCCAAAAGTACGAAGAATGGCTAGCTTTCGCCAAGGTGCATGATCTCGATTCCTCCCTACTTAGGCAAAGTGGTTTGAAAGAGCGTTTCCCAACGCTCAAGGGTCATTGGGAAGGTGCGCTATTTACCAAAAGCGATGGACGCGCCGAACCTTCCATGGCGACGCAAGCCATGGCGGCTTCATTACGCACACGCGGCGGGCAGATCATTGAAGATTGTGCTGTGCGTTGCATTGAAACAGCGGGGGGCTCGGTCCATTCCGTCGTTACGGAGCATGGGGAGATTCGCTGCAAGTCCGTCGTCCTGGCGACCGGTGCCTGGACGAGACTATTCTGCGGCAACTTGGGCATCGATTTCCCGCAGTTGAAAGTCATCGGATCGGTCATGCGCACACAACGGCTCGACGGGCCTCCTGAGTGTGCGGTCGCCGGTCGGGATTTCGCTTTTCGCAAGCGCTTTGACGGTGGCTATACGATAGCCCAGAAGAACGCAAACATCGCGCAAATCGTTCCGGATAGCTTCCGTTTGTTCTTCCAGTTCCTTCCCGCCTTTCGGTCGGAAGGGAATGAAATACGACTTCGCTTCGGCAGTCAGTTCTTTAGGGAAATGAACATCCCGAAGAGGTGGCGATCGGATCAGGTCACCCCCTTCGAAACAACCCGGATTCTCAACCCAAAGCCTTCGGAAACGATCCTTAACGCGGGGCTAAGCAACCTAAGGAAAGTGTTCCCTGAGTTTGGCAATGCGAAGGTCGAAGAAAGCTGGGGATGCGCTATCGATGTCACGCCGGATGCGGTGCCCGTGATCGACACGGTCGGCAAAACTCCGGGCTTGGTAATCGCCAGCGGTTTCTCGGGCCATGGATTTGGGATCGGGCCGGCGGCAGCCCATCTAGTCGCTGATATGGTCACGGCCCAAAGGCCTATCGTACCTGCAGAGCCGTTCAAATTGGCTCGGTTGAAGCAGGCCAGAAGGCAAGAGTCGGGCTCCACTTGACGCGGGCCACATTTCAAACAACGTGACGACGCCAGCACCACCCAAGCCTGCTGCGGGCGTTACGAAGATGGATATTTCAAATGCATCCAGACAACTGAGCGCCATGGGTCGGCGCCTCTAACCCAGGGCATGGTTGGGTTCCATGCGATCATCCATTCCGATGAGGTGATGGCCCGCAGCATTCCGAGAATTAGCCGCCCAGGATTCCGGGACGCGATCGCGCGCAGTTCGGAGCTAATAACCTGATCCTTGGGGCATTTTTCAGTTGGGCAACGACTAGAGCGTGTTTCACTTAGATTGAAGCATATCCGGCATTGACGAGATAGTTGGCGCACTCTGCGGGTTGAAAGCTTTCGAGGAGCGTTCCGATACGTCGCCATGTGGCCTCGACGGTCCGTTCCGCGGCCTTTCGCATGAGATGCTTGAGCTTGGCAAAGACCTGCTCGATCGGGTTGAGGTCTGGACTGTAGGGTGGCAGGTAGAAGAGCTTGGCTCCTGCCGCGCGAATGGCGCGACGAATGGCTTGCCCCTTGTGGCTACCAAGATTGATGGGGTTGTCTAATCGCGGCTTGGGCGTCAAGGGTCTATCGCGTTGATACGGCGCTGCCGGGTGCATGGTTGTCTTCGCGGTCGACATCGGCCGCCGCATGATGGAGCTTCACGGGACGAGCCTTCAATGTGGCCCAGTCGGCCCGAAGCTGCGATTTTGGCCAAGTGAAGAACGTTGTGGGAACCCCGCGGTGGTAGTTGACGGCTGACCTGGCGAGGAATGACGGTCCGCTCCGGCAAACGGAGTGGAACTATGAGTTTTGGTCTTTCGAGTGGGGATCGGGTCGAGCGCTGGAGCCTGAACTCTTCCGACATTGCTTTTGTGAACGGCATTCCGGAGCTGGCGCGGCTGGGGTTTGCGGTTCAGCTTAGGTTCTTCGCCTCGCACGGCTTCTTTGTGCAGGATCACGCGGCGATTCCCCCTGATGGCGTTTTGTATCTGGCCGAGCAGCTCGACCTCCAAGCGGAAGCTGTAAACCACTATGATTTCTCCGGTCGGACCGCCCGCCGACATTGCGCGGAGATTCTGCGGCATCTCGGCTTTCGGCGTCTGAAGCGGGAAGATCGAGAGCAACTGACATCGTGGATCGCTGGTGAACTGTGCCCAACCGGGCAGTCGATTGGCGCCATGCTTGAGCATGTTTTCCTGTGGTGCCTGGACAGGCATATTTACGGACCTTCACGCAAGGAACTGGAGCGTCTGGTACGCTCGCAACGGCAGCACTATCTGGATAGCTGGCTGAGCGGAGTGCACGACCGGCTTTCAGCAAGCACGGTCGCTTTGCTGGAGGCTTCAATTGCCGAGCCGGATGGTCAGACCGGGTTCAATACGATGAAAGGCGACGCTGGCCAGGCGTCGCTAGACAACATCCTCAGCATGACGGCGAAGCTCGCCTTCATCCAGAAACTCAATCTGCCGCGGGACCTTCTCTCGGTGGCCGGAAAGGCTTGGGTAGAACAGGTTGTTCGTCGGGTCGGCGGCGAAAAGGCCTCGGAGATGCGCCGGCATGCACCTGCGCGGCAGATCGGACTGTATGCGGTTTATCTTTTTTCCCGCGAGGCGCAGCTGACGGATGCGATGGTCGATCTTCTGATCGAGACGGTCCACAAAATCGGCACACGCTCGAAACGCAAGGTCGTGGGTGATATCGCAAAGGATATTGAGCGGGTCTATGGAAAGGAACGGCTGCTGGTCGAGATCGCCAGCGCTTCGATCGAGGAGCCGTCCGGGCGCGTCTGCGATGTGATTTTCCCTATTGTCGGCAAGGACAAGCTGGCGGCGATCGTCAAGGAGAGCCAGGCGAAAGGGGCGCTCGATCGGCGTATATATAAGGTGATGCGGTCATCCTGGGCCAATCATTACCGGCGCATGTTGCCTGACTTGCTCTCGGTTCTGGAATTCCGGTCGAATAACACGGTGTGGCGTCCGGTGCTTGCAGCGCTCGACTGGATTCGGAGCAAGATAGATGACGGTTGCCGGTTCGTACCGGCGAAGGACATTCCGATCGATGAGGTTGTTCCCGCCAGGTGGCGCAGTTCCGTCATCGATGACGATGGCCGAGTAAACCGGATCAGCTACGAGCTTTGTGTCCTCACCCAGTTGCGCGATCGCATTCGCTCCAAGGAGATCTGGGTCGTTGGCGCGGACCGTTACCGAAACCCGGATGACGATCTGCCCAAGGACTTCGGTATCCGGCGCGATGCCTACTATTCCGGCCTCGACCTGACGCCGGACGCGAGGGAATTTACCTCAGCCGTTCGTGCGGAGCTTGAGCGGGAGCTGTTGCTTCTGAACGAAACGATTCCACAAAATGACAAGGTCCGACTGCTGTGGCGCGGCGAAAACCGTATCTCGATCACGCCATTCAAACCTTCGCCAGAACCCAAGGGGCTCGATGCGATCAAAGGCGAGATCGGCGGGCGCTGGCCGATGACCGGGCTGCTCGACGTGCTGAAGGAGACTGCACTCGACACCGGTCTGTTGGAGGCCTTCGAAACATCAGCGTCGAGAGTTTCCCTGTCGAGGGGGATGCTGGATCGACGGCTTCTGTTGTGCCTCTATGCTCTCGGCACGAATGCCGGGCTCAAGCGGGTCGCGGGAGCGACGCCAGATGTGAGCTACGAGGAATTGCTGCATGTTCATCGTCGTTTCATCCATGTACCGGCTCTGAGAGAGGCCTGCGCACGGGTCGCGAACGCGACGCTGGCGATCCGCAACGCAGCCGTTTGGGGTGATGCAGGCACGGCCTGTGCATCCGATTCCACGAAGTTCGGCGCGTGGGACCGCAATCTCATGACGGAATGGCATGCCCGCTATGGTGGGCGCGGCGTCATGATCTACTGGCACGTCGAGAAACGCGCGACCTGTGTCTATTCCCAGCTCAAGCGGTGCTCGTCTTCGGAAGTCGCTTCCATGATCGAAGGCGTTCTCCGCCATTATACCGATATGGAAATCCAGCGCCAGTATGTCGACAGCCATGGTCAGAGCGCCGTCGGCTTCGCGTTTTGCCGCCTTCTCGGGTTCGAGCTCGCGCCGCGCCTGAAAGCAATTGCCCGCCAGAAGCTGGCGGTCCCAGAAGCGACGATACGTGCGCGATTGCCGAACCTCCTGCCGATTCTTTCCGGAGCGATCAGTTGGGATGAGATCGAGCAGCAGTATGACGAGATGGTCAAATACACCGCCGCGATGCAGACGAGAACGGCGGACCCGGAGGCGATCCTGCGCCGCTTTGCCCGTGCCGAAGTAATGCACCCGACCTACAAGGCGCTGAGCGAGCTCGGCCGAGCGGTCAAGACCATATTCCTGTGCCGCTATCTTCGGCAGGAGACGTTCCGCCGGGAAATCCACGAGGGGCTGAATGTCGTTGAGAACTGGAACAGTGCCAACGGTTTCGTGTTCTTCGGCAAGGGTGGCGAGATTGCCACCAACCGGCTCGACGAGCAGGAGATCTCCGCCCTCGCGCTGCATTTGCTGCAGGCGTCGCTTGTCTATGTGAACACCCGTATGCTTCAGACTGTTCTGGTGGAGCCGAAATGGGCGGGCCGGATGACGCCGGAAGATTATCGCGGCCTCACGCCGCTGATCTACAGTCACGTCAATCCTTACGGTCGATTTGACCTCGACCTGAATAGTCGGATTGATTTTGGCCGGCTAGCGGCATGACCGAGGCAATCCCACCCATCACATTTGGGTGCACCTCAGCGTGACGATCGAAAGTGACGTATGCTGCATGTCACAAAAGGGTGGATTCGTCAGCAATGTGACGATACAAGGAAGAAGCCACCCTAATGTGACGGATTCGCCCGTATGACCCGCGTCGGATATGCCCGCGTCAGCACAACGGACCAGGATCTCGATATCCAAGTCGCCAGGTTGAAGGCCGCTGGCTGTGAGATCGTTCGTTCGGAAACGGGATCGGGCGCATCACGAACCGGGCGCACTGAGCTTGAGACGATCATGCAGTTCTTGCGCGACGGCGACGAGCTTGTCGTCTTGCGTCTCGATCGGCTCGGCCGCTCCACACGCGATGTTCTGAACCTGGTGCATGAACTCGAAGAAAGAGGAGCCTCGCTGCGGGTGCTTGAGCCGGAGGTCACAACGGCCGGAAGCATGGGAAGGATGGTGATCACCATCCTCGGCATGGTCGCCGACATGGAACTGAAGTTCATCAAGGATCGCCAGCGCGCCGGGATCGCAGCGGCACGAGCCGACGGCGTCTACAAAGGCCGAAAGAAAAACGTCGATGATGACGAGATTCGACGCCGTGTTGCCGCCGGCGCCAGCAAGGCCAGCGTCGCGCGTGATCTGAAGGTCTCAAGAATGACCGTTTACCGGGCCCTCGACATTGTTCCGCAAAGGACAGCCTCACTCCCCGAAAAGCCGCCTGCCGCCAGTATCTCCTTGCACCTGATCATCGAGAACTTCAACAAACACGGTCGCGGCAGGAAGCCCGCTCGCGAACGGATCGAGGAAATGCTGGAGCGCGAATACGCCATGGTGAAAACCGGCAATTGCGACTACAGGCTGACGGTTGTCTACGACCGCGATCCGGAAGGTTCTGATCTCGATAGTGAAATCCAGCATCTTTATTCCGAAATGTTCAATATCGCCGAGAGCCACCGTTGCTCAATCGAGGCTGACATCCATGAGATCGGCGGAGAGGGGCGAAGCTGGTAGGGACGTTCGTTTTTTGTTCTTCACTTGGCCAAAATCGCAGCTTCGGGCCGACAGGGCCAAGTAGGCGCTCCAGGTTAGAAAAGCTGCCGGTATATCCACGCTCCTTGACGTCATGAAACAGATGCCGGCCGCAGCGATTCCCGTCTTTCCAGCACTGGGCCAAGAATTTCTCGAAGTACCAGGGCGCTCTCGGATTCAATGCCGCTCGACGCCTGTCCGGCGGCGTCTCGAATTTGAGCCACTTTGCCACGGTCCGCCGCTTGTAGCCGGTCCGTCGCTCGATCTCGCAATAAGATAGCCCTTCACTGTGCAATGAGTGGATCGTTGCGAACACCTCATCTCGGGATTGCCTGTGTGCCAGGCGCGCGCGACGCCGATGGAGCGCGGCATCGACGTTGTCTTCCTCGGACAGAATAGACCTTCCGGTCGATCGTCCGGATAGGCTCATCTGCTCTTCGACCGCCAGACGAAGATTTTGAACAAGGTGAAACCGGTCAGCGATTTGTATTGCCTGCGGAGCCCCTTCCCGAACCGCCTGTGCATAAAGGCCGCAACGGTCGCGGCTTACCACCTCGACGGAAGGGTTCCTTCTCAGCCAGTGCGCGGCACTCTCGACGCTCCGGTCTTCCAGGATGTCAACGACAGAACGTCGCTCGAGATCGACGACAATGGTGCCGTAGCGCCATGTCTTCCGCCAGCTCCAATCATCAAGTCCAATGATCCTGGCTGGCGGAGCGGCGCCTGCAGCGTTGTGTTTGAGGTGGCGCAAAATCGTGTCGTCGCTGACCGGCATTCCGAGACGCCGCATCAGACGCTCGGCAGGCCTTCCTCCAGTGGCATGGCCCAAGTGGCTGGCAATCTGCGCCGTCCGCGCTGTCCGACGGGCATGAGGAGCTGCAACAGAAACCTCATCGGAAAAGGTGCTGCGGCTACAGTCCTGAAATGTGCATCGCCAACGGCCGATGCGGAGTTCGACGGTTACTGTTTCCCCGTGCGCCGGGTAGTCCTGAAGGCGTCTAAGGCGCCAACCGTGGCGCCGGCGTGATCGTATCCCACAACCCGGACAGATCCCTTTTTCCGGTATCGAGGCATATACCTTCCAACCGTCCTTGCCCATTCGCACAACGCGCAAGACCTTCACGCCGCTGCCCGGAGCCCAGTGCTTTTTCGAATGCATGATCATCCTTCATGAGTTTTGATCTCACAGGATAATCCCACCACACAAAGTGAGGCAGAACCTTAAGTGATTGGATTTGCGTAGAATATAGCCGCCCTTGTTGGTCAACCCGCTCACGGTCGACAACGGATTGGTCAACCCAAGACGACAAGATTGGTAAACCGGAGCAGCCCTATCGACCAAGGTTCAACTCTGCGCTTTCACTGTCAATATCGAGCGACAATCGGGACCAGTGTGCGACGCCGCCTGGCATCAGACACGTCGGCCACGCCGCGACTCGACACGGTTTGACCAGCGCGCCAATAACGCACACGATCTTCTAAGCCCGGCATAATTCCGGACAGAGACAGATAATTCTGGACGGCACACTGACTATGCCAGTCGTCATTCGGCGTAGAAATGCCGTAGGCCACCCGCTATGTGGATGGCCTGAATGCGTCCGCACTGGCGATTGCGTTGCCGGCTTCCTCCAAGTCCGCGACCAGGCTCTTGATGGCGGAGTCTTTGTCACCCTCCCGAACCGCATCAATTATCTCAGCATGGTGCCGATGCCCTGAGAAAGATATTGGTGTGGTCTTTAGCAGGCTGAGCAGCGGACCGTAGCGCATCCACAAAAGTTCAATGAGGTTTACGAGCTCCGGGTTGCCGCAACGCTCGTAAAGGGCAAAATGGAATCGGTGATTGAGCTGAAGATAGGTCCTTGTCCCCAGAGCGCCGCGGGCTGCTTCCACATCCATTCTGGCGTTGATTTGCGCCAAAATGTCCGCGAGGTTCGGAAGTCTCTGTGCGACTGTCATCCCAACGGCCTTGCCCTCAAGATCCGTGCGCAACGTCAAAAGGTTCCGAAGTCGCTCGACACTGGCGTCCGGGATGAACATTGAACGGCGCGGCGCTGACTCGAGCGCGCGTGCCATTACAAGGCGGTTGAGCGCTTCACGAACCGGCATGTGGCTCGTCCCAAAAGCGTTCGCAAGTTCCTCCAATTTTAGCTTCTGGCCCGGTGAAAACTCCGCCATCATTATCGACCGCTTCAGCTCCTCGTAGACGTGCTCGAGGTCCGAATTGGTCTGGCGCGGCTTCAGCGATGGTAAAGTGGTGGCAGGCATTGTGACTCCAGGAGAAGACAAGGCCAGTCACACATATCGCGAACGCATTGCTTGATCAACGATCAAAGAGAGTTTTCTTGACGCTAGCGGACAATCGCGAAAATTGGGATTGACAGGCGCCATATTTTGACGGCAAATCCTTGATCAACGATCAAAGGGGAACGTCAATGTGGAAGGTTGGAGTTGATGTCGGAGGCACCTTTACCGATCTGTTCGCGGTTAACACTTTTACGGGAGAGGAGCGAACCGGCAAGGTTCTGACAACGCCCGAAGAGCGGTCTAAGGGCGTGCTCAACGCGATCGCCAATGCTGAGCTTAAGCCAAACGAGATTTCTCTACTCGTTCACGGAACCACGACTGCAACAAACGCACTTATCGAGCGTAGCTTCCCTGATGCCGCGATGATTACGACCGAAGGTTTCCGGGACGTCCTGGAAATCGGCCGGATGCATCGCGAGCACCTTTATCGGCCGTATCAAACGAAGCCGGCTCCACTGATCAGAAGGCGCTATCGATACGCGATAGCCGAACGAACCAATGCAAAGGGCGAGGTCGAAGAGGACATCGACGCCGCACAGCTCAAGCCGATCATCGCCTCGATCTCTGAAGCAGGCATTGGTTCGGTAGCCGTCTGTCTCATCAATTCGTACGCCAATCCGGCAAATGAGCGGAAGGTTGCGAAGATCCTATCGGAGGCGCTCCCGAATATTCGTGTGACGACTTCTGCTGACGTAAAGCCCGTCTTCCGGGAGCACACGCGTTTCACGCTAGCTTCAATCCGCGCAACCATTCTACCAGTAATGGCCGATTACTTCGAGCGGCTACAGGCTCGCCTACTTGAGGGTGGGTTCTCCGGCAACCTCATGATCCTCAAGAGCAACGGCGGGATGATGGGTGTCGACCAAGCCCGGCTGCGCGTTGAGGAGCTTGTGGAATCCGGTCCTGCTGGTGGTGTCGGGTACGCCACCGAGATAGCGCGCACGGCTGGTTTCCCGAACATTATTCACACCGACATGGGCGGAACCAGTTTCGACGCGTCCATCATCGAGGACGGCCAGGGCCTCATCACTCGGGAGTACGAGATCGAATTCGATATGCCCGTCGCGGTTCCAATGCTGGACATTCGATCGATTGGTGCCGGTGGCGGTTCTGTCGGATGGGTTGATAGTGGCGGTTCGCTCAGGGTCGGCCCCATGTCGGCAGGTTCTGTGCCAGGTCCAGCTTGCTATGGACGCGGAGGTACGAGACCTGCGATTACCGACGCCAACCTAGTCCTTGGCCGGATCAGTCCAGATCTCTCAGGAAAGTTCAAGCTGGACGTTCAAGCTGCCCGCGACGCGATTGAAACGATCGCAACCAAGCTCAATCTTACTATCGAGCAGTGTGCTGAGGGTATGATCCGGATCGCGACAGAAGCGATGGCGCAGGCCGTGAAGCTCGTGTTGGCGTCGCGTGGTCGCGATCCGCGTGACTATTGCTTTGCCAGCTTTGGTGGGGCTGGCCCCTTGCACGCTTGCGCAGTTGCGGAAGCGCTCGGCACGCCCACTGTCATTGTTCCACGGTATTCCGGCGTAGCATCCGCATACGGGGCTCTGCGTCTCGCGATCAAACACGACGAAGAGGTGTTTCACTACGCGCCGCTGACGGCAGAGGAACTCGATCGGGTTGGTGTGAAACTGCAGTCGCTTGGCGAAGCCGCCGTCGATGCGCTGGTCGCCCAGGGCGCGAAGGCCGAGGATTTAAGGGTCAGTTTCGTGATGCGGATGCGGTACGCGGGGCAGACATTCGAGGTCGACGTTGTTCAAGATCGCGGCGCAATAGACGATCGCGATGTTCAACAGCTGGCCTCGGCATTTCACGAAGCGCACATGCGCGAATTCGGCGTGAGATCTGACGATTTTCCGGTAGAGATTGTGGCCTTGGCAGTAACTGCCGAAGCGCCTTCGCCCGCCGGCCCCCTGGAATCCGAGCAGAATTCGCAACTTGCTCCTTCACAGCAGAAAGGTCGCAAGGTGTGGTTTGGCGATTGGACCGAAGCTCTCGTCCATGATGTCGCAGGTGCTCAGTTCGTGAGCGGTCCCGCTCTCATTGAGGATCCGCATACCAGCATTGTCATTCCTCCGGGTTGGGCCGCTCGGTTTGACTCAGCTCGAAACTGCATTCTGGAGAGGGCATGATGGCTAATCCAATCGATCCTATCACGTTTGAAGTTCTGCGTAACACGTTTGAACACGTCTGCCGCCGGATGACGGTTATCCTCCAAAAGTCCTCCTTCTCGCCGATCCTGTCTGAGAACCTGGACTTCTCCAACGCTATCTACGATCCGACGTTGCGCTTGGTTGGACAGACGGCCAACTGCCCGGTGCACCTCGCCGCGATGCATTTCAGCGTCCAGGCGGTGGCCAGGAAGTTCGGCATCGAGACTTTGCGTCCTGGGGACGTGGTGATCCTCAACGACCCGTACGACGGCGGTACGCACATCAACGACGTGACGCTGACGATGCCTGTCTTCTACGAAAATGAGCTGATCGGCTTCGCGGTAAGTCGTGGCCACTGGATGGATCTTGGCGGAGGTGGCCCGGGCGGGCAGGGCTTTGGTACGCATGTCGCAGGCGAAGGTCTTCGACTGCCTCCTTTGAAATTGTATCGCGACTACAAAGTCGATCAGGATCTGCTCGAAATCCTCCTTCGGAACACGCGAACGCCTCATTACGTCAAAGGCGACCTTCAGGCTCACATGGGCGCGCTACTTGCCGCTGAGGACGAGCTCCGCGCGACAGCTCGTAAGTACGGTCGGGCAACTCTTATCCAAGGAATGGGTGACATGATCGGTTACACCGAGCGCATCGTCCGGGCGGAGATCGAAAAAATTCCGGACGGCGTGTACGAAGGAGCCGATTACGCCGATTCCGATGGCATCACCGACCAGAAGGTTTGGGTTCGCGTCAAGCTCACGGTTTCAGGGTCCAACCTACATGTCGATTTCGCCGGCAGCGACCCACAGGTCGCGGGCGCGATCAACTCACCATTCGCGAACACAACTGCAGCGGTGTACACCGCTTTACAGTTCTTCCTCGCGCCCGATGCTCCGCCCAATGCTGGGATGTTCGCTCCGATTTCGTTGAGCCTGCCGGACGATTGTTGGCTGAATGCTCGTTGGCCTGCTCCGGTAGTCGGTTGCACGACCGTCACATCGGGCAAAGTGCAGAGCGCCATCTGGCAAGCTGTCGCCAAAGCAATCCCGAGTCTGGCGATCGCTCCAACCTGCGCAGACGCAAATTGGTTCGTCGCCGCTGTCCGTGGCCCAGGAAACCGTATCGATGTGTTCTCAGACATCCCTGCCGGCGGCTGGGGCGGCACGCCATACAACGACGGGCTAAACGTCACGCTGGATCCTCTGGGCAACTGCACAAATATGCCGGCGGAGGCAGCCGAGCTCCTCTACCCGGTGAGAGTCGAGGCATTCGACTTGCGCCAGGATTCTGGCGGTCCGGGAGAGAACCGCGGAGGGTTGGGCGCAAGGTTCAAGTTCCGGTTCCTGAACGGTGGCGAACTCTCGATCGAAACATCCCGTACCATTGAGGGTAGCCCGGGCGTCAACGGCGGCGGTATAAGCCCCGTCCAGCTTCTCGTTCAAGAATACCAAGACGGTCGCCGGGAGATTATCGGCGGACCTCGTCCCGACGGAACGTGGCGCAGCCCGCTTCTGTCCTCGCACAAATTTGGACCCGGTGAGGCCTTCGAGTTTCTGTCGACCGGAGGTGGTGGCTGGGGCGTGGCTCAATCCCGGGACCCAGAGAGAGTTCGGCAGGACGTGATCGACGGCTATGTCTCGCTCCAAGCTGCCCGTCGCGATTATGGGGTCGCGCTGGATCCCAACACGTTCGAACTCCTTCACGATCAAACCTCAAAGTTGAGAAACCTGGCATGAACAACGAGATATTTATCACTTGCGCCGTAACCGGCGCTGGGCCGGGGCCGCGAAAGAACTCGAACGTTCCGGTCACTCCTGCGCAGATCGCCGAAGACGTGCTTGCCGTTGCTGAGGCTGGCGCCGCTATCGCCCACGTCCATGTTCGCGATCCGGAAACGACCGAGGGATCTCGCGATGTGAAGCTGTACGCGGAAGTACTCGAGCGCGTTCGCGACAGAAACAACGATATCATCATGAACATGACCGCAGGTATGGGAGGCGATTTGGTCCTCGGCTCCAATGACCCGACCCAGCCGCAACCTGGCACCGATCTGGTCAACCAGAAGACGCGCCTCCTTCATGTCGAAGCGTTGCGGCCAGATATCTGCACGCTTGATTGCGGTTCCTACAATGTAGGCGAGGGAAACCTCGTCTACATCTCCACGCCGGAACAAATCCGCGAAGGTGCGCAGACCATTCGCGGGCTCGGCGTGAAGCCTGAACTTGAGGTCTTTGACCTTGGCCATCTAGACTTTGTGATGAAACTGATCGGGGAAGGCGCATTTGCCGGTCCGGCAATGATTCAGTTCTGCCTTGGGGTGAACTACGGAGCTCCTCCCACCACCACAGCGATGAAAGCGATGGCGGACGCGGTTCGAGGGTCGGACGTCGTCTGGTCGGCGTTCGGCGTCGGTCGGATGCAAATGCCGATGGTAGCGCAGGCAGTTCTTCTCGGCGGTAATGTACGGGTTGGTCTCGAAGACAATATCTGGCTCGACCGCGGCGTACCAGCGACCAATGTTTCGCTGGTGAAGCGGGCGCGTGAGATCGTGGAGCGGATGGGCGTGCGGATTATGTCCTCATCCGCAACGCGTGATCGCCTCGGCCTAGGTGCAGCCGCATGACTGCCCTTAAAGACAAGCGCGCGATCATAACAGCCGGCGCGAGTGGAATCGGTCGCGTAGTTACCAAGAAAATGATTGCAGCCGGCGCCAAGGTCGCCGTCTGCGACGTCGACGAAGATGCCGTCAACTCCTTCGCCGCCGAAAACCCTGACTCGACCGCGGTTGTATGCGATGTGGCCGATCCGACGAAGGTTCCAGAAGCAATCGAGACGATGTTGAAAGGCCTCGGCGGGGGTACTGACATCCTTTTCAACAACGCTGGAATCGCGGGACCGACGGCTGCTATCGAGGATATCTCTCCAGAAGAATGGGGCAGGACCCTCGATGTAAATCTTACGGCCCAGTACCTGTTCATTCGAGGCGTTATGGCTGGGATGAAGGCTCAGCGTTCAGGGGTCATACTGAACATGTCTTCGGCAGCTGGTCGTCTCGGCATGCCGATGCGCACGCCATACGCAGCGGCAAAATGGGCCGTGATCGGATTGACGCAATCCCTGGCGATGGAAGTCGGCAAGTTCGGAATACGGGTCAACGCCATTCTTCCAGGGTCTGTCCGCGGGCCACGGATGGAGCGCGTAATGGCGGCCAGAGCCAAGTTGACCGGACGGCCACTCGCGGAAATCGAGGCTGAAGAAGTGGCAACGATGTCTTTGGGACGAATGATCGAGCCAGAGGAAATCGCTGACCTAGCGATCTTCGTCTCGTCTGACGCCGGTCGATCGATCTCCGGGCAATCGCTGGGGGTGTGCGGCAACACCGAAATACTCAGATAGCTCATCTTGGGGAATCCAAAACTAGGGAGAATAAAATGAACTTGATGACAAACGTAATTGTCGCTGGCGTTTTCGCTTGCGGGCTCACGGGATACGCGACTGCACAAGAAACCATTAATGTCGGCGTCGTCCAGCCTCAGGCCGGTGAATGCGCTCAATGGGGCGTGCCGATCACCCGCGGAGTGCAGATCTGGGCCGAAGAATTCAACGCAAATGGCGGCATTGCTGACTCAACAGGTAAGAAACACCAGATCAAGGTAACTGCGTACGACAATAACTGCTACACGGCCGGCGATGAACTGACTGCCTTCCGGCGCGCAATCCTGGACGATAAGGTCAACTTCATTCTGCAAACCTTTACGCCGGCTTCTCGGCAAGCCGTTGCGCAGATCGCGACGGAAAACAAGGTTCTGACGACAAGTTACGGTGCTGGCTATCTCAATGCCAAGTATCCCTTCCTGATCGGGACGGTGACTGGTTCGCCGGCCTCGTATATGTTGTTGGTCAGCCACCTTCTTGAGACCCGGCCCGACATCAAGAAAGTCGCCATCGTGACGGCGGATCATTCGTTCGGCCAGGCTGCGCTAGCCTATTACAAGGCAGGTATCACTCCCTACGCGAAGCGCGTCGAGATCGTCTACTCCCAGCCATATGATCCAGCAGCGACATCCGACATGCTCGGGCTTGCAACGCCGATTTTTGCGTCCAGCCCAGACCTGATCGTCGAACTCGGGTTCACGCCGGGACAGCAGGCGCTGTTTATCGAAGCGATGGAGCAGCTTGGATACAAGGGGCTCTATGGTAGCGAGGGTTGGACAATGGGCTTGGTTACCGAGCGTGTTCCTGCCGCCCAGCTCGCGGGTCGCGTTTTCAGCGCATACGTGGTTGACGCCTCTGAGCCGAGCTTCAGCCCTCGCGTCTCGAATTTCTACAAGTCGTATGTCGAAAGGTACGGTCAGAAAGAATGGTCAGTGCTGGCCTCTGTGGCCTACGCGGCAATGACTACGGTGGAAGCGGGCATTCAGAAGGCATCTGCTCCCACTGGAGATGCAGTCAGACAGGCGCTGTTCGCGACCGATACGGTTGACCAGCCTCTGTTCGGCAAGTCTCGCTGGGGTGGTGCAGAAATGTATGGTGCCAACAATTGGCTGCTCACGCCGCTACCAGTCTACGTGACTGACGACAAAGGTGGCGTGAAAGTGGATGCGGTCGTCGACGTTGCCAAATGGTGGAACGCGAACAAGGACGCGGCGCTCCCGGTCCTCGCACAGGGCGGTCAGGTTCCGGCCAACAAGTAGAAACCCCAGCAAGCGAAGTGGTCGCGCTGATGCGACCACTTCTACGCCGCAGAGGTGGTCGACGCTCATGCAAATCGTCCTGAATTGTCTCTCGCTCACGTCGTTCTACCTTTGCTTCGCCCTGGGCCTGGCATTGGTGTTCGGAGTGATGCGGATCATCAACTTCGCTCACGGCGAGTTCTTCATGATCGGCGCCTACGCGACGTATTTGTGCGTCGCCACGCTTGCACCCCAAATCGGAGGACCAAGCGCCTGGCTCGTCGGCGCAATCGTGGCAGCAGGGATAACCGGGCTGCTAGGTGCCGTGCTTTACAGGACGGTGGTCGTTCCATTGGCTGACAAGCCGCTTGCGATTTTCATTGCGACGCTCGCGCTCTCGTACGTTCTGCAGACGATTGTCGTCCAGATATTCGGTCCGGTTGGCCTCTCCATCTCGCCCCCACTGCGCGGCGTCGTGAGCGTGGGAGGGGCAATCCTCCCAGCCTCGCGGGCAATGGTCATTGTAGCCGCGGCCGCCCTTTCAATAGGTTTATGGATCTACCTCATGAGAACTGAATCAGGTCGTCGCATCCGCGCGGTCGCTCAGAATCCTCGAGGCGCATTGCTGCAGGGCATTAAGACGCGGAATGTTGGCAATCTGACGCTGATTATCGGATCGGGGATCGCAGGCATCTGCGGGGCAGCGATGGGACCGATAAGCCAGATATCGCCCTACATGGGTGGTCCTGCTCTCTGGAAAGCGTTCATCATCATAATTGTGGGCGGGATCGGCAATGTCTGGGGAGCGGTGGCGGCGGCGGCAATCTTTGGGGTGCTTGATACACTTATGTCGCAGTTCGGCGGCGGGCGCTTTCTTGCTCTGACGAGTGCGGCCATCATGCTGTTCGTCCTTAGCGTAAAACCCTCCGGTCTATTCGGGGAAAAAGAATGATGGGCGCTCTGCATCGGGACATCGCAACCATCATCGTTGTTGGGCTTGCACTTGTCGTCGGCGGGCTCGTCGGCACCCCATACATTCTGGCAGTCTTGGTCATCTTCGGCATGGTCTCAATTCTGGTCTTGTCCTATCGGACTATCACCACGATGGGTGGCTGGTCGTTCGCCCACGTCGCCCTCATGGGCATAGGGGGCTACTCAGTAGCTATCTTCTCCAAAGCGCCTTTTGAAATTCCAGTCCTCGCAGCGGTGGCGCTTGGCGGGGTGTTTGCTGCGTTCTTCGCCGCAATATTGTCTTGGCCTGTTCTTCGCACCCGCCAGTACTACTTCTTCTTATCGACGTTCGCTGCGGGTGAAGCGCTGCGCCAGTGCTACATCCAAATCAAGGAAGTGACCGGCGGTACGGCGGGAATTGCTTTCATAGCCCGCCCTGGAGTCCTTCCTGATCCGTCATCAGCGTTTCAGTTTCTATGCCTTGTCGCGGTCATCCTCGTATTGCTGGGCCTGTTCTACGCAGCTCTGGACGCGTCCGACACCGGCAAAAAGATCAAGGCCGTCGGCGAGGACGAGGCCCTGTCGTCTTCGCTCGGTATAGACGCCTGGGCGCTTCGTGCACTCGCCTTCATTCTCGGCTCGTTTGGGGCTGGCATCGCTGGTGGGCTTTTTGCGTCTTACAACGGCATCATGTCTCCCTCCGACATCAACGCCATGTTGATGTTCAAGATCGTGGCCGCGTGTGTGATTGGTGGCACCACCCGATTTTCAGGGCCGCTGCTCGGTTTGCTCTTTCTAACCCTGATTGAAGAGATATTCCGGTTTGTGCCTGAGTTCGTGCCGATGATCTGGGGCATGCTCGTCATCGCCGCCGTCATTTTCAGCCAGCGCACCGGCGGAGGCTTCAGGCTTCGTAAGGTGACAAATGCTTGAGGTAAGGGAAATCAGCCGTGCCTTCGGACGCCTCAAGGCAGTTGATGGGGTTACACTTTCGGTAACGAAGAACCAAATCCGCGGTCTTATCGGCCCCAACGGATCGGGCAAGTCGACGACGATGAACCTAATCAGCGGCAGTCTTAAGCTTTCCGCTGGAAAAATCGAGCTCGAGGGGCAGCGAATCGAAGGCAAGGAGCAGCACCGAATCGCGCGGCTCGGCCTCATCCGAACCTTCCAACTGACCAGGGTATTCACGTCAGGTACTCTCCTAGACGCGGTCGCTCTCGGAGTCCGTGCCGCCAGTGGATCGCCGTGGAGTCCGGCCCGTTGGATCCCAGCGGGCGATCAGGCCGAAGTCAATCAAGCCGCGTTAGTTGCTTTGGAACGAATGGGGTTGGCACATCGCGCCAACGAACTCGCGGGCAATCTTCCTGGCGGTCTGCGACGGATCCTCAGCATCGCGACAGCGTTGGCAGCCAGGCCAAAGATCATGCTTTTGGACGAGCCGCTGGCTGGGCTGAACGCGACGGAAAAAGCGGAAGTTGCAAACAGAATCGAGAAGCTCAGGGCTGACGATGTTTCCATTCTGCTGGTCGAGCATGACATGAGGTCCGTCATGCGTTTGTGCGACCGAATTACAGTGCTGAACTTCGGCCAAGTCATTGCAGAAGGTACACCGGCCGAAATCGGAAGGCACCCGGACGTGATCAAGGCCTACTTGGGTCAGAAGAGGGATCGCGATGCTTGAAGCGCAAAATATCGTGGTCGAGTATGGCGGCGTGCGCGCGCTGGATGAGCTGAGCTTCTCGGCTCAAATTGGGGACGTCACCGCTGTTGTGGGCAGCAATGGTGCTGGCAAGACCAGCCTAATGAACACCATCTGCGGCTTGATAAAACCTGTATCAGGTGAGATCCGGCTGGATGGGGAGCGGATAGATAGTCTTGCTCCGGATGAAATCGTGCGCCGCGGCATTTCCTTGGTACCCGAGGGCCGAGAACTTTTTCCGCGTCTTTCGGTGCTCGAGAATCTGTTGCTTGGAGCGACAGTACGACCGGACCCCGCTACGAGGCGAACGACGCTGGGGCGGATATACGAACTATTTCCAGTGCTAGCGAACCGACAGAACCAGAAGGCTGGCCAGTTGAGTGGCGGCGAGCAGCAAATGCTAGCGTTTGGCAGGGCGCTGATGTCGTTACCGAAGTTGCTCCTGTTGGACGAGCCATCGATTGGCCTTGCGCCCATGGTCGAAGAGCAGCTCATCTTGGCGATAAGGGACTACTCGCTTGAACACGGGATCGGCGTCTTAATTGTGGAGCAGAACGCGATGCTCGCGTTGGAATACGCGCAACACGCGTTCGTGGTCGAGCAGGGCAGGGTTGCACTCTCAGGACCAGCGGCAACCGTCAGAGACGATCCGGCAGTCATCGCAGCGTATCTCGGCTAGCACCATTGCTGGCGGTCGTCCAAAACCGCATGGAGTTCCGATTGAACACTCACCACGCAAATCTGCTTCGGCAACCCAACCTGACCGCCGGTGTAGTGCATCCATGGCATTTGGACCAGTTCGGTCACATGAATGTTCGCGGCTATGCGCCCTTCTTCGATGACGCTTCCTTCTTGTTTTGGCATCAGTTGCAGCTGAGCCAGCAGAAGATGATCGATGAGTTCGGCGTTCATTCCGTGACACTCCGAGCTTCCACGGAATTCAAAGCCGAGCTGAAAAAGGGCGACTGCTTCTCAATCGTTGGCTGCGTTCAAAAGGTTGGCAATAAGAGCGTCATGCTCCAATTCTCTATGGTGGATCAGAAGAGTGAAACACTTTTCGCTGTCTATGAGACCATCGAGGTATTCGTCGAGGCGGAAGGCGGATCGTCGGTCACAATTCCGCAGCCAATACGTGACCGGTTATTGAAGTTCCACAAGGAGGCCGGCGTCGCTGGCACAATTTGACTATGAGCAGCGGCACGGAAGAAAATCGGGTGAAGAATGCGCCTCACGCCGTCATGGGTGGCGCGTTCTCCTGGATTGACGTTGCGGCTGGTCACTCAGATCCAGATAGCTCTTGGATCGAGATTCTAGGTTCTCTCCTATCGAAGATCTGGCTCCGCCGTCGTCAGTCAGTCGATGAACTGGAGGGCAAGCCTTCGATAGCTGCTTGCGCCCATCCTATCCTAGCAGTCGCGCCCGATTGCATCGTTTGCGTAGACCGTCCTGGGCCGGGTTGAAAAGCCCGATCGTTTTACAAAACTCGATTCTCGGAGAGCTCGCCCGTGACGTGACTCTCGCGCTAGCTTCGTTGCGTGCCTGTGAACTGGAGGGCTCCGTGTAGTCGCGGGCGCCATTGCGCGGGCGCGCGCGGGTCGCGACTACATTGAAGCCTGATTGAACTGAACTGCGGAATCCTGGCGGGGCCATGGGGTTTTGGGCTCGGCTGTATGCCCGAGGCGCCGGAGCGGCCTCGCTGATCGCTCTTGGGCGGTCGCCCGTCGTCGCGACGCGGGATGATGGCGACGCGAGAGTCGGCGCCATTGGGTCATTGATGCTGAGGTGCAGCGTTTATGGCGATGGCATTGGCTGGCGGCGCGCAAAGTTCGGGGCAGCAAGAGGATTTGTGGGCGCGCTCGCACGAAGTATGTCGTCACCGTTGAATTTTGACGGGGCCGGGCGGATGTGAAAAGGGCACGAGCTGCGACGAATCTGCCGGAGACGCGGCAGCCTCGGAGTGCGCATTTCGCACAAGCCGGACAACGATGGAGTGATGATGTGGACGCCTCCACCACCGGCGTCAGCAAGCATGATATGTGTTTTGCTGTTGCCTCCCGGGAAAGCGTAAGACCTTATGTCCTTCCTCGCAACAAAAATGATATGGCCGATGCCGAAGCCATCTGCGAAGCGGTGACGAGGCCGAACATGCGCTTCGTTGCCGTGAAGACAGCAGCCCAACAATCGGTTCTGATGCTGCATCGCTGTCGAGCTCTTTTGGTCCGGCAACGAACCATGCTGGCGAACGCAATTCGCGCGCACCTGGCAGAATTCGGCATCGTCATGCCGCAAGGAATTCGTACTTTGCTGACGGCCCTAATCGCGCCGAAAGATGAAGTAAACGACCTTCCCCATCTCGTCCGGGTTGCACTCGCTCCCATGGCAGCAAACCTCATCGAGCTGGGTCAGCGCATCAAAGGACTGGAAATCGAGATTGCGCGCGAACATCGCGGCAACGAGACCAGTCGTCGATTGGAAACTATTCCCGGATTTGGTGTCATGACATCAACAGCGATGGCAGCGACAGTGGCAGACCCGACAGCCTTCAAATCGGGCCGTGAATTCGCCGCCTGGCTCGGCCTGACGCCAAGAGAGAGTTCATCGGGCGGCAAGCAACGGCTCGGAGGCATCACCAAGATGGGCGACGGATATCTTCGAACATTGCTTGTTGTCGGAGCGACGGCGGTGATCCGCTTCGCCCGCGAGGAAGGATCCGCCAAGACGGCGTGGATCCGCAAGCTCATGGAGAAAAAGCCTGCGAAAGTCGTGGCGGTTGCGCTTGCCAACAAGATGGCGCGCATAGCCTGGCCGCTGATGACGAGAGGAGAGGTTTACCGTGTCATCCCCGCTTGAATTCGCGTGGGCTTGAACGCGACAACGAGTTGGTGAGGACGAAAGACACTTGACGAGAACCGGTCAGGGGCCGGGGGTTGGAAAGCCCGAGGGGTGCAGCGACTTTGAGCGCGCTGGAGTGTTTAAGGATCCAATCCGCGGAGATTCATCAGGGCCAGCGGATCAACATACCGCATCGAAGGCCGAACATATGGCTGCAACCGACCGATCTGAGAATGGTGCCGCTTTCGTCTTGCCAAGGAGGCGTCCACATATGCACCCCCAGACTGAGACAAGGAAAATCGCGGACAGTTTTACGGTGTCGGTTCTCGGGTGCCTTGTGCCTTGTTGCGTTCATGGATGATTGATTTCGCCGTTTTCGACGCCGGTCAAGTTTCTCGGCATTGCGGTGCACCCGCAGACTTGCCTGGACGATCACCGCTCATAGCGATGAGCGACGGCTATTCCGAGATGGCAGGCCGGGACAGGCGCTCCGGTTCTTCGAACAGCTCTACCGGGTTGAAAGGCAGGCCCCGGAACGAAATCCCCGCCGACGGGGAAACGCGAGATCACAGCATCGCCGCTTCCGCCAGCAACATGGTGTCCCCATCCTCAATGCTCTCAAGGTATGGCTCGGCGACATCGTCGCAAGTGTCTTGCCGGACAGCAAGCTCGGCAACGCCGTCTCCTACACCTGAACCAATGGGAATATCTGACGCGTTACACCGAGGACGGCAGCATGCTGGTCGACAACAACCTCCTGGAGCGCGACATCAGGATTTTCGCCACTGGCCGGAAATTCAGCGATACCGCCGACAGAGTCAGGGCCAGCGCCATCGTCTACAGCTTGGTGCTGACCTGACGCGCCTCATCCGTCGAGCAGCTCGCATGGTTGCGCCACGTTCTCACCGAACTGCCTCATCGCGCTTTCGATACTGATATCGACGATCTGCTGCCCTTCAACTTCGCCAAAACCGCTGCAGCCTGATCTGCCGGACGCGTCCGTCTGAAAGCGACCGTCGTTGACAAGGGCGGTGTCAGCGTGCGGGGAAATGGGCGCTTACGTTGTTGGCGATGAGCAGCCGTCCTTAGTTCATCCGGTTGTTCGCGCCCCCCGCAAACCCTAACCAGCCGAACCGGCGCTTGGAACACATCACCAGGCTCACATCATGGCGCGGGGCCAATGGCACAAGCCACTGCTTCGGACTAACCGTAAAAAGTCGAGCGTAATAAATCCGTAACATAAATTAACAAATTTATAATATTTGCTAAAAAAGTATCATGATAGAAATGCGCCATAGGTATAGAATAGAGGCGAGAGGATGGCTGCTATTTCCGACCCCGAACTAGCGACTCTTTCTGCTCGTTCACGTGGATTTTTCACGCACGCTGAGTTATTTGCTCCCGGCTTCCCCGATGCGATCTTGGTGCGCGGCAGGTTTGATCACGAAAGCTATACAGATGACCTATTTAACCTGCTAGCGTTACACTGCCCCGCCAGTCTGTCTGCAGCGGTGTCCATGCGCCGTGCTGAGTTCTTAGCCGGGCGAGCGATGGCATACGCGGCATTGCGGGCGCTGGGTCAAGCCGCTGCTGAGATTCCAATCGGCCCAGGCGGGGCTCCACTCTGGCCCCCGTCTTCCGCTGGTTCAATAACCCATACGCGTGGGCATTGCGCTTGTTTCGCCATCGCCGGTGGGAATTGGCGGGTAGGTGTCGACGTTGAGGCGCTGGCCAGCGGTGATGCTCTGGATGCGATTCTAAACATGACCACCAATGAGGATGAACGTGCCTTGATCGCTAGACAAGTGGTCCTCGCTCCAGACTGGCTGGCGAGCCTGGTTTTTTCGGCCAAAGAAACACTCTTCAAAGCGCTCTATCCTGTGGCAAGGCGCTTTTTCGGATTCGACTGTGCAGAGTTACGAACGACGCCCAGAAACGGGCAACTCCGACTGCATCTAACACAAACTATCTGTCCCGAATTGATCGAGGGTCAGCACTATGACATTCGTTTTAGCATCGCTGCTGGCCATGTGTTGACCTGGTTGGCAGTAACACACCAGCATGTGTCAATGTAGCGGACTCCGGCTGATACATTGTTAAGACTCCAGAAGCTTCGGAACCAGGGCCCTAGGCGGCTGCCGTCCGCCGCCGCGCCCGTCGATCAGGATAGCGCGTCTCCAGCAATACCACGCGGTGGTATGAGATACCTTGTGTCCAGCCTTTTTTTTTCACGCCGTGATTTTGATGGCCGCGCGACGCTGTTGAGGGTCGTAGAGCGCCTTGTTGCGCCACGCCCTCCAGAGGACTTGAAGCCATGCTCGGGCGAGAATTCGAACAGCGTGCGGGTGCTTGCAGCCACGGTCACGGGCTTTGCGATAGACGGCCGCGGCCCAAGCGGAGGCGTGACGGGAGTTGTCGGCAAAGCAGGTGAACGCCAATCTCAGGTTCTTGTTGCAGGCCCATCGGAACACAACGCCTCGGCTTTTGCCGGAGGCGTGGGTCACGGGACAGACGCCGGCCTCGGCGGCAAGTTGGTCCTGCATCAGGAAGCGCTCGCGCACGTCGCCGAGCTCAGCGAGGATCTGGGCGGCGCAAATGCGGCCTGCGCGCGGGAACGACATGACGATCTTGCCGTCGGGCAATTGGGCGACGGCGTGCTCGATGTGCGAGGACAGCTTGGCGATCTCGCAGACGAGGCGTTCGGGAATGGCGACCAATGCGCCGGCCAGCTCGCCTTTGGCGCCGGCCTCGGCGTCACCGGCCAGCCCTGTCGGCGCGGCTCGCAGTCGGGCCAGCAGGTCGGCCGGCGAACGGCGCCCACGGTCGGCGTGTTGCGCCATGAAGCTAGCCAGACGTTTCTCGCCCAGGCGGCTGGCGCTGTCGGGAGTGGGATAGCGACCGACGAAGGCGAGCGCGATCGGGCTGTCGATGGCGGCGAAAATGGCGACTGCCCCTGGCCAGAAGCCTTCGAGCAGATTGCGGAGCTGGTTTGCCAATGCGACACGCTGGGCCACCAGGTCGTCGCGGCCGCGGACCAGGGCGCGCAACGCCAGGAAGTCATCGGAGACCGGCACAAGAGGCCGGAAGCGATGTCCGTCGGTGCGCAAGATGTCGGCCAACATGAAGGCATTGCCCGGATCGCTTTTGCCACCGGCGGCGTGGTACCGCGGCCTGCAGGCCTTGACGACGTTCGGATGGACCGGGATCACGGGATACCCGGCCTCTACCAAGGTATCGACGACCAGACCGGGTCGCTCGATGGCAATACGCAGTTCGGCTGGCGCCGCCACGCGCTTGGGCCGGCCTACCATGTCAGCCAGCCCAGCCGAATCGTGGCGGACATCGAGACGCACGAGGACCGGGTCGACGCCGTCAATAACGCACATGGCATGGCTTACGCCGCCCCAGTCCAAACCTGCGTGAAATGGCATATGACCTTCTCGGATTGCTTAAAACTCACCCGAGCTGGGAGATCGTACGGATCGCTCACTGACAGGCGCTCTGCTGGCCAGCACTGGCGCTTCACCCTGTGGTCCCTCGCGGTCTCCCGGCACCTGCCGCGCGGCGGTCTCACACGGGCCGTCAACCGGCAAGCGCGCTTGGCCGTCACTGCAGATGCTCGGGCTGGCGGATGCTACGCCTCTTGATCGCTTCGCACCCGCCAGCCCTGCTGTGCCACGCGTTTGCGATGCGGCCGCACTTCGTGCGTGGACCAGCGGACCAGGGTTCGGGTGGGCTGGTGCCCCGCCGTTTTGATGCAGCGTGAAACGTGTTCACAGAGGCTTTCGAAGCACCCATTCCTGATGTCATCCCCAGTATTTGGAGATCATGCCAAATGGCGACAAAAACCTTGAAGTACCAGATACCACCATTGAACGCTTCCCCGAGTTCGGCGATTGAGCATGTCTATGCCGAACTGAAGAACGCTTTGATGTCCGGGGAATTTTCGCCCGGGCAGCCGATGCGTCTCGGAGAACTGGCTGTCGCATTCGGCACAAGCCACATGCCGATCCGCGAGTCGCTCAACCGGCTCAGCGGCATCGACATCCTCGAACGGGCGCCGCGTCAGTCCGCGCGCGTTCCAATAATCACTGCTAAAGGCCTACGCGATCTTCTGGAAGTGCGCCTTCTGAATGAAAGGCAGGCCATCATCTGGGGGGCAAAGAAATCTACCGGGAAGAGCCTGAACTATATCAGAGAAATCAATGTCAAGATGGATCAACTCAATCTGGGGAAGAACGCTGAAGTGAAGAAGTATCTGAAACTGAACCAACTGTTCCATTTTGCCGTTTACAACCTCTCTCAGAACAAAGTCTTGATGAACACGATCGAGACGCATTGGCTTCATGCGGGCCCGATCCTCAGCCTGAGGCGAAAGGAACCAAATTTTGCTCCGGGCCACCATAATCATCGCGAAATCATCGACCAGTTGGAGAAGGGCAACGGCTTGGCAGCCGCCGACGCCCTCGAGCGCAACATCATAGAAGCGCATGAGCAGATTTTTGCGATTCTTGACAAGTCCGACCTGAAGGATCGTGCGGGAAATAGGGTCGGTGCCTAGCTTAGGTAGGAACGCGGAAGCGTGCCTCGGGATGGTAACAGCTAGTATCCCTTGCTCGTCGAAGGCCATGCACGCAATTGCGGCTGTCGAATGCGGCCGGCATGGGGGAACCGATATTTCGGCGAAATCCAGCCGCCGCACGTCAGGCTGATCGCAACGTCATCGCCGCACCACCCCCTCTGGAAATGCGGTCGTTTGAAGCCTGCATCTGCATACCCATGGGACGGGCGGCCACCTGATAGACAAGTCTTCACCGAGTGGTTGTGGCGTAGCCACAAATACGGATGCGTCTTTCTTATGCCTTCGAGACCGGCAGCGAGCTGCCCCGAGGAAGGACTACTGCATCCGGCGAAACTCGCACGCCTCGACCAAGATGTTAAACAAATGTGAAGTTTTGTTGAAAGGATTGACTGTGTAACTTGTCACGCATACACCGAAGCAAAGCCGTTTGGCAGTGTCCTCGCATTCTGAGTGAAAAGATGCAGAGTTTAACAAGGGCCGCAGGTCCGTCAGATCGGACCATTGCAGCTTCCGTGCTTTGGTATGCATCCGAATTTCCTCGTCGTCCTGCTGTCATTTTCGGAACAGAGGCGATCAACTACATGGATTTGTGGCTGCGAGCCTGTGAGATAGCTCGTGCCCTAAAAACTGGACGTGAAGCGGGTTTGGACCGCGTGGCCCTTTATTTTCCCATCGGTATTGACCGGATCGCGGCGATCCTCTGCTGTCAAATCCTAGGTGTTTCCTACGTTCCTGTGGAACCAAATCTTCCAGCGAGTCGCATTCGCGAGATGCTTGCGCAAGCGGATCCGAGCGTGCTCCTCAGTTCATCGGCCATCTGTTCGGCGATCCTCAAGGAGGTCTCGTCGTGCCCGACAGTGATGGTCGAGGAAGTTGGAGTGGGCGCCGCTGATCGTGGATCGTTGAGCCGAGATTTGGCGCTGCCGCCGAAGTCCGGTGGCTACGTTATCTTTACCTCGGGTTCGACTGGCAAGCCGAAGGCAGTCAACATGGGAGGAGCAGCACTTCAAAACCTCGTGGACTGGCAGATCGAACTTTCGACGCTGTCAGACAATGCGGCAACGGCTCAGTTCGCCCCCATTTCGTTCGATGTATCGTTTCAGGAGATATTCTCCACGCTCTGTTCTGGTGGGAGTATCGTCCTCCTAGCGAATGAACAGCGGATCGACCCCGATTTGCTTTCGGACGAGATACTGCGTGCCCGGGTGGAGCGATTGTTTCTGCCATTTATCGCTCTCCAACAATTGGCGTCGAATTGTGTGGAGCGCAATTTGTTTCCCGACAGTCTACGGGAGATCCACACCGCCGGCGAACAACTCGTGGTCTCTTCCGCTTTGCGCGAGTTTTTCATCAAGCTCCCCCAGTGTCGGCTCTTCAATCAATATGGTCCCTCCGAGACACACGTCGTCACCTGTCACGAGCTTGATAGCAATCCAGCGGAATGGCCTAGGTTACCGCCTATCGGTCGGCCTCTACCGAATGTCGTACTGTTCATTTTAGGTGAAGATGGCCGACCGGTGAGGTTAGGAGAGGTGGGAGAGTTGTATATTGGTGGCGTCTGCCTCGCGCAGGGGTATTTCCAGGACAAGGAGCGAACAGACGAACGGTTCATGACTATAGATATTAACGGCACGCTAACGAGATTGTATCGGACCGGCGACTTTGCGACATCAGATGAAAGTGGTTGTTTTTTCTTCTGTGGTCGCCGAGACCACCAAATCAAGATCGATGGCTACAGGGTTGAACTTGGGGAAATTGAGAGCGTTATAGCGGATCACCCAGACGTAGCCGAAGTCGCCGTGGTTTTCGATCGTGATGCAAATGGAACGGGACGACTGATCGCCTGCCTGACGAGCAAAGATGGGGCGCCAACCGACTGTCTCGAGACAGTAGTTCGCGCCCATGTCCGTGAGAAGCTCCCTGGCTACATGGCGCCAGACCGTGTCCAGATCATCGGCGCGATGCCTAAAACTGCGAGTGGCAAGGTCGATCGGAAATCAATCGCGGAAAGGCTGTGTGCCGAAAAGGTCAACCCCTCGGCACCGCCTGTCGAGAAGCCAGCCTGTGCCACTACGAGCGGATCGGTGAAGAACAGCGATCTGTGCGGCGCGATCACCTCTTACTGGCGGGAGCTCCTGGACCACCCCTTGCTCTCGGACTCGGATAATGTGTTCGATTTTGGCGCGCGTTCGATCATGGTCCCGGAGCTTCAACGCCGCCTTCGCCGTCAATTCGGGATTAGCATGCCCGCGATCTTGGTCTTCCGGCATCCTTCGCCGAGGGAGCTTGCAGACTTTTTATCGCGAAGATCGGTGAAGGGCGATGCATTGAACACTACGTTGGCTGGTCTCGCAAACCGGCGTGTGTCGACCAAAAGACGCGCTTCTCCGCGCTGATCCTGGGCAGCGATGACCCCTCCAGCAGATCAGATTAGCGCGCTCCGGAAGCCAAAAAGCAGATAAACGGACCAGCGACGAGGCAAAAATGAACGGCCCCATTCACAGAGCTACCCCCATCGCGATTATTGGAATGGCCTGCCGGTTCCCCAATGCTGATACGCCCAAGGCATTCTGGGAAAACATTGTTGCCGGGCGCGAGAGCGTTCGTGAGTTGTCGGATGTTGAACTCGCCGGCGCGGGCGTCGAGCCCGAGGAGTGGGAAGCGGACGATTATATCCGCCGCGGCGCCCCTCTTACGGGCCTCGGCTACTTCGACGCTGACTTCTTCAGCATCACGCCTCGTGAGGCGGCTCTCCTCGATCCGCAGCACCGACTATTCCTGGAAAACATTTGGCACGCCATCGAAGATGCTGGCTACGCCGTCCGTTCGACCGAGATGACGACGGGCATCTATGCTGGCTCCGGCCCGAGCAGCTATTTCGCCAGATGCGTAGCCGGCTTGCATGATTTCCGCAAGGAAGGCATGCTCGACTCCATGTCCGGCTTCCAGGCCATGCTGGGAAACGACAAGGATTACCTGGCGACTCGGGCGGCCCATCGCCTCAACCTCATCGGTCCCGCCATCAACGTCCAAACAGCTTGTTCAACCTCACTCGTAAGTCTCCATCTAGCCTGCAGCGGTCTTCAGAACGGCGAATGCGACCTGGCGCTGGCGGGCGGTGTCACGGCAATCGTTCCCGACGGTGCTGGCTATCGCTATCAAGAGGGCATGATCTTGTCCCGCGACGGGCACTGCCGTCCGTTCGATGCCGATGCCAGCGGCACGGTGTTTTCGAGTGGCGTCGGTGTGCTTGCGCTTCGAAGACTCGATGACGCGCTTGCCGATGGTGATACCATTCACGCTGTTATTCGCGGTTCGGCGATCAACAATGATGGAAACGACAAGATCAGCTTCTCGGCGCCGAGCATCGAGGGCCAATCGAGCGTCGTCGCAAGAGCACTGATGAACAGTTCAATCGCGCCGGAAACGATTTCCTACATGGAGACTCACGGAACGGGCACGAAACTGGGTGATCCGATCGAGATCGAAGCCCTCCGCGAAGTCTTCGCCGGCTTTCCGGCGGACGTCGCACCGATCACCCTTGGTTCGGTGAAGGCCAATATCGGCCATACGATCGCCGCTTCCGGCGTCGCGGGTGTTATCAAGACCGTCATGGCACTGAAGTCGCGAACCTTGCCGCCAGCGGTCAATTTCAAGACGCCCAATCCGGAAATCGACTTCGATCGCCTTCCCTTCGCCGTGCCGGCGAGCGCTGTGCCCTGGAAGTCCGAGGGTCCGCGACGCGCGGGCATCAGTTCGTTCGGCGTGGGCGGAACGAATGCCCATGTCATTTTGGAGGAAGCACCGGGCCAGACGAACGGTTCATCTCAGCCGGACGATACGCCGCACCCCCCCGACGTACCTCGTACGCTGAACATTTCGGCACGCACGCCACAGGCCCTGGCCACCGTGGCCAAGAGTTTTGCCTTGCGACTCGATATGGCACAGCCCGACGAGCGCGACACCATCTGCTTCACCGCGAACACCGCCCGCCGCGCTTTTGAGTATCGGCGTTTCGCGACCGGTCGGACAACTAGGGAGTTGGCCGAGAGTCTTCGCGCAAGCGATCATGCCCGCGTCGATGTCTCCAAACACGTGGTTCCCGCCGCCCTGTTCACCGGACAGGGCGGCCAGGGCGAAGCTATGGGGCGCGGGCTCTACGAGAGCGATCCGATCTTCCGCAAAGTCTTCGACGCCTGTGACGCGGTGGTCGCACCGCTTCGCAAACACGGATTGGGCGACATCCTTTACGGCGACGGGACGCTCGCCCATTTCGTTCACGACACCGAATATACCCAGCCCGCCCTGTTCGCGATCGAACTCGCACTCGCCCGAGTTCTCGAGGCTAGGGGCTTCGTCCCAGAGATCGTCATGGGACACAGCATTGGAGAATACGTGGCGGCCCATCTTGCCGGCGTGTTCTCACTCGAGGACGGGCTAAAGCTGATCACCAAGCGCGGCGAACTGATGGGTCGGCTTCCTCGCAATGGCGGCATGGTCGTCCTGACGGCTGATCCGGACACAGCCACTCAGATGATCCGGGACAGCGAAGTCGAGCTCGCCATCGCGGCCGAGAACGGACCAACCAGTACGGTGGTCGCGGGCGAGACTGACGCACTTGAAACGCTGATCAAGGTCGCCAAGGAAAAAGGCGTCCGCACGGCGCAGTTGAAGGTCTCGCACGCCTTTCATTCGCATCTCATGGATCCAATCCTCGAACAGTTTGAGGCGTTCGCGAGCACCCTCGATTTTTCCAAGCCCGACGGCCGACTGATAAGCGCGAAGACTGGCAAGGTCGCCGGCGAGGAAGTCGCCGATGCGCGCTATTGGACCGACCACGTTCGCCAGCCCGTCCTGTTCCATCAGGGCATGATGACTGCGCAGGAAATTGGGGCGAATCTCTTCCTCGAAATCGGACCGCACCCGGTCCTCACGCCGATGGCGCAGGCGGCCCTAGATGGCATTGCCTCGCAGTCGCAATTCGTCTCGAGCCTCAATCGCACCCGCAACGACGAAGAGGTTCTCGCCGAGACGGCGGGCCGCCTTTTCCTCGCCGGCCTTACGATCAATACGCTCATCGATCTGCCGGATAATGAACGCCGGCTCGTCGATCTTCCGCTCTATCCCTTCGAACGTCAGCATCACTGGATCGAAACGAGAGCGAGCGACCGGCTGGCATGGCACTGCCGCCGCGAATGGCACGCGGAAAAGCAGTCAGCGCCGCAACCGCCGAAAGACAAGGCCCTCTGGATTATCCTGGGCAATGCCCTTGGTCTCGCCGGACGCTTAGCTCAGGCGATCGAGAAGCGGGAAGGGCCGGAACAGACAGCGGTCGTTCTTTCGAATGTCGACACAGGTCTCACAGGCGGTGTGCTCGACGCGCATGTCGCGGGGATCATCGTCACCCCTGAGAGCGCGGAAGGCGCGTCAAGTGGACAGATCGGCGAGGCGGCGCACAGCCACGCCGCCACCCTCATGCAGTTCGTCCAGACGGTTCAGGCAGCCACTAAGAATGGCAATCTGGCGAAGGCGAAGATTTGGGTCGTCGGCCAGTCCGGCCGTGCCGTGCCGCAAACAGACACACCAATTCCGTACGCCGCTCGTCCAGCCTCACTGGTCAGCGCCTCACTGCATGGCATGGCGATGGTGCTCGCGAGCGAACATCCCGATCTGTGGGGGGGCGACATCGATCTCGGCGCGGAGCCGAGCGACGCAGAAATCGCGGTCGCGATCGGCATTCTCGTCGGTGGCTCTGGGTCGGAGACCGCCTACGCCGTGCGCGGCGAGGAACGCTACGTCCTGCGCCTCAGCGAAAGCGGCGATGTCGGTACGGATTGCCCGGTCGATCCGCAGAAGATCTATCTCGTCACCGGCGGGCTTGGCGCTCTCGGATCGCTAATGGTCGAATGGCTGATCAATCGCGGTGCGCGCCGCCTCGTGCTTCTCAACAGGGACGTCGCGGACGGGGCCAAACAGGAACGGCTTGAAGCCCTGCGCCGTTTAGGCGCTGAGATCGCGGCGCATGCGGTTGACATCGCCGACCAAGTCGGAGTCGAGCGAATCCTGGGCGATCTCTCGGAGGCGGGCCATCAACTCGGCGGGATCATCCACACCGCCGGCGTCGTTCAGGACGCCACGCTCGGGTCGATCAAGGAGGCGAGCGAACTCGAACATGCACTCCGGGCTAAGCTCCAGGGTACACTCATTCTCGACAAGGCGAGCCGTCGCTTCTCACCCGACTTCTTCGTCTGCTTCTCCTCGGTTAGCGCGCTTCTCGGTATGAAGGGCCAGGCGGCTTACGTGGCGGCCAATGCCGCCATGAACCGCATCGTCGAGGGCCGCAACGCCGAGGGGCTGCCAGGTGTCAGCATCGAATGGGGCCCGTGGGCGGAAACCGGTATGGCATCCGGACTCGACGAGCGTCTGCGCAAGCGCCTAACCGATTTCGGCCTGCTCGCGATCCGCAACCGGGAGGCGCTCGAGCGGCTGGAGAGCCTGTGCGCCTCAACTGGGACGCTCACCGCAGCGCCGATCCTGTGGCGACGTTTCTGCAAGAAGCAGTACGGGCAGACGCCGGCTTGGCTCACGCCTCTGTCGAATGTGCAGAAGAATCCCCAGGCGGCCAATGACGACGAGGCGACAGATCCACTTGCGCGGCTCTTCGGCCCGGTCGCACCGAGCGATCGCAGTCAGGCGATCGAAAGCTTCCTACGCGGAGAGGTCGCCCGTGTGCTCGGCATCGCCGATCCGGACTGCCTGCCGATGGACGAAGCGCTCAACCAGATGGGATTCGACTCCTTGGCTACAATTGAGTTCCGCAACGAACTTGCCAAGACCGGCATCAAGGTCTCGCTCCAGAAGCTCGTGATGGGTGCCTCAATCGCGGAGATCGCGGCCGATACTGAGACGCAGGTGACCGCCGCTGTCGGGGGCGATGCGGATGGCGAGGCGGTACCAACCGCGCCGTTCTTGGCCGACAGTGCCCAGGGCTACGACAAGAGCGCGGTGATCATTCCGCGTCCGAAGCCCGACGCGCCGATCCGCCTGATCGGCTTTCCCTATGCCGGCGGCGGCCCGCTCGTATTCCAGCGCTGGATCGACAGGATGCCGGATCACATAGAGTTCGGCATCCTGCAGATGCCAGGCCGCAGCGCGCGCCTGGAAGAGGGCTTCTGGATGCGGATGGAGGACATGGTCGACGGCATCGTGCCGGAGATGCTGCCCTTCCTTAAGGAAAAACCCTTCGCCTTCCTCGGGTTTTGCTATGGCGGCGTCCAGGCCTTCGAGATTGCCCAGCGGGTGCGCCGCGATCACGGGCTGGAGCCGGAACACTTCTTCGTGGCCGGTGGTCGCTCGCCACAGATTTACAATAACGACCAGTTCGCCATCGACGTCCAGCAGTTCAATCACGAGACCGGCAAATCCGAACACGAACTCGACGAGAGCGCGTTCGTCGAGATGCTGAAGGAGGTAAATTTCGCCAACAACAAGGCGCTGTTCGAAGATCCCGAATTGCGCGCGATGATGCTTCCGATTATCCGAGCGGACTACGAGATAAACAACGCCTATCGCTACGGTTTCCATCCTCCGCTCGACGCCCCAATCACAGCGATAGGAGGCCGCATCGACCCCTATGTTACGGGCGACCACATTATCGGCTGGAAAGAGCATACCACGAAGCAGTTCAAGGCGCATTTTTGCGCCGGCGGTCACTTTTTCATGGAACCCCAGATCGAACTCCTTACGCGCATCGCGATCGAAGACCTCGAGCCAGTCGTCCAGCGTCTGGCCGCAGATGGCGAGCGCCAGCTGGCTGTGATGAGCTGACCACGACCACCGGCTTCAGTCCCGCTCGGCAAGCCATGTCCGCGGCGCCGGCCTGGCACTCCCAGGGGCGAACTCGGGTCAACTGGATTGTTTACCGCTCACTGCTTCATGGAGAGACCGGTCCTTCCATCGCTCGCCGCCATTGCCTCCGCATTGGGGATGTTTCATCATTCTGGATCGCAGGGCGCTCGCCGATCGCACACCGCGAGGCATCTTGCTCGGCCTGAGTGACGAGCCCGGGCTTTAGTGAGCGAGCTCCCTCGGCCGTAGTCGCTACGGCTTCTCGGGTTGGGCAAAGGTGCCAGTAACCGGGGCAGATTACCGGGCGGTGGGGGTTTGCAGGCGGCGCTGTCACGTTATCTAAGGTTGGACGTGAAGGGACCGCTGACAGGGATATCAGGCGCGGGCTCGGGTCACGGCTTTCCATTCCGCCATAGCGTTGAGGCGATGGAGATGGAGCTGAAATGCGGAGCGTTTTTAGCGGGCTGGGACGAAGAGATTGCGGAAGGCTGAGAAGATCGAGACGAAGCGCTGCAGGCTTCCTGGCGAACGGAAGCCCTGCATCGTCCGCTCCCGCTTTCGCAGCGGCACGTGGGAATTCTCGGTCCTGTTGTTGAGGCCCTTGTGCGCGCGGTGCTCGACATCCGGCATGACCTGCCGTTTCGCCGCTCCATAGGAACGCAGCTTGTCCGTGATCATGCGCTTTGGTGCGAGGCCCTGTTTCGTCAGCAGCCTGGTGAGCAGGCGCTTGGCGGCCTTATTATTGCGGCGGTTCTGGACGATCTCATCGAGAACATATCCATTCTGGACGACAGCCCGCCACAACCAATGTTTCTTGCCGGCGATGGTGATGAGGACTTCGTCCAGGTGCCAAACATCATTGGGGCTGGGCCGCTTCCTGCGCAGTCGGCGAACATACTCCGGGCCGAACTTCTTCCCCCAACGCCGGATCGTTTCGTAGGAGACGACGATGCCGCGCTCCAGCAGCATTTCCTCGACCAGGCGCAGGCTCAAGGGAACCGGTAATATAGCCACACCGCATGGGCGATCATCTCGGCAAGAAAGCGGTGGCGTTTGTAGCTGATGAGCGCGTCGTTCATGAGCCGGCGTCTACCCCAGCGCCTCCTCACAAGAAGTTACCGTGACAAAGCCCTGCCAACTACGAACGGTGCCGGTCTCAGTGACCCCTGGGGCGGCAAGCTCAACCGCGACAAGGACGGAAGACCGTGTGAAAGTTCGTGCTGAAACCTCGAGGACCGGCCAAACCCATTTTGATCTCGACTGTCTACAGCAACCCTTCAGAAAGCCCATGTTCCTTGGGGACTGCGGTCGGGTTGAAATGCACAACCGCGTCCTTTCCGTCGCCGATAAAGCTGAATGGGAACTCAGGTGCGGTTGGGTCCGGACGCCTCGGTTTCTTGCTCTTTTCAGGTTTGGAAGATTGGCGGAAAAATTCCCGTGAGAGATGCCCAAGCGAAGGGATAGTTGGGCGCTCCCCATTGAACCAGCGCTCGATTGAAACGATCTGCAATCTGGGCAGGTGACCGTGGGCAGTATCGACAAAGCCGAAGGACGCGGCTTCCGAACGCATGTCGCGCGTGGGTTCTCGGAGGCAGATGAATAAGCCCATTTCCGCGCGTTCACGATCGATCACAGCTTTGAACTCACGCACATCTTTGGTGCCGATATGCTGACCGCCTTTAACGGATGTCAGCACACGCCCCCAGCCGCGCGGCCCGTTCATGAAATACATTTGACCGTCGATACCACGGTCCGGGCCTTTTCGAATTTCCTTTAGCGCTTGGACGCCAACCAGGTAGTTGGCCCACCATTGAAATTGGTATTTGTCCCGCTCGGCGAGACGGGCAGCACTGGCGAAGTCGCGGGGGATGCCGCCAAGATCATAGTCAATCTTACCAGGCATATCGGCCAAGCGGTCTTCGATCACACGGATGGCATGATACGCCACATCAATACCGATCCATTGACGACCGGCCAACTGGGCAGCAGCAATGGTCGTTCCGCAGCCGCAGAATGGATCCAGCACCACCTCGCCCACATTGGCGGAAGACCGGAGTATTCTATCTAACAGCGACACAGGTTTCTGAGTGGGGTAGTGCAATCGTTCCGCCGCTCGATTATGCAGCGGTTTGATGTCCGTCCAAATGTCCTGAAGCGCGACACCAGGCAGATCCTCGGGATACTGCCGGAGTCGCGGCATACCCCCCGCCTTCTTCGGCCAATGAACCTTCCCAGCAAGATCAAGGGCGTCAAGTTGGTCAGGCGACGTCGACCAATGCCTTCCCTTGGCCGTAATGTCGATGCCGCGCCAAGGTTTACCAGTTTCGCCATTCCTCTTTCCCGCACCGGTAAGATCAGTGCGCTTCCAACGCCGGCCGTCAGCGTCCTCCTGATCAAAAAAAGTGTCCAAATATTCTGCGTCGTAAGGCTGATACTGAGCATTCCAGCAATGCCGTTCACCACGCGAATAGAACAGCAAAACGTCATGGATTGGCCCGTAACGTCGTGCGCTACTATGTGCGCTAGTTCTTTTCCAGATTACCTCGTTCAGAAAATTCGTCGGGCCGAAAATCGCGTCGAGAATGATCTTGAGGTAATGGCTCGCCGTTGGATCGCAATGCAAATAAAGGCTTCCTGTTGGCCTTAGAACGCGTCGTAACTCGTGCAACCGTTGCGCCATCATGACCAAATAGGCCATCATATCGCTGTCACCGAGCGCTGCATGCAGAGCATGCACAATCGGCGTGACACCACCGCCAGTATGCATAATCTCATCGAAAGCCCACTTGGCCTCTGGCCCCCAAGTCCACGTATCTCGGAATGCCTCTACTTGAGCGCTGGCGGCATCTTCATCGGGAGTTCGAAAGAGGACGTTGTAGTTGACTTGGCTGTTAAACGGCGGATCGAGATAGACGAGATCCACGCTTTCGTCTGCAATTTCTTCCCGGAGAATCGTCAAATTATCTCCGAACCAAAGCTGATTTTTCATCTCGGGCCCCACTGCTGCGAATGATACTTTGCAGGAACTTCGCTGATAAGCGGTTAACCATTGCCCGGGCCACCTGCCGCCCTGGTCGGCCGCTCCCGCCGCAATGCGTGCACGGCTCATCGATACGCGGACTCAACAAGCCTCTGGACTTCCGTACAGAATTTGCGCAAGTATTTTTCCGGGGGGAAATCAATGAAAATGATAGCGTTTCTTGCGAGCGGAGCAATCTTCGTCAGCGGCTGCAGCACGAGTGCCAGTGTCTCAGACAGCGACCTGACCGCCATGTACACCATAAATCTCTGCCACGCCCTCGCGAGCAGCACTGACGAACAATATCGAAGCCGAGTGGCGGCCCTCCTGGTACGCCGCCGTGCAACGGCGGAGAAGTGCACTAGGCTCATACAAACCGACAACGCCGTAGCGACTGGAATTGCTGTAGCGGCGGTAGGTGGCGCAGCGGTCGCGGTTGCCGCCAACAATGGTGGTGGTGGATATTACCGTCCTCCTCCAGCGTACGGTGTCGCGTGGGACGAGTTCTACGGACAGAACTATGCTCTAGGTCGTGAACTCATAAACGCTGGATGATTGAGACGCTGGAAAGCAATCACCCGTCGGCTTACAGTCTGACTATGCCGTTTGCCCGCAAATTAATTCTTCACGTTCCGGTATCGGATGAGACCTTGCTCGATGGCTTTGTTGAGCAATGTCTGAATGACGGTGTATCGCTCGTGGCCGTGGTCGGACCAGGCTGCGCGAGGGTTGAAGACATTATCGACGAGATCGTCGTCGGTGACGGAAGCGACGAGACACGCTTTATATCCACGACTTCTCACCCCGATGAGCCATTTGAGGATGTGTTGAACATGGCTAGGGCGTGGGAATTCGAGCGCGGCGATCCCGTCGAAGAGGTCCGGCTGTAAGAGTCGTTGACCGCCCGCAATTTAGGCTTCCATACCACGCCGTTTTCTGATTCAGGCTCCACATGAGCCGATATGACCTGACTGACTTCGAATGGCGCGCGATCGAGCCGCTGTTGCCCAACAAGCCGCGAGGAGTGCCGCGCGTTGACGACCGCAGGGTGCTGAACGGCATCTTCTGGGTGCTGCGATCGGGTGCGCCATGGCGCGATCTGCCGGAGCGATACGGCCCGCGCACCACCTGCTACAATCGCTTCGTCCGATGGCGGAAAGCAGGTGTGTGGGACCGCCTCATGGATGCCATCACCAAAGCCCATGACGGCACGGTGCAGATGATCGACACCTCCATTGTTCGCGTCCATCAGCAGGGCGCGACGGCAAAAAGGGGGATCGAGATCATTGTCTCGGTCGTTCCCGAGGCGGGCTGACAACCAAAATCCATGCTCTTGTCGACGCCCAAGGCAGGCCGATTAAGCTGACGCTCACGGCAGGCCAGAAGAGCGACATCGCCTCCGCAGCGGACTTGATCAAGGAATTGCCGGAGGGTGCCATGCTACTCGCCGACAAGGGCTATGATGCCAACGCCTTGCGCAATGCTGTCACCGAGCGAAAGGCATGGGCCAACATTCCGCCCAAGGCCAACCGCAAGGACGCGATCTGCTTCAGTCCCTTCCTCTACAAGGCGCGCAACCTCGTCGAACGCTTCTTCAACAAGGCCAAGCAATTCCGTCGTATCGCAACCCGATACGACAAGCTGGCTGAGAACTATCTTGCCGCCCTCAAACTCGTCGCAATCCGCATCTGGCTACGCGGTAATGAGTCTACGTCCTAATATGGCGGTGCCGCGACAAGGCCACAGGGCGGTTCGTCGACGACTACTACTGCAACGGCGAGCCCCTGATCGACAGCACATGGCCAGGTTGGTCGGCCTAGGATGGCCGAACTGGCCGCCTTGCGGTGGCGCCTATCAATAGGAGGGGAGAATGTTCGAAGTCGGAAGAGACTACCGGATCACCATGATCGTCGCGGTTCCGGGCGCCTGGAGCGATGAAACCAGCACTTGGACCGTGGCGGCAGTTGACGCGACCCTGGTGAAACTCACCAACCCATACAACCCCGACATGATCCTTAACACAGCTTCCTGGCATTTCGTACGCGCTGAGCTAGTGAAGGTGTGAAGCTCGCGCGCGCTGCGATCGGCCTCGTGCTCTTGTCGGCCTGCTCGGAAAGCAAGCCGGTGCAGCCAATGGTGATATTCTGCGAGAACGCGATCCGGGAAGTCATAGCTGCCCCATCCTCATATATGCAACTCGAAGCCGAGGAAGATTGGAACACCCAGAAGGCCCTAGTCGAATTCGACGCCCAGAACCCTTACGGAGCAACCGTCAGATCGATAGCTGCCTGTGGGTTTGATCGGGAGCTTGGCATCACGGCGATGGTGATCGATGGGCGTTCCGTTGAGGTTCCGCAACACCTTCGATCAACAGAGTGGAAGCCCGGTCCGCTGCCGAGTTTCGATTGAAAACCGACCCGCGTCCGGTATCGGTGTGTCGGCCGCTGCTCCTGGTCAAGCCGGCCAAGGGCATCATCCAATACAGTGAGCACGTTGAGTGTGGCGGCGTCGACTTCTACACTGGCGTCGAGAAGTAGGGCCTAGAGGGCTTGGTCTCGAAGCGTCGGAACAGTCCCTATCGCAGCGGCCGTCCGACATCTGGGTCAAGACCAAATGCTGGGAGATCAGCGATTTCGAATTAGTTGGTCTGAAACGGGAGACCGGGCAGCAGACCGTTGGGCTCATGCCACGGGAGGGCAAATATGCCGGTCCCGCTACCATTGCGCTGACCAAACAGATGCGTGAACGGCTGATGGAGCGCGTTCGCAAGGGTAGACCACCAGAGGGTCTTCCGGAGGCGATCACGGGGCCAGAGGTGGAATAGCTCAAGCCTGCTATCAAAGCGCGGGTGCGCTATCTGCGTGGCGAGAACAAGCTGCGCCACGCTACGCTGCATGGGCTGCTGGACGACTAGTCGTGAGCTCTCAACGGAACCTAAAGTCTGTCAGCATCCTATGGCGTCATGAGCACTCGTGGCACCAACTTCCTGTATCAGTGGATCTCGGCAATATGCCCGAGACGGTCGGCGCAGATATCATCTCGGGTGACCGTGACGCCGCTTGGAGGGGAGCATGAGGATTTGTGGGGCGGGCTGGAACGACGTATGTCGTCACCATTGAATTTCGACGGGACCGGCGGATTTGAAAAGGGCAAAACGGGCAGCGACGAAAACTGCCGGAGAGGCGGCAGCCTCGGAGGATGAGATTTTCATCCTGCAATTCCGCATCTGGCTGCACGACGTGAGCCCGATGGTGTGGCGTATCCTCGGCCTTCGTCGAGGCAACCGTCAATGCCGTCATCAGCAAGCGGTTCGCGAAAAAGCAGCAGATGCAGTGGAGCAGGATCGGTGCGCATCTTCTGCTGCAAACCCGGACGCAGACCCTCGACGGCTCCCTGCGCTCGACCTTCCAGCAATGGTATCCCGGAATGGCGAACGACAATCACGAACCAGACGAAACAGCTCTCGCCGCATAACCGCCCCACAGTTCCTCATGCTCCCCAGCAGGCTTACACTCCTTCTCACCAACCTTTTCTTGACGTGGTCGCGCCGGCCGATGACCTGTCACGCTGGGGTGTCCTATTTCGCGGAGTCCCATGGGCGAAATTCGGTCGTATTCTGGTCTCCGCGCTGGTGCGCCCATGTGTTGCCAATCATTGCAGAACAACTGTCTGCATCATGGGGGACATTGCCGTTCGAACTCTCGGGATTGCCATGTCGTGCGACGGTCCTGTCGGCGCCCGACATGTTCTTCTTCACAATGCGGAGCATACTCTCCAGCTCGCCGTCTCTGGCGCCGATATCTTGCACCCTGTTTACCTCCGTACCGAGGCGATCTGGCCCGCCACGCTTTCCAAGCACCGCCTGAGGGCGCTCGAGTGCCCTAATGCTCTAAGTCTGGGTCAACATCTGCCCGCCCGCTTGTTTCCGCCGGAAAAACGCGGTCCCCGTCTAACCTTCGTTCTTCGTGCGCTCGACGGCGCACTTGCTGGGGCGTCACATCGCGAGCTCGCCGATGCTCTGGTTGGTCAACGGCGCGTCAATGCCGACTGGGGGGATCCTCGCGATCATCTGCGCGACCGCATTCGCCGCGCCGTCTCTCGTGGCCGCGCCCTCATGAATGGAGGCTACAAAGATTTCCTTCTTTAGTGACAGGCCGCTCTGCACGTCAGCCGGCGAACGGTCCGGAGCCAAATCCGGTCACCACCAGTTTGCGCTCGATGCCGGGAGGCACGGTCGGCATTGTCCTATGGCCGACAATGTCAAGTACGCGACGTAGAGCAAGGCGACCCTCGGTTGTTTTTGGCTTGGCACGGGACATGCAAGCTATTGCGCAAAACGCACGGACTGAGTGGTCCCACGGCCACGAAAGTCGCTGACATACGCCACCTCCCAAGGCGTACCCCGGCCCGGCAGCGAGCTCAGTCTCCCTGCCGGGCATGCCTTTCAGACATACTCGCGGCCGGAACTTCAAATTAGGCGCCGTAATGTCCGGCTGCAGAGGATTGCGAATGGAATATGAAGCCCGTTTCGAGAGCTCTCCGATGGCACCTGGCGGGAGCGCGCTGGGAGCGTTCCTGTGCGCAAATGGTTTCACGCTCAGCTTGCTCGACGACATCCGACAATTGTGTCGACTTTGTCGGCTTTACGACACGGCTTGGTTGGCCGGTGTCTTGGACGTTTTTTTCTAAGCCGCTGAAAGCAAACATACAATGGCTTTCCCCGGCGCCGTATCTAGATTGGCATGAATTTTGTTTTGTTCCGTTGAGAGAGCCGGAGCTGCTCGCCAGGGAATAGCGAAGCTGGCTCGGCAAAATTGAGGATCACTGATTTGTTGCGAATGAACACGTTGCCCGTCGGGTGCCATGCGTCTGCGGCGAGGGCCCCCAGAGGATTTGAAGATGCGGCGAGGGACTGCAGTACTCAATTCGACCGCAAATGATTTGCTGGCGGGTCAAAGAATGGACGTTGCAGATGCGCATTGGCACGACGGCGGGTTTCGTCCTGTTCGTGATGGCATTCTTCGTCAGCGCGATGACTGCGAACGGACAGGAGACCAGCCTTGTCGGCATTTACCAGGGTTCGGAGCTAACCGCCGCCGCCAACCATCTGGGACGAGGCGGATACGAGCTGTCGGATGGAACCCAAGTGTCTTTCGACAAGTGGTACCATAGCAGCTGGGTCGATATGCGATTTGAAATGTTGACTCAGCTATCGGACGATTTCGGTATCCTGTGGGGCGCGAGCACCGGTCAGCGTGCCGAAAAGGTCCGAATCGAGCCGGGTGTGAAAGTCGGCTTTATTTTGCAAAAGCGACCGACAGCATCCACGACGCTTTCTCTCACCATCAGTTCAATTTTGGGCGGGAACCTGACGGAACGACCTTGCACAGCTGACTATGGCGCCATCGGCGGTGTGCAGATGGTGAATTGCCGGCTGGCCGCGTCGCAACTGCGGCCCTCGGACAGTTTGAAATATCTGACAAACCTCGAGCCAAGCCGATGGAAATTCGACCTTCGGTTCAGGGGTGAATTCTAGCGATGGTGCAAGGAAGGCCGTAGATTTCGTTGATGAAGAACAATCAGATAGGGAAGTTTATTATGCACAAAACACAATTGTTCCCGACCGGTTTCGTTGCCGGTCTTGTAGCGTGCCTGTTGGCGGCCCCCGGTTTCGCGGATGATCTCGATGCCGGCGTCAGCGGCAAAGGAACGACCGTTACTCCAGCCGCGGAAAGCAGTAGCTCGGGCTGTCCACAAAATGCCGACGGCACATTCTGCTGGATGAGCCCGGATATTGGTGAAGCATGGACATCAGGCTTTATCGGTTCCGGCGTATCGATAAATGTCATAGATGACTTCAAGGAACAGCCATTTGATGCAGACCTCGGTCGCGGTAGGCAGACGCAGCGACATGGAGATTGGGTCGCTGAAATTGCCGGCATGGTCGCCCCTGGCGCAAACATATTCAAGTATGACTATCTCGAGGGGTCTTCGATCGGGCTGCAGGACGGCCTCAATATCATCAATGCGAGCTACCGCATTATATAGCCACTGAGCCAGCATCCGCGCGAGCAGGCGATCGTCGATGCCGCCTGGGCGGGCACTGCCATCGTCACAAAGAGTGCCGACAACCGCAGCAACGAGGTAGGTAGGCCGCACGAAGGGGATTTCGATGAGCTAACCCTCGGGCTGATCGGGGCGCCATCGGCAATCTTTGTGGGTGCGCTCGACCATAATGGCACTCCCGGGAACAAGACACGGCTGGCCCGATACTCCAATTATCCCGGCTCAAATCCCGAAGTGCGGAACCAGTTCCTCACGGTGGGGGTCGAGAGTGACAAGACTGGGCTAACCGGCACGTCTTTTGCGGCGCCTGTAGTTGCAGGTTATGCCGCCATCCTTGGCAGCAAGTTCACGTCCGCAACTCCGACACAGATCACCAATCAGCTGCTGGATACAGCCAGGACCGACACGCTCGTCAACTATGATCCGGCGACTTATGGACGCGGGGAGGCCAGCCTTTAGAGGGCACTGGCACCCGTTTCGATCAGGTAGACGAACAGTTCGATCGAGCAGCTGAATTTCTGGGAGGCGTTCAGAGCCACAAAATCACCTCCCAGAATTCGCCTCAGCAACTGTGCGGTTCCCGCGGATCCAATCGCAAACAAGGGGCCATTTCTGGCGACGTATCTGTTGCCGGCAAACAAGGCCGTATAGAGGTTCCGTTGCAAATTTTCATACCGGCACAGAAACTGAGGGGGCGGCAAGAGCTTCACGCTGCGGCGATGATTTCAAACTGTTCAGCAATCGACGGATTTGGATTGTAGGCGTACCTCGCCTGCCGTTTGCGCATCATGTGGATCATCTCGACTCCAGCCAGTGTTGCAGTCGCGCTTGCGAATGACTTGAAACCGAGCATCGGCCGCACCCGGCGCTTGATACGCCGATGGTCCTGCTCGATGCGGTTGTTGAGATATCGGCTCTGGCGGATGCCAATCCGTTTGGGAGCGCGCCGGGAGGGACGGCGCAGTCGGTTTTCGGCATCGCACGAGACGAGCGCCTCGCGGTTGGTCTGGCTGCCGTCGATGACCACACGCGCGGGCCGCCCATGGCGTTCAAGCGCTTTTCGGAAAAACCGTTTGGCCGCCAGCAGGTCCCGGTGTTCGCTGAACCAGAACTCGACGGTGTCGCCGGCGCTGTCGATCGCGCGATAGAGATACATCCACTTTCCGCGAACCTTGATATAGGTCTCCTCGACATGCCATTTTCTGGTCACCGCGCGCTTGCGTCGATTGAAACGCTCCAGCAGCCGAGGCGAGAAGTGAACGACCCAGCGGTGGATCGTCGAATGGTCGACGCCGATGCCACGCTCCGCCATCATTTCCTTCAGGTCGCGCAGGCTCAGGCCATAGGCCAGATACCAGCGCACGCACAGCAGGATTACGGACTGGTCGAAATGGCGGCCCTTGAACATGAACAACTCTCCGGCAAAATGCCGGTCACCTATGACACGCCGGCCGTAAGCGAAAAGTTTGCAACGGAACCCATCTCGCCAGCCGGCGGGAAGCATTAGGATCCGCCAAAGAAGCAAGATGGACTCTAACCAGAGTTTAGCGGCCGAGAGCCGCCTTAAACAGACCGGGCCGGTTCATCTTGCTTCAACCACATCATCCGAGGTGCATAGTTTTGGGAGCCCGGATTCTCGCTTGTCGTTTCACTCATTATGCTTCATCAAAGGGCACTTTGCTGAGCGATGCCTTTCGCGAGACGCGGCCATGTTCTTTCGTTGGAAACTCACTCACCAGCGGCGTTGGATGCGCTGAGGATGTCTTGGGGAGAGTGACGACGCTTGCAGATCTTCGACAGGATTGACTCGCTGATTGACGCAGAAGATTTCGGGGCCGCGATCGAAGAGACGCGCGTCCTGCTGCTTCAATTCGAACAAAGGTCTGATGCGCTCACACATGCGATCGACGACTTTCTGCTCGATCTGATGACGCTGGCGTTCATTGGTGAATGTTACGGACGCGGCTTTGAACTTTTGGCGCGAACGCTTGCCCGTAGAAGACTGGCAAAGGTCAGGCTTCTGTCGGGAGGGGTCGACTCAGCCAGGGCGAAATGACCCCAAAAGCCTGATGGCTGAAGCGGCGGTCGCCCGGCGTTGCGCACAGTGACGAAGGTAATGGTACCGCCAAAAAACAGGGCCATCGGAAAACCGAAGCCCTTTAGGTGTGAAGGTCAAAACCTTCGGAGGGGAACAGCTGATACGATGGAATGGGAGGAAACCATCGCGTGCATCAGCTGCAGGCTTAATGGCTAAAAGTTGCGCAATGCGCAAACACATTTTGTGCAGTGCAGCTATGCAAGAACGGAGAGGCTCCCTCCTTCCCCCAAATTTTCGCCTGGAATGTTCGTGCTGGTCCCCTGTGTGCGTGCCCGGTGCAATGCGGAGGTTACCTGAAAAGCGTGATCCCGGCAGGGAGGCTTTGCCTCGTGCCGCTCGCAAGATTTGTCTACATAGGCGCTCGTCCAGCTCTAACAACAGGGTGAACCATCATCGCTCGATCGGCTTTTTCGATCTCGAATATTTCGGTCATCGCTTGAGTTGTCGCTACAGCACTATCCGGATGCGGACCGGCGCGGATAACGAGATCGAGCTCCGCATGACCGTGACGCCGCTTGGAGCCGTCTCCCCGCCTCGACACGCCTCTCGACGATCTCGAGGTGAGGGGAGCGCTTGCGGTCGTCAGCGCCGAGGTGGAGGCAGCGCTAGCGACCGACATCGGTCGCAGCGACGAAGCCAAGATCACTTGAACGTAGGGCGACTCCGATCGGGCAGATGAGGGGATCGTGTTGCCCATCAATGCACTGCCGGCTTGGACAAGGGCAGCTCCCTGAGGATCTTGTTGATGATCTTGCGGAGCTGCCGCCAAGTGGAGAGGTTTCGTTCGTCCACCCGCTCCTCAATGGCCGTCAGCGTCCAACCGACGCAGGCAATATCGTCCACCGCCATATAGGTATCAGACCGCTTGATGCAGGCCGCGATGCGCGGGCGGGCATCGCCACTATCCTTCGGGATGCTGGCAACCAGGGTTTGCGCTTCTTGATAGGCGAGCGCGATACGCTGCCGATCCTCGGGACCGCTTTCCAGGATCATGCGGCAAGTCCACGCGAGGGTGTTCGATATTTCCTCGGATTCATCCCTCATTTCGGATCGGATTCCAATGAAAAGTCCCAAAATGTGGAGGAGGGCAGGGGGCGAGCTCGAACTGCCGGGCCATGCCGCGCCCCATCGCGTTCTTTCCCATGTCTCGATCAAAAGCTCCTCGTTCTACAAGTGGGCCGATTACCTGAAGAACGCCGCTCCTGGCAAGGCAGCTGATTTCGGTTAGATGGATCAAAGATGATTGGCAGATTATCGCTATGCAGGTTGCCGGATCCCGGCCATGAGGTCGACTTGCTTGAGGCGAGCAGCCGGTGTTTCCCCCTTCGAGCGGATTCGCAGGATCTGGTTGGCAGCCATGGTCAAAACCCCGCTCAAACCGCATCGAACGCCCTGAACTTCGGATCCGCATAGTGGCGGAGCTTGCTGCGTGTCGGTTGTAATCGCGTTCTTCCGACATGATCTCGTCGTCTCGTCGGAGAGGGACCGATAACGGCGCCCCCGCAAAGTTCATGCGCGAGCAAGATGCGCCCTCAAGCGGCGCCGTTATCGCGATATCCACGTCGGCGCTTCGAGCGTTCAAGTCGCTTCGACGCGGAATCGGCGTCGTCGCGGCTGTCGAATGTCTCCATCATCGATTGGCCATTCTTGCCGATCCGGCCCCAGTTGCGGATCATGGAGGCACCGCCAAACAGGGTAGGCTGGATCGCGAGCGTATAGAAGCGACGCATGTTCTGCGCCGGATCGATGCGGCGAAGATGAACCGAGCCTGTCTCCTCTTTCTCCATGGCCGGATTCTCGCTTCCTTCGGAAGCGGCGTCCAACGACTTTCATGAATCGGTCCGTCGCCACGGATTCATCATCTTGATGGATCAGTGGCACCAGCGTCAGCGCTCACGCCCTTACCGCCATTCGCGGATGATGCGTTTCATGATCGCTTTGAACATCTCGCGGTCTTCGCCGCGACAGCGAACGCCGACATGCCCCATTTCGAGTGTATCCAATCGAAAACCGGGGCTTGAACTCTTGCATTGATACCGGCGTCAGGCTCCCTCCAGACAATAAGCAAGGGTTGCTTAAGTCGCATGTGCCGCCGTCAACGCCGAAGCTCGCCGACAGGAGTGGGCTTGTAGGTGCTGCGCTGGCCAGGACACTGCACTCGTCAGCGGCAATTTCGACATGATTGTCATTGTCGTGTTTTCGGCTTGGCCGATTGCTGATGGCGACTGAGCGCACGGCGTGACAGCAAAAATGACAGGGTAGCCGTTGGCGATCGGTTCGCGTCGGAGCAGGGCTTGCACGGCGCACCATGTGAGGCTATATCGTGCCTCACATGGGATGGAGAGTGATATGCTAGCGTTCGGCAATGTCGCAGACGTGTTGGGGTTGCCCGTTAAAGAGGTGGCGGCGCGGTCGCCTTTCGGGCTGATCTCGCGGATCGAGGATGGACTTCCCATTGGGGCGCTAGAGCGCGTTGCGCATCTTCTGGCGCCTGGCGATGCCCAGTTCAAGTACCGGCTGATCCCTAAGGCGACCTATGAGCGGCGCAAGATGGCACATCGCCTCTCCTCGGACGAAGGCACACGATTGGCCCGCGTGGCGCGCGTCTGGGGGCTTGCTGTCGATGTCTGGCAGAACGAAGAGGAAGCACGCGATTTCTTGTTTCGGCCGCACCCGATGATTGAGGACAAGCGACCGATCGACGTCGTTATCCTGAGCGAGTTCGGCGCCGAAATAGCGGTCGATATCCTCGGAAGTCTGAAGTATGGCAGTGCTGCGTGACGGCGCAGACTCTTGATCGCACGCTATCGTCCTTTCGCATCGGCGATCCGGCCGGCACCTACCCGATCTTCGATGCGACCGGCTCGACAATTGCGCCAGGGCGATGGAATACGCCTGGAAGTCCTGTCATCTACACCAGCGAGCACTATTCGACGGCCCTGTTGGAAAAGCTGGCGCATGGCAGCGGCCGACTGCCGCCCAACCAGCACTACATCGAAATCTCAATCCCGCGCGGACTGAGCTACGAGGTCTTTTCCCAGCCGTCACTGCCCGGCTGGGACACGATGCCGCCGACGGTGAGCAAGGGATTTGGCGAGGCTTGGTGTTCAGAACGGCGCAGCGTCATCCTGCTGGTGCCGAGTGTCGTGGCGCGTCTCGATTGCAATGTGCTGATCAATCCAGCGCATCCGGAGTTTTCAAGGATCCAGACAAGTCTGCACCAGCCCGTCTACTGGGACCGGCGGCTGTTTGGGGCGTAAGGGGGAGATTGGGTTCTCTGATCGCGGCTGGCAGGTGGAACCCTATCTTCTCTGGAGGTCCGCGCTATGCGATTACAGAGGGAGCGAGTGAGGCCGCGGTGCAACCGGCGCTCTGCTGAGCGGCCCGAGACGGGCAGCTGCGGGTCGATAGTATCCGGGCACGTCCTCGACCAACTTCTTGGTACAGCGGTAGACGACATAGGCCAGAGTGCCGATGACGAGCAGACAGAATATGGTTGCAGGCTGCATTTGGCTTCCCCTCCGACCCAGTCGCACCAGGGCAGATTGAGAGCGGCGAAGCTTCCGCTAACGCGCGCCTTTCTCCGATATTCTGGCGATGCATTCCTCCAGGCATTCGAGGCGGAACTTCGCATTGCGGAGTTCATGTCCGGCTTCGAAACGTCGATGGCGCCCTTGTGGTGTGGTCGCCATGAGGTCGCGCTCCAGTTCCGCAATGCGCGCACGCACCTGCCGAGCGTCGTCCTGACGCAACGCCTTGATCCAATCCCGCCCGCGCATCAATCTTCCTGCCAGCACCCACCCAAAAAAGCCATGCGGGTTTATCCATCGAGACCCTAATTTCCGGCAAGCCGAAACGCTCGTAATTTAACTTTGGCTATTTTAGCGAAGACAAAGAGGTTCTTGGGAAAAGGGCGGCGGCGCTTGGGACGACGAACGAAGTGATATCAGAAGGACGTCCGTCCTATCTGCCATCTTCGGCTCTGATGTCCGCGCAATCTGTTTGAGGAGCGATGCAACGGCTTTGGGCATCCCGCGGACAAGCGAAGTAGCGCCGATCAAGCGCAGTTGCGATGTAGGCATCGGGAGCGGGGTTGGTGTGTGGATAGTCAGCCCTGGCCTATTGTCCATTGAGCCAACCGGCGCGCATTTTCGCAGCCATGGTGGCGGAGCATGTTGAATTGGCGCTGTTTGAGCAGTCACTCGGCAATATCGAAGGCCTGCATCGACCGTTCTGTGATCGTGTGGCTGACGCTGCCGAGAAAACCGCCGGCTCGGTTCTTTTCGATGTCCGTGTCGACGGCGATATCTGCGTTCAGCGCATGGCTGCGATTGGATATGGCGTCACCGGCACGGCAATAATCGTAATGGAGAAGAATGGACAACTTAGATGCGCATCGGTAAACGGCGACACCGCTCTTTTGGTGGCAGAGTTGGCTGCCTGGGATGCGTCTCCGCTGCGTGAGCGAGCGAAGATTGACCCCTGCGGAACGGCCATCATCCTGCTAGCGAAGCTTCGAAGCTCAGGTCACTTCGCCGTTCTCTAACCGGCTAAGCGCCGCTTCCTACCTTGCGGGCAAAGCAGCGGCGAGACAATGTCCGGGTGCAAGTGTGCCTGGCGTCCAACTCGTCAATTTCACCGGCTATCGAAAACACTCTAAGCAGATGGCGCGGCGGCGATGAGGCAGCAGGCGCGCGAACGGCCGCCAGCAGCAGCCTCTCGGCAGTGAGACCCGGCTTCGTCGCCGTCCTCAAACTGCTCACGGTGAACGCGGGCGCGACTGGCTCCGGCGGGATCGATCCGAACCACCCTGGCATCACCTTCGGCCCCCGCGACCCGGGCTTGCTGCTCGCAGAGCAGCATCGGTCTTCGGTGCGTGAGTAGTCGGGCTTCAAGACGGTGCCTTCGATCCATCCGGCACCGGCTCTTCCTCAGCCGTCGGCGGCTGCGGAAGCGACGCGTCCAACATGTTCATATACTCGGGGTCGGAACCAGCGTCACCGGTGATGAGCACAGGCGGAGAACGAACATCTTCAAGGAAAATCGGCCGGCGCGTCGCCTCAGAGATCACACCGTCCGCCTTCGCTTTCGCAATATCGCTCGTGATGGCGACCAGGTCGATGCCGCCCCAGATCGACTGTGGCCGCTTCACGAGCCCACGCTTCTGTTTGATCTCGACGACAAAGGGCCGCTGCTGCCTCATAGTGTTCTCGGCGGGTTTCAGGGAAGTTGCGAACGTCGTCTAGGCTGGACGCAGGCCTTCGCCCACCCGCCCCAGCGCGTTCTCCAACGGTTTTCGAAGACGTTGCTGTCGTCCAAGCCACGACTGAAGTGGCTCACCGCCGGCGCCTGGGCCCAAGCTCCCGATCTCTTGTCCTGCTGTCAGCATGACCGCCATGACGATCATATCGCCCACGCAGCCGCCTTTATTGGGCCCATCGCGAAGTCGCAAAATATGCAGAATACAATGAAGATGGTCACCACCCTGGTCCATACTCCCATGTTCCCGAGTATGTCAGATGCGTCCAACACATTTTTGGAATCGGTGACGGGCGACCGATTCATGCTGCTGATGGACTAGAGCGTCAGCATGGCGGCCACAGCGGCCGATCGGCCACCCTTCGAGCTGCCGCTCGATCATATTGATCAACTGTCGGGCGGCCGGAAGTCACGGATGGGTTGCGGCCCGGCAACCGATCGCCGACTCGGTCGATCCGGAAGCCGAGCTTGGCGCCCATGCAGATTGCGAAGGAGGTAAGAAACCTGCCGTGACCTGAGACCCTGGCGCGTCCTAATTGCAAAGGTTTACGGTCACTCGAGGAAGGACTGACTGATGGCCGCTCGATAGGAGCGGGCGAGAACAAGGCTCAACCGGAACGCTGGAGTAAGCAGATTGCTGCAAGCCGGCGCGAACCCTGGGGGAAACCAAGCTGTTTGAAAGGGAAGGCGGGGTTGGTTCCCCGCCTTTTCATATTCCGCGCAGACTTTGTCTGTTGCGCGCGCCACAACGAACCTCGAGAGATAAAGTCAGGCTGCGGCTTTCTTGCGGGTCCGCTTGGCCAGCTCCGTTTCCGGCTCTTTCGGTTTGCGGCCGAGCCCCATCGTCTTGGCCAACGCCGAGCGCTCTGCGGCGTAATTCGGCGCGACCATCGGATAATCTCCCGATAGACCCCATTTGGCGCGATATTCGTCCGGCGTCAGCCCAAAATCGGTCGACAGATGGCGCTTTAGCGATTTGAATTTCTTTCCGTCCTCAAGGCAGATGATGTAGTCCGGGGTCACCGACTTCTTGATCGGGACTGCAGGGTTAAGGACCACCGGCTCTTTTGCGGAGACGCTGCCGGCCGTGCCTTTCAGTGCTGTGTGCACTTGGCCGATCAGGGCAGGGAGTTCACCTATCGGGACCGGATTGTTGGAGACATAGGCTGAGACGACATCGGCGGTGAGCTCGATGAGAACGTCGATGTTGTTGTCGGCTTCTTCTGTCATGGAACTCTCCGGGTGGCTTGAAAGACAGCTGGCGAAGTGTCGCTACATAGTGGCGGTTGCTGTTGAAAGCAATAAAGCCCCGGCAAGACGTTTGCCATGCTCGTCCTGCACCGTGGTCAATAGCGACGCATCCCGCCGTCTTGCTCGTGCTGATCCGACCGCGGTTGGAGCATCCATGCTCGATGTGATGAGGAGGCGATCCTGAAACGCTGCCAAGCCCGTTCTAGGATCTCTTCTATGCTGAAGATCGGAATAGTTCATTCGGGAGAATTCATGTCCGGCGCGCTCGACAATGGCTGCCCCGAGAGCAGAGCTGGCCGCCTGTAAAGCAGCAGGATCGAACTCACAATGATCTGGGATCTGGTCGAGACGATTGAACAAGCATGTCGGGCGCCAAGGCGCGTGCTCACGGGGAGAGGCCCGGTGCCCAGCATCTGGAAGAGCCGGCGGCTGGCGCGTTCAGCTTCATCCTCGACCAGGCTTCGCCCCGACGACCTGCACCGCGACATTGACGGAAAGGGGAGGGGGAAGACGCCTCTGGCCAATCGTCGCCAAAAAAAGCCCGCCGGAAACGAACCGGCGGGCAACAACAGCAAGTTGACTTTTTCTGGGTGTATCAGGCGGCCAGAACAGCTTTCGGCTCGACCAGTTCGTAGCCCAGCGCTTCGGCCACCGCACGATTCGTGATCTTGCCCTTGTGGACATTGAGGCCGTTGCGCAAATGATGGTCGTCGACCAGCGCCTTGAGGCCTTTGTCGGCAAGCTGCAGGCCGTAGTGCAGCGTCGCATTGTTCAGCGCATGGGCCGAGGTGACCGGCACAGCGCCTGGCATGTTGGCGACGCAATAGTGGATGACGCCGTCGACCTCGTAGGTGGGCTCGGCGTGAGTCGTCGCATGCGAGGTCTCGAAGCAACCGCCCTGGTCGATGGCGACGTCGACCAGCACCGAGCCCTTCTTCATGCCGGACAGCATTTCGCGGGTGACGAGCTTGGGTGCGGCAGCACCCGGGATCAACACGGCGCCGACGACGATGTCGGCCGAGAAGCATTCTTCCTCGAGCGCCTCGACGGTCGAATAGCGGGTGTGGACGCGGCCGGCGAAGAGGTCGTCGAGCTGGCGCAGACGCGGGATCGAGCGGTCGATGATGGTGACGTCGGCGCCAAGACCGGCGGCCATGCGGGCCGCGTGGAGACCAACGACGCCACCACCGAGCACGGTGACCTTGCCGGGCAGCACGCCGGGCACGCCGCCGAGCAGCACGCCGCGGCCGCCATTGGCCTTCTGCAGCGCCGTCGCACCGGCCTGGATCGACAGGCGGCCGGCGACTTCCGACATCGGCGCGAGCAGCGGCAGGCCGCCGCGATCGTCGGTCACGGTCTCGTAGGCGATCGCCGTAACGCCCGAAGCGAGCAGCCCCTTGGTCTGTTCCGGATCCGGAGCCAGGTGAAGATAGGTGTACAGGATTTGGCCGTCACGCAGCTGCACCCACTCATTGGGCTGCGGCTCCTTGACCTTGACGATCATGTCCGACTTGGCGAACACGTCGGCGGCGGTCTTGGCGATGGTGGCGCCGGCAGCGCGATAGGCGTTGTCATCGGCGCCGATGCCGGCGCCGGCACCGGTCTCGACCAGCACTTCGTGGCCATGCGCCACATATTCGCGGACCGAGCCGGGCGTGAGGCCGACGCGATATTCGTGGTTCTTGATTTCTTTGGGGCAACCGACACGCATTGTCTTCTCCTGATCCGGGCCCTTTTGGGCTCACTCCCTGTATGGTCGGAGTGAACCACGAATCGGTGCGCAGGTGTTTGCGAATGCGCTTGCGCGGACAGGCTTGTTTCGATAATCGTTGCGCGAACGAGTAAGCAATTCGCAGGATTCACGAAAACTGCCGCTCGACACGATTGATATCGCCATTCTTGAGACTTTGCAGAAGGATGGCAGGATATCGAAACGATGCTCGCCGGATCCAGTCCGGCTTGAACCATTGCTCTGCATGACGGCTTGACAAGACGAGCGGGGCGATCGTGACGCGCTGCTGAAAAAACGCGGGTTGCCGACGATGTCTTGTTGCCCACTGGTCGCGATCTGTTTGCGCCGCCGCGATTAGATTGACTGAAGGACCGCCACTGTCGTCCGGCCGCATCCATCTGCAGCCCCTCTGCGCCAGCGTTTCACAGACGAAAAACCCGCCGCTCCTGAGGGCAAGAGCGGCGGGCTTTTTGCAGAGCTACTCGAACTGAATACGCGTTCCCATTCACATTAGCTGCGGATAATTAAGGCCGCATTAACATGCAAAATTCGGGCATCTAAATCGATCCGAATGCCAAGTTGCTGCGGGCTCGGAGGTTCCGAGCCGAAATCGCTGTTCCCGTCCAATCCATAAAGCGTCAACTAACAGAAAATCCGCGCTTGACGTTACGTAAGCTGTCGTGTTTTTCGCTGTGCGGGGAACGACTTCCAGTCTCGGTCCGGGCGACGAAAATGAGGGGCAGCAATGGTGGCTGGCGAACCAAACGACGTGCGCGTCAAGTGTTGCGGTGGGGGATGGGCCGTCCATATTGTTGAGGACGGCAAACTGACAGTTCTTCGGTTCAAGACACAGCCTCCCGCCGAGAATTTCGCCGATGAGCAACGAGCCAGGCTCGGCCTCGCTAGCAGGCCACCGATTGACGAACGCTGATATCTTCATCGGATTTAGGGAGACGTCGGATGGCTAGTGAGCCTTTGGCGCCGGCGGGAGAAACACATCGCCGAAGGGCCATTTCAATGCTGCTTGCGGCCGTTTGGCCGGCCATATTTGCGATGATGGTTGGCACCGCTGCCGACGCGGAAGACGACTATGTGGCCTGCTTGATCGACCCGGCGGCAAAAATCATGAAGAGCCAGGTCGTCAAGGACCCGGCCGCAGCGCTGGAAAAAGCAGCAAGAATTTGCAAGCCGCCACCGCAGGTAACCTGAAACAGGGGTCGAACACGCAAAATACATTGAGTCGCGTCGCTGTTCGAGCATCATGGAGATGCGAGACATTGCGCCATCTCATGAAAGCCCGCCGTGCCGAAAGGCTACCGGACTCCTTTCGAAGCCGGAGTGTCAGCGGCTACGGCAGGTTTTAGATCCCCTCTTCAGCGCCGAACAAGTTGCAACGGGGGAGAGGCCGTCACACATATGCGGAGCGCAAGTCACGCGCCAGAGACCAGGGCGGGAATGGCCAAAGCCTCATCCGCCTCATCAAGGATGGAGAAACAGTATCGGCCATCTGGGTCGAGATCGACCGAGTAGCTCAGGCGGTCGAGTATGTTGTTATCCTGGTCGAACGTGACGATCCGCGGCTTCAGCGAGGTAATGTGCGCTTCGTCCAGATAGATGGAGTTGCAGACAATGATCTGGTCGCCGGGCTGGCAGGTGCGGGCAGCTGCTCCGTTTAGAATACAGCATCGTGAGCCGCGCTCGCCGAGGATGACATAGGTCGAAATCCGCGCACCGGAATTCTTGTTCCAAATCTCCACGAATTCCATGGGCAGGATCCCTGCTTCTTCGCAGTGGTCTGGGTCGAGCGTTATCGAACCATGGTAATCGAGGTTTGCTTCGGTGACGTGGATGCCGTGCAGCTTGCCGGCGACTATTTTGCGCATTGGTTTTGTTGTCCCTATTCATCATGCAAGGTTAATCTTGGCAGCGGGTCGCCCCCGCTAGATTCCGACGACGAGAGCGCCGCCGCTGAGACCGGCACCCGCGGCTGCCAGAAGAATCTTCTCGCCAGACCGGAACGGTTCCGTCTGGTTGGCCAGCGAGAGCGACAGCGGGATCGTCGCGGCGGAAGAGTTGCCATAGTTGGCGATCGTCTTGACGATTGCCTGATCCGCTATGCCCAGGCTCCTGCCGACCGCATCGAAAATGCGGCTATTCGCCTGATGCGGCACGAACCGATCGATGTCTTGCGGCCGCATTCGCGCTGCGGCGAGCGCGTCCTGCGAGCAGGCGGTCATCATCTCAACAGCCTTGCTGAACACTTCGCGGCCGTCAGTGATCGTCATCCTGGTCTGCGCGAGGTCGAGGTCGCTATGAAACGGCGTGTTGCTTCCTCCAGCGGGTATCTGGATAAGCCCGTAGCGCGAGCCGTCGGAATCCACCGATGCGCCGAGGATGCCCCGCTCGGGATCCTCGCAAGGACCAATCACCAGGGCGCCGGCAGCGTCGGCAAACAGAACCGCGCTGGCTCGCTCGGCCGGGTTGATGCGGCGGCTGAGGATGTTGGCGGCAATGACCAACGCTGGTTTGCCGTGCAGGCGGGTGAACCCGTCGGCAAACATCAGCGCATAGATGAAGCCAGCGCAGGCGGCGGTCAGATCGACCGCCCCTGCGCGACCAACGCCGAGATTGTGCGCGACCAGGGGTGCACTGGGCGGCAGAAGGTGGTCGGGTGTCGAGGTGGCAAGCAACAGCAGACCGATGTCGCTTTGGTCAATACCGGCGTTCGCCAGCGCCATGTCGCCGGCTTGCGCGGCAAGGCCCGACAGCGTGTCTTCGTCCGTTGCCCAGAAGCGCGAACGAATTCCGGTACGCCGCTCGATCCAGCCCGGCTCGAGGCCGAGATTGTTCTCGATCTCGGCATTCTCCACTTTGCGCCCGGGCGCATGATGGCCGAACCCGAGAATGCGCGACGACTTGCTCATGGCCTAGACCCGAAGCGTTCGGCGGCCTCCTCGATGGCGTCATAGAGTCCGTCGAGTTCGTCGCCGGTGATGCAATAGGGCGGCATGAGATCGAGCACGTTGCCGAGCGGACGCACGAGCAGTCCGCGCTCAAGGAAAAAAGCGCGCAGCTTCGGCCCGATGTCGGCCAGATAGCCGGCGGAGCTCGTGCGCAGATCGAGGGCTGCGATCGTGCCGGTAACCCGGCTGTCGGTGAAGCGAGGGTTGTCGCCAAAGCGCCGAAGCCCGGCGGCCTGCATCGCACTCAACGCCGCGATCCGCTCGGCCACCGGCTCGTCCCGCCAGATCTCGACATTGGCAAGTGCTGCCCCGCAGGCAATCGGATTGGCGGTGTAGGAACTCGAGTGGAAAAATGTCTTCTTCCGGTCCTCGGAATAATGAGCCTGGAAGATCGCATCGGTGGCAAGCGTTGCGGCCAGCGGGATGGTGCCGCCGGTCAAGCCTTTCGAGGTGCACAGGATATCTGGAGAAATCGATGCCTGCTCGCAGGCGAACATGGTTCCGGTGCGCCCCCAGCCGGTCATCACCTCGTCGGTGATCAGCAACGTGCCAGAGGCCTCAGTGATTTTCTTCAATTCGGCCAGAACCCAGGCCGGATACATCTGCATGCCTCCGGCGCCAAGCACGAGCGGCTCGACGATCAGCGCGGCGGCACGCCGGTCGCGGGAGACTGCCTCGAACCGATCCAGCGTCTCCTGCTCTTGCCCGGCGGCAGGGAAGGGGATGGTGTCGACCTCGAACAGCAAGGGTTCGTAGGCGGCGTTGAACACACCGCGGGCGCCGACGCTCATCGTGCCGATGGTGTCGCCATGATAGCTGTGCTCCATGACGACGATGCGCGAGCGCGGCGCGCCGATGTTGCGGAAATAGCCGAGCGCCATCTTCAGCGCGACCTCGACGGAGGTCGAGCCGCTGTCTGAATAGAACACCCAGTCAAGGCCGGCGGGAGCAAGGCCGACAAGTGCCCTGGCCAGACGTTCCGCCGGCTCGTGCGTGAAGCCGGCGAAGATGATCTGGTCGAGGCTCGCCGCGGTCGTCTCGATGGCCTTGATGATGCGGGGATGGCGGTGGCAGTGGGTAACGACCCACCAGGAGGAGATGGCATCCAGGATGCGCGTGCCGTCGGCCTTGTGGAGGTAGGCGCCTTCCGTCCGGGCGATTTCAGGGATGGCGAGCTCGAGCGCGTGCTGGGTGAAGGGATGCCAGACGGGGGACATCAGTGATCTCCCGGACACGAGGCGAAGGCAAATCCGGCAATCATTGCCGCTCTTAACGTTTTGTCCGTCAGCGGATCGAGATAGGGCAACCTGCCAAGCTGCGGTACCCCACCCATTTCCACGATTGTCCGTTGCGTATCGACCATCTCATCACCGATGAAAGCGATTCCTGCCAGGGGGATGGAGCGAGCGCGCAGGGCCTCGATCGACAGCAGGGTGTGGTTGATTGTGCCGAGGGTGGTGCGGGCGCACAGAATGACCGGCAGCTGCCACTCAGCGAAGATGTCGATGAACCTTGTCTTTCGATTGAGCGGCACCATCAGGCCGCCCGCGCCTTCGATGACGAGTGGTGTTGGCAGGAGGGGAAAAGAAAGATCGGCAGCTTTGATCGCAACACCGTCGATCTCGGCCGAACGATGCGGCGAAAGCGGGCTCTGCAAGCGGTAGGCTTCCGGCAGCACGCGCCCGGCGGGCAAGCCGGAAAGCCGGGCAACGACCTCGCTGTCGGTTTCCTCGTCGAGGCCCGATTGCACCGGCTTCCAGTAGAAGCCGTCGAGCAGGCCGGCCAATCCCGCCGAAAACACCGTTTTGCCGATGCCGGTATCGGTTCCGGCGACGACAACGCGCTTGGTCATGTCGCCTCCGGTCATGTTTGGGCCAACACTTCGACGAGCGCCTCGATCATGGCCGAAATGGCGGCTTCGTCGACGTTGAGCGTCAGCGAGATGCGCAGGCGCGAGGAGCCTTCCGGCACGGTCGGCGGACGAATGCCGCGTATGTCGAAGCCGCGCGCCTGCAGTGCGGCCGCCAGCGCCATGGTGCGCCTGTTGTCGCCAACGATGACCGGGAGAATCTGCGAACCGCTGGCCGCAACGCCGCAGCGTTTCATCAGTTCCTGGGCGGCAAAGCTCACCAGGTCGGCCAGACGGTCGCGGCGATCAGGCTCCTCCTGCAGGACAGCGAGCGCTTCCTGGGCCGCGACGGCCATTAACGGCGATGGCGCCGTTGCATAGATAAATGGCCGGCATCGGTTGACAAGATAGTCGCACAGCGTTCGCGGTCCGGTTACGAGCGCGCCGGACGCTCCAAGAGCCTTGCCGCATGTATGCAGCGTCACCACATTCTCGCGTCCCTCGAACGCGGCGGCAAGGCCGCGCCCATTCGGCCCGTAGACGCCGGTGGCATGCGCTTCATCGATGAGCAAGAACCCGTCATGGCGATCGGCCAGCACCATGAGGTCTTTGAGCGGTGCGCGGTCGCCATCCATACTGTACAGGCTTTCGACACCGATCCACACGTGCCCAACACCGCCGGATTGGCGCCACTCCTCGATGACGCTTGCAAAAGCGTCCGCATCATTGTGAGCCGCGACGGCAATTTGCGCCCGGCCAGCACGGGCGCCTTCATGGGCGCTGGCATGCACAAGTTCGTCGAGGACGAGAAGATCGCCTTTCTGCGGCAGTGTTGTGAGAAGAGCGAAATTGGCGATATAACCGCCGCCGAAAAACAGGGCGCGCTCGGCACGGAAGAACGCCGCTGCGTTTGCCTCAAGCGCCTCATGTTCGGGCGCATTGCCTCGGAGCAGTCGCGAACCGCTTGCTCCGACTGGCGTGCCACGAGCAAGCGCTGCGCTGATGGCATTGGCTAGCCTCTGTGATCTGGCAAGCCCGAGATAGTCGTTCGACGAGAAGTCGAGGCCGGCGCGCGGCGACAGCGTCCGCAGCCGGTCGTTGCGCGCCAGTCCGCGCAAGGTCGCGTCATAGCGGGCGAGGGGCCTTGCGCTCATTATGTTTCACGTTCCATGCGCTGGATGCCGAGACGCCGGAACAGCGCGGTATCTTCGTCCTCGCCGGGATTGTCCGCCGTCAGCAGCGTGTCGCCGACGAAGATCGAGTTGGCGCCGGCAAAGAAGCACAGCGCCTGCATCTCGTCGGTCATGGCGGTGCGGCCGGCCGAAAGGCGCACATGCGATTTCGGCATCATGATGCGTGCCAGCGCGATCACGCGCACGAATTCGATCGGCTCGATCGGCCTGGTTTCGGCAAGCGGGGTGCCTTCGATCGGGATCAGCATGTTGATCGGAACGCTTTGCGGATGCTCCGGCAGATTGGCCAGTGTCACCAGCATGTCGATCCGGTCCACCGGCTCTTCGCCCATGCCGACAATGCCGCCGCAACAGACCTTGATGCCGGATTGGCGAACCTGTTCGAGCGTATCGAGCCGGTCGGCAAAGCTGCGCGTGCTGATGATCTCGCTATAGTAGCGTTCCGACGTATCGATGTTGTGGTTGTAATAATCGAGACCAGCCTGTTTCAGTTGCTGCGCCTGGCCGAGATCGAGCATGCCGAGTGTCATGCAGGTTTCCATGCCCAGCGCCTTGACGCCTTCGACCATCGCCACGACCGCATCCATGTCGCGCGGCTTGGGATTTCGCCAGGCAGCACCCATGCAATAGCGGGTGGCGCCGGCATCGCGCGCCTTGGTTGCCTCGGCGATGACGCGCCTGACCTCCATCAGCTTCGACGCCTTCAGGCCGGTTTCGTGATGCGCCGACTGGCTGCAATAGCCGCAATCCTCCGGACATCCGCCTGTCTTGATGCTCAAGAGCCGGCTGAGCTGGACCTTGTTGGGATCGAAATTCTGGCGGTGCACGGTGTGCGCCAGGAACAGCAGATTGTTGAAGGGAGCGTCGTGAAGCGCCTGAGCCTTATCCAGGGTCCACATCACACCATCGTCGCATTGCGCCTGTGGCATTGTCTTCGTCGAATTCGATACGTGCATCCCTGTCCTGTTCCCTGGGGTTCCGGCGTTACGGCTTCTTTTCTAGCGGGTTCACGGCGACTGGAAAGGTGTCGACGCGCTGCCGTGCGTTCGTCAGGCGATCATGTGTCCCGATAATCAAGGCCAATATCGAGGATCGGCGCGCTGTGGGTCAGCCAGCCGATGGAGATCAGATCGACGCCGGTCGCGGCGACCGCCGGCACTGTTGAGGTGGTGATCCTGCCCGATGCTTCGGTGATGCATCGACCGGCGACCATCGATACCGCATGGCGCAATTCGTCGAGCGACATGTTGTCGAGCAGCACGGCGTCCGGGGCGAGAGCCAGGGCCTCTTCCAGCTGGGCCAGCGTATCGACCTCGACTTCGATTTTGATGAGATGGCCTACACTCGCACGCGTTCGCTCGATGGCCGGGCGGATTCCGCCGGCCATGGCGATATGGTTGTCCTTGATCAGGATGGCATCGTCGAGGCCGAAACGGTGATTGCCGCCGCCACCGGCGCGCACGGCGTATTTTTCGACGGCCCGCAAGCCGGGTGTCGTCTTGCGCGTGCAGACGATCTTCGCCTTGTGGTCGCGGATTGCATTGACGATCGATGCCGTCGCCGTGGCGATGCCGCTCAGATGGCTGAGAAAATTAAGCGCGGTGCGTTCGGCGGTGAGAATGGCTCGGGCTGGCCCGCTCACCAACGCTATGGTCTGTCCTGGCGTCACCTCGCTGCCGTCCGGGCACACCGGCGTAGTCTCGATCCTCTCATCGATCAGCCTGAAAGCGAGTATCGCCAGATCGAGCCCGGCGACAACCCCAGTCTGCCGCGCCGAAAGCACGGTCGTTGCCCGAAGGTCCTTCGGCACGATGGCGTCGGTGGTCAGATCACCCGCCCGGCCGAGATCTTCCAGAAGGGCTGCCCGGACCAGGGGCTCGAGCATGATTGCGGGCAGGGGCGCGAGGTTCATGGCTCGACCTCTTCAAGCGTTGGCGAACATGCCAGTTCGTCGGCTGCCGCTAAGGCTTCATCAAGCCTGAGCCTGGAGCGGCGGGCGATGGCAGCACGATCGGGAAAGTCCGTGCGGTAGTGAGCGCCGCGGCTTTCCTGGCGCAGCAAGGCGGCAACCGCGATCATCAGTCCCACTGCTGCGGGATCGGACGTGGCATCGGGGCGTTTGGCCAGCGGCAGCAATGTCCGAATGGCCTCGCGCAACATCGCGCCATCACGGCTCACGCCAAGGGTGCGTGTCAAGAGAGGGCGCAAGGAAACTGGATCGGGCGCCGGAATTTCGCGTGCCGTCGATCGTGTCCTGACGCCGATAGCAGATCCCGCCACGCTTTCGGCGACCCAGCGCGCGCACACCACAGCCTCGGTCAGCGAGTTGCTGGCGAGCCTGTTGGCGCCGTGCAGTCCGGTGGAGGCAACTTCGCCGCAAGCCCACAGTCCGGCAACGGAAGTCCGTCCATCCTGGTCCACCGCGACGCCGCCCATGTGATAGTGCTGGGCCGGCCGGACGGGGATGAGATCGCGCGCGGGGTCGATACCTGCGCGCCTGCAGGCTGATGCAATCGTCGGAAACTGCCGCGCGAATGTCGGACCGGGCTTTTCTCGGCCATCGAGAAAGACGAGGTGGCCGTTTGCAAGATGGGTCCAGATGGCGCCCGCCACCACGTCGCGCGGCGCGAGTTCCGCCCCATCCAGGCCTTCGAGAAAACGTCGGCCTGTCTCGTCGACGATCACAGCACCTTCGCCGCGAACCGCTTCGCTGATCAGCGGCATCGGGCGAGCCGGCCCATCAAGCGCGGTCGGGTGGAACTGGACGAATTCGAGATCAGCAAGGACAGCACCGGCACGGGCCGCAAGCCCCAGGCCCTGTCCGCAACTCCCCGAAGGGTTGGTGCTGTCGAAGAACAGTCCGCCAATGCCGCCGGTGGCAAGGATCACCCGTCCCGTACCCAGGAACACAGGGCTCATCGAACAGCTTGCCCAGACGCCGCGGACCGTATTGTCCTCCACTGCCAGCCGCCGCGCCTCCACACCCTCGACGACCACAATCGACGGCGTGGAACGCACGGTTTCGACAAGCGCGCGCATGATTTCCTGTCCGCTGCCGTCGCCGCCGGCATGAACGATGCGCCGGCGGCCATGCGCGGCCTCCAAGCCAAGCCGCAGGGCTCCTTCTGGCGTCCGATCGAAGCAGACCCCAAGGTTTGCCAGGGCCTCAATCGCGTTAGGGGCCGCATGGAGGATACGGCTGGCGATGTCTGCGTCGCACAGGCCATCGCCGGCGGCGAGCGTATCGGCGAGGTGCAGCGCCGGATTATCGTCAATGCCAAGACTGGCAGCCAGCCCGCCCTGTGCCCACGCGCTCGATGCTTCAGATCCGAGTGGCGTCCTGGACAAAACAAGCACGGGTTCTGGCGCCAGATGAAGCGCGGTCAACAATCCGGCAATGCCACCGCCAATGATGATGGGTCGACCAAAAAAGCTGCGGACATCGGCGCTCATACGGCGAGCATCCGCTCGACGGCAAGTCGCGCGCGCCCGGCGATCCCGGGCTCGATGGTCACGACGTGGCGGTTCTGCTCCAGGGCCGAACGGATGTTGGCGAGCGTTATCCGCTTCATGTGCGGGCACAAATTGCAGGGCCGGATGAACTCGAGCTCGGGATGCTGGAGCGCGACATTGTCGCTCATCGAGCATTCCGTCAGCAGCACGACGCGTGGCGGCTTTTGCCTTTCGACATAGTCCGACATTGCCGCGGTCGAACCGGAAAAATCGGCCTCCGCGACCACGTCGGGCGGACATTCGGGATGCGCGAGCACGATCACACCGGGATGGTTCTCGCGCAGCTGGCGGATGTCGGCCGGCGTAAAGCGCTCATGCACCTCGCAATGCCCTTTCCAGGCGATGATCTCGACGTCGGTCTGGGCGGCGATATTCTCAGCCAGATACTCATCCGGCAGCATGATCACCCTGGGGACGCCAAGGGATTCGACGATGGCTTTGGCATTGCCGGAGGTACAGCAGATGTCAGACTCGGCTTTGACCTCGGCCGACGTGTTGACGTAGGTCACGACAGGTACGCCGGGATAGCGTTGTCGCAGCAGGCGAATGTCCTCGGCAGTAATCGAGTCGGCCAGCGAACAGCCTGCGCGCAGATCGGGAATGAGCACCGTCTTTTGCGGATTGAGCAGCTTTGCCGTCTCGGCCATGAAGTGGACGCCGGCCAGCACAATGACGTCGGCTTCGGTCGACATCGCCTTGCGGGCCAGCGCCAGGCTGTCGCCGACGATATCGGCGACACAGTGAAAAATCTCCGGTGTCTGGTAGTTGTGCGCCAGGATGACGGCGTTGCGCTGCCGCTTCAGATCAAGGATGGCATCGATGTCGCCGGCGAAGGCTGGCCATTCGATCGGCGGGATCAGGCGCTGGACGCGGTCATACAGGAAAGCGGCCGAAGGCTGGATGGTGCTCATCGAGCCTCCAATTATAGTCTATACGATTATAATGGCTTTATAATCTTTGTGACTATAAGAGATGTCAACCCCGCGTCAGCGGCAATTTTGTCCCAGCCACCGGCCTCTCGTCGAGAATGTCGTGGCGAAAGCGGTAGAGCTGCGCGGGCCGACCGCGGGTTTCGACGGTTGCCTCCCCGGTCTTCTCAACGAGGTCCTGCTGCTCGATGAGCCGGCGGAAGTTTGGCTTGTTGATGAGCCTGCCGGAGAGCGCTTCCACGGTTCGCTGCAGCTGCAGAAGTGTAAAGAGCCGCGGCATCAGTTCGAACACGACCGGCCGGTATTTTATTTTGGAGCGCAGCCGCGCCATGGCCGTTGCGAGGATGCGGCGATGATCGGCGATCATGGATTTGCCCGGCACCGACGTGGGCGCGGCCAAATGTCCGCCGCGTACGGCTTCGTCCACCAGGGCTGCTTCGTAGAGAAGTTCATAGCGCTGCAGCGCGAACTCTTCGTTCCATGATCGGTCGTCGAAGCCGAAGGCGACAGCCGCACGCCGTCGGCGATCGAGCCGGATGGCGGTGTCGTCAGCGCTATCCACCCATTCCCGCAGGCGCGGCCGCAAATCTTCCAGCACTGCCGCCGGCGTGCCGGAACGGTGATCCTCCCATGGAAAGTAGTCGTACCAGCTTCCCCAGTGGCGCCCGGCCGAGCCGCCAGCTTTGTCTGGATGGGTGAGCGCGAGGTAGCTGATCGAAATCACGCGCTGTTCACCGCCGATCCGGTCGCGATCGGCGAAGGTGTAGAGCTGTTCGATATAGCCGAGCGGCTGGCCGGTCTGTTGTTCCACCCATCCCCTGAGACCCGACTGCAGCGAACGATGAGCAAGCTCGAATGGCCCCGAGGGCAGCGCGGCTTCCTGTCCAACGGTGAGAACGCAAGGTCCACCACCGTTCATTGCCACAACGACGGCGATCAGGTCGGCTTTGACGTCGTTGGCCTTGACCGCGGCCTTGCCTTTCCTGACGCTTTTTGCGCGATCGTCCATGGTCCCCCGAAGTGGTTGGGCGGAGGTCTGCCGCGTAGGCGGCTGAACCGATTTGATCTGGTTTTCTCTGCTTACGGTCGGCGGGTCAACGCCAAGCGCGGTGGCGGTTTAGCTCTTAATACCACCACAAAAATGGGCCAAATGCGACAGCCAGGGGTGGTAACGTTGGGGAAGGGGCGTCCTCGCGTGCAGGTTGCCAACTCCAAGGCGATCACATCGCCGGATGTACGTTCGAAAAGGTGGGACGACGCTCGTCTGCTGACCGCCCATGCCACGCCGATTGCAAAGCTCGTCGATCGACATTGCGACATTCTTCACCAGTTCGCCCGCGCCGCCATCAATGCACTCGAGCACAACCTGTACGAGTCAACAAATCGACTCGCCGGCCCTATTGTTTCGGGTGAAATGAATCTGGTTTCTAAGGGTTCGACCGACAGGCCGAGCACAGCTGCGGCCATCACGGCCATTGACATAAACGCGTCGCCCGATCGAGATTGTCTTGACGGTAGCGTCGTTCGCCATCCATGCCAGTCGAGATGATCATGGGCAAATATCGAGACCATCGCGAGCCACGCGGGCATCGCCATGACGACGACCCCGTTTCCTTTTCGGAACGGACCTCCGAGCCAAGCTACTTTCAGCGCCCGGCGACGGTGACCGCACACCCTGTCGACGCCGAAGTATTGTGGTTCACAGGCAACAAGGGATTTGGCTTCGTCAAACTGTCGGACGGCAGGGAGGCCTATCTGCACGTCCGGGTGCTAGAGGCGGCCGGATGCCGGGAGGTTGCCGAGGGAACGCCTCTCAAGGTCACGGTCGAAAAAAGTCCGAAAGGTCATCAAGTCGCCCAGGTGCTGGAGATCGGCGATCCGATCGCGAAAACTCCCTCGCATACGCGCGTCGCTGGAGAGACGAGCGTCGAGACGGGCGCGCAGCCAGAGAGCGGGGGCACGGTCAAGTGGTACAAACCCGAAAAGGGCTTCGGCTTCATAGCTCCTGACAACGGTGAGAAGGACGTCTTCGTTCATGCCAGCACCCTAACCCGTTCAGGGCTCAGTGCGCTGGTGGAGGGACAGAAGGTGTTTGTCGCATGCGGGCAAGGCAAGAAGGGCTTGGAAGTCCGGAGCATTCGCCTCGCCTGGTAAAAATTGAGCCCGATTAAGATGCCGATATCGGCCAAGCTCGCACCGAGACTTTGGCTAGGCTGTGGCGCAACGGCCGCTATGCTCTCAAACTGAAAGGGCGAAGGCGGTACGAGCGACAGACAAAGCAGCAAGAATGGTCCAGCGGCTTCGCATTTGGATTTTTCCCAGTAATGTGAACTATGCCGTTGGCTTGGCATTTGAGTGTCACGCACCCGGTCCTTGCCGGTCTTGTCATAGACGCTTCCGGCCTACATTAGCGCCGACTTATGATGTATAAAGGCTGTGAAGACCTTAGTCGCCGCTTAGGGGACCATTGGTGGACGCGGTCGGAACACGACGCATAGCGGGCTTGGCAGGCGTGATCGTCGCGGCTGCAGCGCTCAAGGATGTCTCTGCATTTGCGCATAGCGCTGATAGCTGGACCTATCCACCGGCCTGCTGTCACGGCGACCGGGTGAGCGGAGAGTGCGGTAAAATTCCCAGCAAAACAGTAACACCGCGACCCGATGGCTATGAGATCATCTTGCGACCAGGCGACCATCGGAAAGTCACTCATCAGAATCGCTACTTCGTGCCATACGACGTGGTCATTCCGTCCGGCGACGACAATTTCCACATCTGCCTGCATCCGACCGAGGAGCACGAAAACTGCTTCTTCGCACCTGCAAACGCGATGTAGGCTCGGTTACATCCCGTCGATCGAACTTGTGCCCATTGGTGCGAAGAAGCACGTCCATCTGAACCTGTGAAAGGTCTCGTACTTCATATGTGGAGTGACCGTCCGATAGAACGTCATCAAACGCTCGCAGATATGGTATCGATCATCCGGCGCCGCCTGGACGCGCTCTCTGGGGATAAACCACTCCCCTCCTTGTGGCTCATTCATGTAGGTGGGACGAGTTAGCCTGACGTAATAGCCGTCTTTGGTCGCCCTGACGTCGCTGGAATCGATGGGGTGACAGTCTTTGTTGCCGCAGCAGTTATAATGAAGAACGGGATCAGTCTTGCCTGTGTACCAATCGTGGGCCTCCGCATCGCCCGCCAGGATGAGCCACACCAGTGCAATATGCCTTTGCGGCTGCCCCATCGAATTAACCCCTCACATTTTTGCATATAGCATATTAGTAATCGCTAAAGGAACTGGCAGAATGCTGGCAGGCACCAGATCATGACCGGTCGCGATGCCATTTGATGTTGCTCTTGATGTTGCAGCCGGCGGATGAGCCGATTGCGCTTACCGCGATCACCAGATCGGATGAGCTTCTGCCATAAGCAATTTCCAATCCCCGCGTCCGCCAAGGCACCGACAAAGATCCAGGCATAAGGCGCGGGCGAACGCTGCTAATTCTTCGAGGTCGAGCCATCGCCGGGTTTTGACCTGACAAGGGACGAAATCCTCTTGTCCAGTTCATCCAAAGTCGCCATCAGACGATTGACTTGGGACAACGTGTTCGTCATCTCCGGACCGTACCGGGTGACTACATACTCCCGTGCGGATGTCATCTGCTCGAGATGCTGTTGCGTGCGCTTGCGCAGAACCAGACCGGACTTCTTCGCACGTTCCACCCGCTTGGAAAGGTCGTGCTGGAAGCCACGTATTTCGGCAGCATGAACGCCGGCTTCCCGAAGAAAAACGTTTAAATAGAGTTCAATGGCATGAACAGCGACAAGCCGGCACGGCGCCAGGGATAGCCCATTCAGTTTACGGGCGAGGAGACTGTGCGCCGCCTCCCGATATTCACTTGCCAGCCGAATGATCTGCGCTGTGTCGGCGCCTTCGCCTGGGTAAGCCCCTTCGCCCATCTACTGCCCCCACGGTATGCTCTGGTGGCGAGCATTGCCCAACTGCTGCTGTTTCGCAAGGTGAATGGTTCCGTTCGTACCCGCACATGCTGTACTTGACGCCGAGGCCGAGGCCGACGAGCGATCATCATTTCGCGAATCTATAGGGCGCGCGCCAATGCTTGTGTTGGTTGCTGACAAGTGGTCAATCTATGAATGTCGACGGATCCTACATTGATCAACCAGCTCGTCGTCACCGCCACCGACTACGCCTTCAGGCAGAAGGTCAGCACGCCATTGATATGGCTCTCGCATTCGCCTGCTCACCCGCAGGCTCGCAAGAGCTTGATTGTTCCAACCTTCGTCTTCTTGCAGGCAAACCTTCCAATTCTGACAATCACATGAACTGAGTTATGATCTGATTATGATAGCCATGGCTCGCATGGTTCGAGAGGCTTGTCGGCATGTCGCAAATTTATGTTCCCAGCTCAGGGCCGGATAGCTGGCAGGCGTTCTTGGCTGATCCCGCCAAGCATTGGCGAATGGGCTATTCGGCTCGAACTCTCGCGCACAGCTGGGAAAAAGCGAAGGGGCTGCCGTCCGAAATCGCCGCAATGTTCGACAAACCAGCTGAACTGTTGGGTGCGTTTCCCGAGCACAAGGTGCCATTGGCCGGTGGGGGCCGTGATAGCCAAAGCGATGTCTTCGCTTTGATCCGATTTGGCGACGAGACATGCGCGGCTACCATTGAAGGCAAGGTCAAGGAACCATTCGGGCCAACAGTCGGCGAGTGGTTTGCAGAACCCTCAGTTGGCAAGCGACTTCGCATGCTTCAAATCCGCGATCTGCTGGGTTTAGACGCCGTACCCCCATCGGATGTGCGCTACCAACTGCTGCATCGAACCTCATCAGCATTGTTGGAGGCGAAGCGGTTCAAGACGGACGAAGCGGCGATGATCGTACATTCCTTCTCCGTCTCCCGGATGTGGTTCACTGACTTCGAGCGGTTTGCCAGCCTTTTCGGCATGTCGGCTCGACCAGACCAACCAATCATCATCGTTTTGAAAAGTGGCCGACGCCTTCGGTTGGGTTGGGCGACCGGAAATCCGGAACATCTCTCAGATTGAAGGCCCCATCATCTTGCAAACGAGACTGTACACGTCAAAGCAGATGGGTGACGCTTGCGAGATGGTGGTCGCCGCTGAACTGACCCTTGCCGGAGTGCCGGCTCTCAAAGTTCCTGACAACTGGCCTGGCTACGATGTCATCGCTCAGCCAGTCGGGCATTCCCCGCAAAGGGTGTCTGTAAAATCTCGAACGTTCAAACAAGGGCCATCCTACGTCACCTACGACGACTTCGATCAGTTCGATTGGCTTGCAATCGTTATCCTGCTGCCGGACGTAACAAATGGCAGGGCAATTTACCTGATCCCGAGAGACGTTTCCGACGCCCTCGCGCGTAGGGATAAACCAACCAGCAAGACGGCTGCCGAGCGCTATTTCCGGGTCGATCAAGTTGAGAGTTTGTTTGCAAAATATCGCAACAACTTCATTCTCGACCCTGTCGGGCGAGACGTTGTGGCGGTGCCGTAAGATGAGATATTTTCGACTAAGCCGCTCCGCGATTGCGGAGCCGGCGTGGGGGTAGCAGCAAGGTGCGATGAGGCTAACCATTTCTTTACTACCAGCCCGCATCTTCACCCCGCGCTTTGTACTGAGTGCGCGTCTCGGGTGACAGGGTGGGGAGAAGTCCCCACCCATCCGGTGATGAAATATGAGTTGGCCGAAGGAGGGCAGTTCCGCTTATGAGCGGATTTCCGTTCTCTTCTTCAGCGCACGGCTGGATGCGACGAACAACGCTGCTGAATTTGCCTGAGGCATTGGCCGCCGAGCCACGCGGGCCGGCAAGCGATCCCGACAACCCGTTATTGCGCGATATCGGCACCAATGTCCTGAAATGCCGACTGCATTCACATCCCGACGTGGCATGCCGCTACAATGCCAATCTTCTTGAGTCCGGAGCAGCGCGCCCGTGAGGCTTACGGCAATAGGGAGCACGAATTTTGCCGTTTCGCGCTTTCTTTGGAATGTCATTCGTCGCCAAGGGGTCGAAATAAGATCAAACAGGCAAAATCGTTCGGCGGTTTCCTCCCATTGCGTCGAACGGTGTTCCCCTCTGAAGGTTTTGACCCTTCTTTTGGCCGGGCCGTGTTCGAGCCCGGCCTTTTTTGTTCGAGGGGCTTCTTGTTCAGCGCCGTCTGGAACGCGTTTTCCCTGAGGTCAAACATTCGGAAACAATGGAGTGCGCCCCTGGTAGCCATGCTCGGTCATCGAGCGCGCTTGGATGAAATGGGTGTCGTGACCGTGCCGGCTCGCTCGGTCTCGAGCACTGGGTGCTCATCGCCAGAAGCGCCTCGTGTTGACCAAAGCGTCGTGCGCCTCCGCGGCGTCCTCAAGAAGCTTGGACTTGTCTTCGGCGCTGAAGAGATCCTTCGCGCCAGCCATGTCCGAAAGCTCCAGCGCCGCCAGCATACCAGGGGCGGTGGCGAGATCGTTGAGGCGGCCGAGGTTATCCTGCAGGTCCTCCATCGCCCTAATGAACCGTCGATGGCGTTTGGCTTCGGCCTTGCTCTTGTAAAGCGGCTGGAAGAACTCCGCCGCATAGCGCAGTTTCTTTGCGACGATGCGCACTTCGTGGCGGGTCTCGTCATCGGCGTCGATGAGATCGCTGCCGCCCTTCGCCACCTTTTTCCAAAGTTTATCAAATACACCGGAGGCGAAACCCCGTGACGAGTGCTCGTGAAGCGTTTCGTCCGCCTGGTCGGCTCGCCAACTCCTGATGGAAATCCACTCAGCGGCATCGATCATCAGCGCGCGGGCGCGCGCCGAGGAGAGCGATGCTTCGACCGCGGCATAGGCGTCCTCGCGCGCGTCTTGAAGACGGCTTGAAAGAGCCTCGCTTGAAGCGCGGTCGATCATCACGTCGATATTGCGCGCATCGCCAAATTCCGAGGCGAGCCATGTCAATTCTTCGCGCATGTGGTCGAAACGGCTGTCGTCGAACAACGACTTGCAGATCGAGCATAGCGAGCGTAGCCGTCGCAGCGACACGCGAGCCTGGTGCAGGGCCTCGGCATCGCGGGACCAACTCAGCACCATTTCATTGAGGCGAAACTGTCTGAGACACGCCGTGGCGATGCGCACGAAGGCCGTTGCCGCGCTCATCTCGCACGTGAGCGGGATCGAAGCCGTCTTCGCAGCACCGGGCGCCGAGCCAAGCAGACGATAGCCCCGTTCCGCTTTGCTCAGCACCCCGAGATGCGCCGGCGTGATCAGGTCGACTTTCCGGGCGAGTGCAAACAGCGCCGTCGGTGAGCCAGCCTTCTTTTCCAACTCGATCTCGCACAGCGGCGCCTCGCGATCGGCTGCAACGACCTTGCCAAGATCCAAAGTGACTTCGAGTGTGGCGTCGCCATCCACAACATTCCAACGATGCCGTTTGACATGAACCTCGAACAAGGGCGCGAGCTCTGGGCCAGCTCCTGCACGCAGGTCTCGGATCTGCGGATCGTCAACTATCGGTGTATCGCCGGCGACCGGTCGCTCCCATTCCTGGCGTGTGAACGATCCGGCCGCCGTGCCATCGGCGGCTTTGAGGGTTTGGATCTTTTCATTTCCCGATTGCCGAATGCGAAGCGACAGGCTGCGCTTGGACAAATCCCATCCGGGGGTGTCGAAATAGATGGATCTCTGCTGAAGAATGGTGGGCGAGGATCCGAACGGATTTTTCCTCAGGAGCGATCCAGCACCCGATTGCGAAAGCTCGAGCTTCAGTTCCGTTTCCTGCATGATGTCCTCGGCGCGGCACCGCTTCAGGTAATCGGAGGAACCACCGGACATTGCGTCATAAGACTGTCACAAACAATCGCCCACCTCGACCAACTGCGACGGAACCTCAAGCTCAAGGCGCTACTGCGCGCCAAAGCAGAGCGGACCATCAGGGCCCCGTGGGACGCCGTCGCCTCGGTCCTCGACTAATTCACTCCGCCGAGTGCGCAAAACTACCTCAAGACTGCAGATATGAATCGGATTCAACACGACGCACTCTAGCGTGGCCAAGGACATCGCGAATAGGTGGCGACCTGCCAACCTCGCACCGCGATATGGCTTGCCCACTGTCGCGATCCCGACAGATTTGTATCGCGGCTAACAAACGGAACCAGCCGCGCAAAGCCAACCAATTGCAATAACAACAGCTTTTTAGCTGGCATGGCGCTTGCTGCTTGAACTGTAACGTGCGCTTCGGCTCTGAGCCGTTTCCAGCGGATCTCACGATCATTGCGCATGTAGGCCAAAGGACTCTTCTACAGCCAGGTCAGGGCGACGTTGAGTAGTCGTCCTGTTTCACCGAGTTCATTGGACCTGAGATTGTGGAGGAGGTCATACAATGAACAAGGCGATTTCGTTCGGGGCGGAACTCTTGCCAGCGACGGCGTCATCGACGACCCTGCGCGAGCTCATTCTTTCCAACGACCTAACATTCTTGATGGAAGCGCATGATGGGCTTTCGGCCGCAATTGCCGAGCGTGCCGGCTTTCGCGGACTTTGGGCCTCTGGTCTTTCCATCGCCTCGGCGCTTGGCTATCGGGACGCCAACGAAGCGAGTTGGACGCAAGTCGTCGACGTCGTCGAGCGCATGGTCGATGCGACGAACATTCCTGTTCTTGTCGACGGTGACAGCGGCTTCGGAAATTTCAACAATGCTCGCTTGGTCGCGCGCAAGCTTGAGCAACGCGGCGCCAGCGGCATCTGCCTTGAAGACAAGAGCTTCCCGAAAATGAACTCCTTCGTCGGCGATCGGCATCTGCTCCCTGACATTGACGAGTTCTGCGGCCGTCTCAAGGCCGTGAAAGACACGACGGGACCGGATTTCGTGGTCGTCGCGCGCATCGAGGCGCTGATCGCCGGTCACAGTCTCGATGAGGCGCTATGCCGGGCCGACGCTTATTCAGAGACCGGCGCCGACGCAATCCTCATCCACTCCCGCGAGGCCGTCGCAGACGAGATCCTGACCTTCACCAAGGAATGGAACAACAAGCTGCCGGTCGTCATCGTCCCCACCAAATACTACAAAACGCCGGCTTCGGTCTATCGTGATGCCGGCATTTCGACCGTCATCTGGGCCAACCATTCGATGCGGGCGGCGATCGCTGGCATGCGTGACGTCTGCGGCCGAATTCGGTCGGAAGAAAGCATCGCCGGGATCGAGGACCAGGTTGCCGGTCTCGACGAGCTGTTCAGACTGATGGGCTACGACGAACTAGCTGAAGCGGAAGAACGTTATCTACCGAAGCAGTCAGCAGAGCGGCGTCCGGGCGCCTTGGACCAGTTTCAAAAAAGCTGACAACTATTTCAGGGGGCCATGCATGCTGTCGCAACGGATGTCTTTGCTTTCAGGTCCGGGCACTGTCGCCGCCCAAGAGCCAGCTGAGCTAGCTCAGCTGGCTGCCGCAGCCGGCCGTCAGATCATCGACCTTGCAGCCGGCGAAATCATCATTGAGACACCATTGTCGGTGCGCGAGGGAGCGATTGCCGCGATCAATGCCGGAACGAACCGCTATACCGACGCCATCGGTTTGACCTTGCTTCGCAAGGCGGTCGCCGAAAAGCTGGCGGCGCAAACGCACGTCGGCTGGAATTTGGAAGACATCGTTATCACTGCTGGTGCAAAGCAAGCACTGCTCAATGCTGCCCTAGCCGTGCTCGATCCGGGTGACGAGGTAATCATCATTCGCCCCAGCTGGCCGACTTTCGCGTCCCAGATTCTTCTGGCTGGCGCAAAGCCCGTGTTCGTTGATTCTCGCCCGTCGACGTATATTCCCAACATTGGCGCGGTCCGCGACGCTCTTACACAGCGCACAAAAGCCATTATCGTCAACTCGCCCAACAATCCGACGGGAATTATCTATGATCCAACTACGTTGCGAGCTATCGGCGATCTCGCAATCGACCACCACCTCTGGATTGTTTCCGACGAATGTTATTCCTGCTTTGTATTCGCTGGGCGCCATGAGTCGATCGTCACCGCGCATCCGGGCGTCCGTTCACGCACGATCCTGGTCAACACTTTCTCCAAGGAACTGGCGATTACCGGGTGGCGGCTGGGCTATCTCGCAGGCCCCCCTGAGATCGTTGCCGCAGCGAAGAAGCTGCAGAGCGATATGACCTCGAATGCTAATGTGATCGCGCAGCATGCGGTTTTGCATCACCTGGAGGTCGGAGACTGCAGCTTTGAACGAAAGATGCATCAGCGGCTATCGAAGGCCCGCCACACGGGTCTTCGCATCCTGGCTGGTTTGGAGGGCGTCACGGTGCCCCGCGCCGATGGCACATTCTTCTTCTATCTCGATCTGAAGCGGCTTATTTCCGAGCTATCGGCTGAAGGTCCCGTTCGATCCGCGGACGATATTGCACGATTACTCCTGGACGAAACTGATGTGGCAACCGTTGCCGGCGGGTTTTTTGGCGACATGAATGGATTGCGTCTTTCCTTCGGCGTTCCACAAGACTTGCTGGAGCTGGGACTGAAACGCGTCGTCGAGACCCTAAACAGCCTGAAGACTAGGCAGCCTTCAAAAGGTCGGGTGACCAAGGCGCATGATCCGGAAAAGTGAGCATCGGTGCTTCGACGGTCACGCTCAAGCGGAGAGAGGACAAGCGACCATGGTTATCATCAAGGTTGAAAATCTCATCGATTTCATCGCAGAAGTCTTCGGTCACGCCGACTCCTCGCCGGAAGAGGCACGTCGCATAGCAACCTATCTGACGACAGCCAATCTCACCGGCCATGACAGTCATGGCGTGATCCGGGTGCCGGGCTATATTCGCTGGAAAAAAATAGGTTCGGTGGTGCCAAACCAGACGGTCGAGGTCTTGGTCGACACGCCCTCGCTCGCAGTGCTCGACGGCAAGTTCGGCTACGGTCAGACGGTGGCGCCAGTTGCAGTGAAGCTCGGCATCGAGAAGTGCAAGAAGGCGGGCTTGGCGGCGGTGGCGCTGCGCAATGCCGGCCATATTGGCCGCATCGGCGACTGGGCGGAGATGGCGGCGGCCGATGGCCTCGTCTCCGTGCACTTTGTCAATGCCACCGATTCGCTTTTGGTCGCACCTTTCGGCGGTGTCGAGAGGCGCATGTCGACCGCGCCCTATTGCGTGGGAATCCCGCGGCAAGGCCATGATCCAATCGTGCTCGATTTCGCAACCTCTGTTGTCGCGGAGGGTAAGTGCCTGGTCGCAAGCCTGGGCGGCAAGAAATTGCCCAAGGGCGCGCTGATCGATTCCGACGGCACCCTTAGCGACGATCCGCGGTTGCTCTACGGTCCATACACCTCCGATAGCACGCGCGATCATACCCAGGGTATAGGAGCCATCCGCGCCTTTGGCGAGCACAAGGGCTCTGGCCTTGCCCTGATCTGCGAGCTGATGGGCGGAGCGCTGACGGGTACGGGTGCGACCGCCGCTAATCAACGGTTCGCCAACGGCATGCTGGCGTTCTATATCGATCCAAAGGTGGTCGATCCCGCCAATTTTTTCGACGGTGAAGTCACCCGCTATACCGATTTCATCCGCGCCACGAAGCCGGTCCCCGGCATCGAGCAGGTGCAGCTCCCGGGCGATCCAGAACGCAGGATCCGCGCCGAACGAACCAAGGATGGCATCCCGTTGCTCGATGATACCTGGGCCGCAATAGTGAACACCGCGCGTGAAATGGGCGTGAGTGAGACAGATATCCGGCAGGCCACAAGCTAGAAAAGAGAGAGGTGCCTTGGTCGATTCGCTACGAGCCGTGGCTTCTGGTCACCTCTTCCCACAAGGCGCGGGTCGGAGCATCGGAAGACAGACCCGGAGGCGTTTGGAGGTCGTGATTCCCTATTTGCCGAAGGAGATACGGCGATGGAATCAGGGGCCGCAGAGATCGCCAGCCGACGCGACGAATGCGCATGGTCTCGGTGGATAAGTAAAGGAAAAAACATCACTAAAGAGCTTGCACCCGAAAATAAGGGATCACCGTCGAGCTCTCGTCATCCTTTTTAGGGCCACCGCTAGCCAAAACACCTAGCATTACGAGATGTACATGGCCATCGCAAGGCTCCCGTCTGTTAAAGAAATGTTACAGGTCTGCGTCGAAATGGTTACTATACTGCGAAATAACGCTACCTATAGGTTCTCCGTATTGACGCCGAACCCGAAAATACCTCTATTGCTATTGTGACGGAGAGATGACAACGCATGGTACGCTCCTAAAGAAGTCAACCCGTACGCTCTTCTCCGAGTGTCGCAAGGCTCGAATCTCCACAGTGATCTGGGCGCATGCGCGACGATATCGGCCATGCCCCGGGTTTGCGATCGGATCATCCGGGAAGAGAGCATTGCCGGGATCGAGAGCGAGGTCGCGATGCTCCAGGAGCTATTATTCGAACTAGGGCACTGCGGCGAGCTTTCCGCGGGCAGTGGATGGCCCAGGATAAGCTGTGGCAGGTGGTTCGTTCGAAAGAAGGTAGATGGAGATGCGCATGTTGGCGCAACGGACAACCTTGTTGAAATCGTCGGGGACTGCGGCGGCCCGCGCCGCGGCGAAGGCTGCGGCCGATGCCGGGATGGAGATCGTTGACCTCACGGCCGGCGAAATCTGGAGCGAGCTTGCTCGAATGATTCGTCAGGGCGCTATTGAGGCGATCAACAAGGGCGTAAACCGCTACACCGACCCTGTTGGCACGACGGAGCTTCGCGAGGCGCTGGCGCGGAAGGTCTCCCTCGAAACGCGGCAAATCTGGAAGGCTGAGGAAATTGCCGTTACTTGCGGAGCGAAGCAGGCTTTGTTCAATGCCGCAATGGTGCTTCTTGACCCAGGCGACGAAGTCATCATCCCGGTGCCGTATTGGACAACATTTCCGGCCCAGGTGCTGATCGCCGGCGGCAAACCGATTTTCGTCGATACCCGCTCCAATGGCTACGTGCCGCGCATCGAAGACATCGAAGCCGCCATCACCGAGCGATCGCGAGCGATCGTAATCAACACTCCGAATAATCCGACGGGCTCGGTCTATGACACCCAGACGCTGACAGGGATTGCCCAGCTCGCAATAGCACGGGATCTCTGGATCATTTTCGATGAGTGCTACGCCGATTTCGTTCATGGAGATGAAGCGCATCGGCCGATCGTCTTCCTCGTACCGGAAGTTCGGTCGCGCACCCTCATCGTCAACGCATTCAGTAAGTCTCTGGCGCTCACGGGATGGCGGATCGGTTATCTGGCAGGCCCCAAAGAAGTCATCGACGCCGTGAAGGCGTTGCAGTCGCACACGACGTCAAACCCGAACGTCGTAGCCCAGCACGCCGTGCTTGCGCATCTGCAACGCAGTGACGGCTCCTACGAAGCTGGGCTTCGAGCACAACTTGCAAGCGCAAGGCAGGTAGGCCTCAGTATGCTTTCCTCGCTCACACAGGTTCCGATCCCAAGGGCACAAGGCGGATTTTATTTCTATCTCGACATATCCAAGCTTGTTTGGTCCGCGCGGCGGGAGAACGTCACCCGCGCACCCGACGAGATCGTGAGCGCATTGCTTACGGACGCTGGTGTGGGGGTGGTCTCGGGATCCGTTTTCGGCGACCCAGCGGGCCTTCGTCTGTCCTATGGCATCCCAACCGACCAATTGGTGAGCGGACTCGCCCGCCTCACGAGGCTTCTCAATTCCTGGAACTGAGAGCGCAAAGTCTGAGGAGAGAGTACGATGCTGAACTCGGACTTACCTCAATCGGCAATCATACTCGCGGCCGGCATGGGGTCTCGGCTTCGTCCCTTTACCAATACGCGGCCGAAGCCCCTTGTCGAGATCCACGGCATTCCGATAATTCACAACGCTTTGGCGAACCTTAGCTCCGTTGGCGTCGGCTCCGTCACGATTGTCGTGGGATATCGTAAAGACGCAATTGAGTATGCTTGCGGCGAGCAGTTCGCTGGCATCGACATCACCTATGTTGAATCCACCGTCTTTGATCGCACTGGAAGCGCATATTCATTATGGCTCGCCCGTGACGCGCTCCTGAGCGGAGACGTTTACCTATTGGAGGGCGACGTCTTCTTTGACCTTGAGGCCATCAGATCATTGACCATGGCCAGGCGCCCGGATGTAGCCGCAGTCGCACCATTCACGGAAGCAATGGAGGGTTCGGCAGCCCTATTGAATGATGACGACGACATAGTAGAGGTCCGGATGCGGCAGACCGGTGGCGATCTCCATTCGGCTGGAGGACAGCTTTTCAAGACGATGAATCTGTTTCGTTTCTCGATTGGCACTCTGTCGAAGACCCTCGTTCCGACGCTGAATGAACTGATCGAAGCTGGCAATACGACGATCTACACGGAACAACTCCTTGCGTACTTGATCACGAAGCGGGGAATGAAGCTCGCCGCAGCACGATGTGATCACGTTCGGTGGTACGAAATCGACTGTGTGGCTGACTTGCGGATCGCTGAAGAGATATTCACTCCGGCTGCTGCGGTGGGGTCGGGCATCTCTATCGGACACCAGAGGGGGAGATAGCATGCTGAAAGAGCTGAAAGACCCGGCCAATGGAGTTACGGTCGCCGGTCTGCTAATTTCCGTTCTTAGCATCAATTTGGCGATCGAGGGACGTTCAGATTTGGCGGTCGCGACTGCTCTTTGGGCTCTCCTAGCGGATCATCTCGACGGCGTCGTGGCCAAATGGACCGCTAACCGCAGCGACACGACGAAGAATGTGGGAAAGAGCCTAGATTCGTTAGCGGACCTCGTTAGCGCCGGGATTTTTCCAGGCATCCTCCTGACCACTCTTAGTGACCGCGCGCCATGGGCAATTGTCATCGCCGGCGTGCTAGGCTTGGCAAGTGCGCTCCGCCTCAGCTATTTCGGTTCGGTCGGCCTTCAGGGCGGCAATTTCATAGGTGTTCCCACGACCTATGTGCTGCCAGTTGTTGCAGCGATTTTCATGCTCAAGCCATGGTTCCCCGGCAGCCTTTTTGTTCATGCACTGGGGATCAGTCTGCTCACCGTCGCCCTTTTCCATGTCAGCCCTCTACGAGTGCCACCGACAAGGGGAGCAATGTACGGGGTGGTGACGGCGTACTGCGTCCTCTCATCCGCCCTGCTGGCGTTTCGCTAACCGGGTGAAAACTCGCATTTTAGCGAATGCTACGAGACCTGGATATCTGGCGGCGATGTCTTCGCTCTCGCGGGAACTGGCGAGGTCAGCGAGCCAGCTCGAGCAGAGCCTGCAGAGGGTCTGCCTAAACATTGAACAGCCTCAAGACCAAAAAGTGACAGCCTCCCATCAGAAGGGCCCAGGCACGAGCAGGATGTCCATGGCATGCGGCATTACATTGCGCTTTTTCATGTGGCACGGTCCGTGGAGGTGTTCGCCGGCTTTTAGGCAAGGCGCAGCGTGCGGCGGCCGACCAGTAAGAGCCAATTCCTAGCGCTGTTGAAAGCGAGCCTGCGCGAGATCGAGCCGGGGCCGATGAGCCACTCCGAGCGGCTTTATCATTTGGGTGGGCACGCACTGGCGGGACTACGCTGGGCGATGCCAACGCCAGGCGGCCGCCGGGCCTGTTCGCGCAAATGGTCGCCGTCGCCGGCCGCCCGCGCGCCAGCGTCGGCCGATGCCGACAGCATCCTCGATGCCACGCGGGTGCAACTGTCCTCGCTCAGCGGCGATGGGTTGACACTGTCAAGGGTGCGCGTGCCGTCACGCTACACCCACCTCGTCTAATGATTGATGGCGACGGTTACACCACGGGTGCAATAGGTTCATTTCCCATCTGGTCCGTCCGTTTATTCCCGGGTCGCCTTAATCCAAGATTTTCACGCAGCGTGGCTCCATTATATTCAGAGCGGAATAACTTCCTTCGCCGAAGCTCGGGAATAATAAGTTGAACGAAGTCATCCAGACCGTCAGGAAACGTTGGAGGCATTATAATAAAGCCATCGGCAGCGCCCTCCGTATGAAACTGCTCCATCTGGTCGACGATTTCGGACGGCGAGCCAACGCAGACCAAATGTCCTCTTCCGATGGCGAGGCTAGCTGCGAGTTGCCGAACTGTTAATCGCTTCTCCCTCGCAGTATCGAGCAGCAGCTTTTGACGACTCTGCATATTGTTTGTTTCACCCAAGTCATCGGGAACCGGCTCATCAAGAGAAAGCTTATCGACATCCATTACATAACCAAGGAGTCGCTTGGCCAGTTCAACAGCAATATCTTCGTGGATTAGCGATTGGAGTGCTTGTCGCTTTTCCTCCGCTTCTTGCGTCGTTGGTGCCACGATTGGAACAATCCCCGGCATCACAAGAAGGTCGGCATCCCATCGACCAAAGTCCCGTGCGAACCCCTTGACCGATTTATAAAACTCTTTCGCATCTTCGATGCTTTGCTGCGCCGTAAAAATCAGTTCGCCATATCGGCCTGCGAACCAGGTACCGGTGGGCGAGCTACCTGCCTGAGCAATGACTGGATATCCTTGAGGCGAGCGAGAAATATTTAAAGGGCCACGAGTTGCAAAATATTTTCCGACGTGGTTCAAGAAGTTTACCTTATGCGGATCAAAGAATATTCCATCGTCACGCTGTTTGACGAATGCATCATCTGCCCAACTGTCCCACAATCCTTCTACGACCTCGGCAAATTCGGCTGCGCGCTCGTATCGTTCGTCGTGGGGTGGTAGCTCCCGCAGGTTGAAATTTTGTGCTTCAAACGGATTAGCCGAGGTAACAACGTTCCAGCCGACCCGGCCACAGCTCAGATGGTCGAGCGATGCAAATACCCGCGCAAGATTATATGGCTCATTGAATGTGGTAGATGCGGTAGCCACCAAACCGATTTTTTTGGTAGTCATGGCCAGGGCTGCCAGCAAGGTCGTCGGCTCGAACCCAACAACTCGTCCGGATCGCGACATCGCTTCAACCGTCGACTCGCGCACACCGGCTGTGTCAGCTACGAATACAAAATGTAGTGCGGCAGCCTCCGCTTTTGTTGTATAGGATTTATACCGCTCGATATTAGCGCCCGCATCGGAATGCGCGTTCATATGACGCCATCCAGCCTCATGATGGCCGCCGGGGCGCAGAAAGACACCTAATACCATTTGGTCTGTAAGCATAACGTCCTCCTTCAAAGGCGCACAGTGATTTGGGGTGACTTACTTCTCGGGCGTGTGTTGTCTGCCCTATCACAAGAACTGAGGTCGCTCGGCGTTTCGAACGACTTACCTTTGACACGTTCAAGCCGACGACGTTCGCTGGGTGGTGCTGGGCGATTGTGGGTATCGCCACCCCATACCGATTGAGGGCATTTGGACCGCGAGGGGTAATGGCCCTCCCTCGATATGCAGGTTCTCGAGCAGACCTCTGATATTTTGCTCTCCTTCCTTCGCTTCGGCCTTCGCGACGCAACCCGCGACAGAAATATTCGGGGGCAGCTTCTGCCGCCGTCGCGACCATGGAGCATCAAAACTCGTGCCAATTCTGGAAGGAGCAGGCCAGAAATGCTCTGCAGACCAATCAATGAGCCAAAAGGGGGTGGCGTCGGCCATGGTCACCAGAGCATCGAGGGGAACCAGGCAACACCATCGCGGCGCAGCGAAGAAAATCGCTTCAGTTGGCAGTTCTTTTCACGAGCGATGTCCGAACCTAGCCTCTTGCGTTCGAAGCCGAACGCGAATGTCGGCAGTCCGACAAAATGGCGACCCAATCCGGGCTGCGGCCGGAGAAAAAGTCGTGCAAGGCAACCAGTAACCCAATCCGGCATGCAACTTGCTCGACGGATCTTAGACGTAGATGGCAATGGCAACCCTGAGCGGTTTGTCAAGACACGGCTATCCGTGGCAGCCATTACAGACGTTTTGCCAAAAGAGATAGTGGAGGTGAGACATACATGGGTAGGATCATTCTAATGTTCAGGCATCATCATGACTTGCAATGTTTCCACACGCGCGCTTCTTACTGGGAACTCATTTTTGCCAAAGGTGCGTTGAGACGCAGATCTTTTCGCATGTTCGAGCTGCTGAAATATAACAACGTGTCGTAGCGCTCGGTTTCTCGTGACGTGCCTGTGATCGCAGTGTTATATTTCGTCCACTAAGCAGTTTGTGGCTATTATGGCGATGCTTTATAGTTCATCTCTTTACCATGCCAGTGTTCCGTGTCGTATCAAAGTGAGCTGATGTACGTTGCCATCATTGTTTTCAGTGCGACGGCCTCCATGTCACTCGTTGGAGCACACCTATGACAGGTATTGCGCTTTCCCCAATCGGGGCGCTGTGGGGGATCGTCGGCGCCAAGACACACGGCACCGTGGAGATGGGTGCGGCGCTGACACACCGCGGTTGCTACATGGCCATGGAGGAGGGACCAACATTCTCCTTTGGCGCCCGTCACTCCGCTGAGATCTGGCCTATCTCTGTCGATGACGATATCGCCGTTGTCTATTCCGGTTTCCCATTTGTCGTTGATGAAGAGACACGGACGCCGCGTTATCTTTCAGCAGAAGATATCAGGACGGAATTCCTCAGATTCGGCGCCGATTTCTTCCGGGTTCTATGCGGTCACTACGCAATCGCAGTCTACTGCTACACTCGTCACCGGCTGATCCTTGTTCGCGATGCGTTCGGCGTGCAGAGCCTTTCGTGGGCGTCGTCGAATGAAAATTTTGCCTTTTCGACGGAGTATAAGGCACTGTTGTCACTGCCGTGGGTCGAACGAAACCTTGACCACGATGCCGCCCGCGGCTTCGTTGACGACGGCTGGGCGCCAGCGGGGCGAACCTTTCTGCGGCACATTTCCATGGTGCTGCCGGGATCAATCCTCATATGGCAGAATGGAAATCTTGAGACGATTCACCTGCGTCAAGATTTGTGCAAGACACGCCCACCGTTCAGACCGATTTCAGTTCGTCACGTAGAAATGACGGTTCGAGAGACGATCGGTTGGCAGGCGAATGATTTTTCACCGAGATATGGGGTGATGCTTAGTAGCGGCGTCGACTCCGCAGTAATAGCGGCGACCCTGAGGCGAATTCGCAGGGATTCTGAGATTCACACATTCACTGTCGGCTATGGTTACGACGACCCGGAGATTATCGGTGCGAGCGCGACAGCGAGCGTCCTTGGGACACAGCATCATGAAATCATAGTTCGGCCCGACGCCCTCACAGCGCTACTGACCGACACTATTGTCGCTGTGGACAATCCTGGCGGTTACGAAGAGTTCCCATGCCTTTATGCCCTGCATCAGGAAGCGCGACAATTCGTGGACATCATATTCTCTGGCAATGCCGCTGACACGTTATTTGCAGGCATGCCGTATCATCGGGATTTGCTTTCGACCGATGACGCAATCTATCGGCGGCTATGCAACGATCTAACTGTTCGCGACGAGCGCCTCGCTGCACAGGAACTCTTGGCTGGTAGACATGGTCTCAATTTTAGGATGCCCTATGCGGAACGAATTCTCATAGACTTGGCGCTTGAAATCCCCGATTTTCAGAAACTCAGCCCTGAGAATGATAAGATTATCTTTCGTGAGGCGGCCCGTCAAATTCTGCCTGACGAAATCACCATGCGTCCCAAGCGGATTCAACACCTCCTCTATGACGACAGCATGTGCTCGTGGCTGGCCGAGCGGATTGAGTGGATTTGCTCGAGCTCCCTTCTCCGGACGCATTCCCTCGGAGAGCTCGAAGGGGCAGCAATCCTCCCGCCTCGTAATCTCGAACTTACGGAAGAGAGCTTCAAAGCCGCCTGGAACGTCGTCGCGCTTGCGACGTGGGCGAGTATCTACCTCGCCTAGGACGGAGCGTCCGAATCTCTATCAACTAAATTCGGCAACGATCAATATCGACTGGAGACGAACCGTGACCGACTACTTCTCCTACTTAGGTCTGCAACCGTCCCGAGAGGAACTTATCCAACGGTTTGGGCTTGAGCTGGATAAGTTAATGACGCTTGACTTAAATCTAACTGGGCGACCGTCGTATCTCTATTCGCGGGAACGGAATGGGTCAGGGGAAGCGAGTTCAACCGCTTTTGCACAACTTCTCTTGGACTCTCTCGCCTCAAAGGATGTCTCAATTCTCGTGACCGGGTGGCCGGTTAGGTCTTCGATTGACGTTTCAATCGGCGAGGCTGATGGGCCGATTGGGGCAGCGGCCATTGCGCGAGCTCTTCACATGACGACCGGCGCAGTCTCCCTTGCGATGGCGCCTGCGCCTTTGGCTGCACAAGTTGCGGCGGCATTTAGATCGGCAGGCGCGACGATCATCGATTTTGACGCGTTCGAAAGGCTTTCAAAGGGGAACGAAAGGCTCTTTGGCGTTGCGATCGTCGGGCTAGATGTTGATTGCGACCTGTCGAACTATTTTGCTGAACTGTTGCAGAACGTCAAACCGAAGACGGTCATTGCGATTGAGCATTACGGCTTTTCGGCTGAGGGCAAGCCGTATCATGGGACCGGTAACGTTGTAGAACCAGGGACAGCGCTCACACATCCATTATTCGACCAGGCCATGGCCGAGGGCCTAATTTGTGGTTCGTGTGTCGACAATCCCAATGAGGTTGGGACCAGCCGTCTTCACGACGCTGGTGTTAAGCATCCACCCATGAGAAACGACTTTGCTAACCTTCTTGTGGGAAGCTCTGCCAATAGCGCAGCCTTTGCATTGTGTGCCGCGCTTGCAGGATTGTCCGCTACGCCCACAGCGGCTTTTCCCGGTAGTTTGGATGAAGCTGGGATCGCAGCAACGTTGGCCCACGGAGCGATCGATCCTTTCAGCGGAACCGCGGATCCATCGTTCGGCGTCGATACGATTGAGAGCCCCTACCATGCGTGGATAGCAGATCTTATGGGGCGGCTCGCCAAAGGGTACTGCGTGGCGGCCGCAACGGAACGTCACTTATAAATGGCTCGACTGCACAAGTCACCAAATCCATTCAATCACTTGAAAAGGCTCATGCTTTGAACCTATTTGAGAAGGAACGATATGTCAGATCTTGATCGGGTCAGGCAGAGGCTTGCACTCAGCCAACAGCACACCTTTCCGCTGCACATGCAGGCGTTTGGAATGGACTTGGTTGTAAACGAGGGCGTTTTCTCCCCACGCGATTTTCACAGTTGGCGCTGGTATGCTGAGAACTTTCCTTCTGTCGCTGGCAAAAGCGTTCTGGAAATTGGCTGCGGCTTCGGTCTCCCAGGACTGTACCTCGCAAGGCTCGGCGCAACATCCATGGTTGCTTGTGACATTGACCCCAAGGCCGTCGCTAATACGTTAGAAAACGCCGCAAGAAACGGCATCCGAAATGTAAAAGTAATCGAAAGCGACATCTTCAGTAATATCCCGTCAGATCAAAAATTTGATTTTATATTTTGGAATTGCCCGTCGATCTTTGCGCCAAGAGACTACGAGTATAGGGACAGCCTCGAACGAGGGGCCATCAATCCAGGTTATAAATTGCTTCGCCGCTTTCTTTCTGAGGGCCCAGACTTTCTGACGGAAGCGGGCAGTATCCTCCTAGGCTTGGCCAGCGATGCACGCGACGATCTCTTCTCAGAAATTCTCATGGCAAACGATCTCACCTCCGTACTTCTCGGATCTGCCTCTGACCGACACGTGAGCGTGACTTACAGGATTTTCTCTATCGGCAAAAGAGGCCGAAAGCAACCATTATAACGCTAGCCAACATCATTGGAACGTAACTTTGGAAGTATCCGACGACATAAACCTTCTTATTGAGTACGTCGACGGATTTTAGCGTGCAACGTTCGCGAAACACCTCGGGTATTTATATCGAGTCTGTTACGGTATTGCGCATCAAGAGTGGCTATCGCCTTTTCTATTTCACCAGTCCGGGGTAACGCTGACGCCCATGGAACCCGTACTTGAGCGCGTTGTCGGCGGCTGAAATGGTGTTTTCGAGAATGCGCATGGAGTTATCGAAAAGGCCGCGGTGAGGCAGTACCTGCCTCCGATGTGGATCGATGCCGCGGGTTTTGGTTTCGGTTGCGGTCAGGAAGAGATCCTTCCCGTAGCCGGAGGCGTCGATGTGGAGGCACTGTCGACCATGATTGAGCTCTCGCTCTGCAAGCCAGCCAACGTTGAGGCGAGAACTATGCTCGTACCGAACCCTATTAGATCTGTCATGCTGGCTGTCGCATTGCCTCAAGGAAAATGTTACCGCGCGGGTTCGTTGCCTCATCTAAAATGTTACCCGTGAAGGCGCATGTCGCCATGGTGCCTTCACCACCAGGGAGGCAACATGAAGACGAAGATGACACATGCCATGCGTATGGAACTGGCCAATGCAGTCAGGGATCGCTATGCGGCCGCGACGACCAAGGACAAGCGCCGGATCTTGGAGGAGTTCATTGCGGCGACGGGGTATCACGAAAAGTCCGCAATCCGTGTCCTGAACAGCCACCCGAAGCCGAAGCATCGCCAGATCCGTCAACGCCTGTCGCTCTATGACGAGGCCGCGCGGGGCGCCTTGATCGTGCTGTGGGAAACTTCCGATCGAGTTTGCGGCAAGCGCCTTAAGGCACTGCTGCCCATTCTATTGCCGGCGCTGGAACGCAATGGGCATTTGAAGCTCGAGGAGGAGATACGCCACAAGGTCCTGTCGATGAGCGCCGCGACGATCGACCGCTTGCTCCAGATGCCAAGGCGCACCATGCGTACGAAAAAGAAGCCAAGGGTTGTGCCAGAGCCCCGGCGGCGCATCAAAATGCGCACCTTCGCTGACTGGAACGAGCCGCTTCCAGGCAGCATGGAAATGGACCTGGTTGCTCATTGCGGAGAGGTCAACCGCGGTAGCTACGTTCACAGCCTGGTTATGACCGACATCGCGAGCGGATGGACGGAGGCCGCGCCCATCGTGGTCCGAGAAGGTACCCTCGTGGTCGAGACACTCGACCGGATCCGCACGGGCTTGCCCTTTGCCCTGAGAGCGCTGGATGTGGATAATGGCAGCGAGTTCGTCAACAACAGGCTGATCGAATATTGCCTCGGTCACGGCATCGAACTCACTCGCTCGCGGCCTTACCGTAAGAATGACCAAGCGTGGATAGAGCAGAAAAATGGCGCCGTGGTACGGAAGCTCCTGGGGTATCGGCGCTTCGAGGGCTTGGCGGCGGCCAGAGCGATCACGCGCCTCTACGCGGCATCCCGACTGTTCGTGAACTTCTTCCAGCCCTCGTTCAAGCTGGCTGCCAAACAGCGTGACGGTGCGAAGGTGGCCAAGCGCTATCATCCGCCGCAGACGCCCTGCGAGCGTCTCCTGCAGGCGGAGGCTATCCCGATGACCGCCAAGAACAAGCTGCGCGAGATCGCCGGCGACCTCGATCCGCTGAAGCTGCTGGAGGAGATGCGAGCTGTCCAGGCTTATCTGGCGGCGCTGGCTGACGGCGAAACACCGCCACCGGCGACATCGGAACCGCCCAACCTGGCCGCGTTCGTAGCCAGCCTATCGAGCGCCTGGCATGCGGGCGAGATACGTCCGACCTTCTCCATTGAGGCCAAACCGCGTTACCTGCGAAGTCTACAAAAGGTCTCGACACAAACCCTTATTGCGAGTCCCACCGCCACGCTCAAACCGGTGATCCCACCCACTCCTCCCGTGACAGCCGCGAAGATGCAGGAGAAGCCGAAGCCGGTCTACGCCGAGCCTGGCCAAGCCCGCGTCCAGGCGCTCCGCATGGTGTGGCCGATCGTTTGTCGCCGATTGGAGGAATTCCCCAACATCAACGCCACGCAGCTCTTCGAGGAGCTGTGTGTCCAGTTTCCAGGTCGATTTACCCGCAAGCAGTACAAAACACTCGTTCGACGGGTCAATCTCTGGCGCCAAGCGGCTCGCGCCCGCGGTGTTGTCGTTGGGCCAAAGACTTATCGTCGGCTCAACGACAAACCGCGCGGCCGACGTCCCGACATCTTCAAGGACCATTGGGAAGAGATGGCACGATGCCTTGAAGAGCGTCCGGATCAGACCGCACTTGAACTTCTCGTCGAGTTCCAGGTCCGTTATCCTGGACGATACAGCTTGCACCAGCTTCACACGTTGCAGAAGCGAGTAAGGGCGTGGCGACAACAAGCCGTGCAGCGGCTCATCGGCGAGGTCAGCCGCCTAGCGCCGTATGTCGCTTCAGATTCCGCACGTCTGGCGAGCGGGTAACATCCTTGGTGAGGCAGCCGGTAACAAAATTACGTGAGGCAACACGACAGCTGGCTACGTTCCTTCATTTCATCCGTTGCATCTGATACGGCAGGAAGCCATTCAGCAGCTTCCTCTGCTTCATACTCGGCAACTCAGAATTCGTGCCACTCAGACCCGCTCTGCCGCACACTTGGAAATGGGGTAGTCAACGGCCATTTCAGCCCTGTCCGTCAGGCAGCGAGGATACGGCACTGCTCGGCGGTCGGCGGGCTGGGACTTGTAGGCATACGTCGGCTGTCGCTTGCGCATCATGTGGGTCATGTCGATGCCGGAGAGAGGATAACCACGGCGTTCGCTAGCGACTTGAGGCCTAGCATCGATCGGATGCGGCGCTTGACATACCGGTGATATTGTTCGATCCGATTGTCGAATTCCGCACGCCTGGAGCGACGATGTCGCGGCAGGCAAATCACCTCCTCCGCCGCATCCGATCGGTTAGGCTATGGATCAGGGATCCTGTCCGCTGGATGGCATGGATTGCGCGGGGGTTTCCGCGACGGGTCGTTTGGCTTGTGCCTTTTGCTGCAGAAGCTATGGCGTCATACCGGAGCAGAGCCAGCTTACCCTTGCAATCAGATGCGCGGCGTAGCTCGTCTATTATCGACTACTGGTTGGCGTAGACGGCTGCCGACGCACGCTACGCGCCCGACCGTTGCAATGGTCAGACGGTATCGTAATAATGATATGCATTCAGTACTCGGCGATAGCGAACTCATCTCACCGATCCTCCGCGAACGACATTTTCAAGTGGAACTTGTTGTCTCCTTTAGGCGCGATGCAAGCGAGCGGACTTACGGACTTACTGTAAGATTTCAAGCCGCCCCCATCCGATGCCCTACGATGCGAAATCGAACGGCTTGTAATCCCTGTCGTAGCCGAAGTAGCGAGGTCCGACGAGGGCGATACCCTCCGGCGTCCGCCATTGCGGATTGCAGGGGATGGCCAGGGCCACCAACCGCAGCCCGTATTTCAGCGAATCTGTTGTCACAGGGTTGCCGCTGTCGGGTTCGAGCAGAGTGATCAATTCCGGTGTGGTGATCAGAACTTCACCATCGCGCTCGGCCATCAGGAATTCGTTCTGGAAGTCGAGCTTGAAGGTGTGGCCGCGCCATTCTTCGAGCCCGTCGAAACGGGCCGTGCCGCGGGCAAAACCACCGACCGTGCGCCGGTCGATGTCCTTGAGTCTTCCATGGAAGACGATCTTGGCGTCGAGCATGTCGACGATGGCCGCAACCGGGTCTTTATGCGCGGCGCGGGTTTCGCGCAGCGTCAGGCCGAGATTGGCGCAGAGCGTCACCGTGCCGCGCACCACCGCCCTTTTCGCCACTGCTCCGCTCATCGGATAGAAGGCAAGCAGCGCCGAGCCGCCCATTTCGATCGTGGCCGCGCGCGCTAGTCGTTCGGTCCAGGCGTTGCTGACGGTTTCGAGCACGATCGAGTTGCCCTTGTCGTCGCAAAGCACCATCGGTGTCGCCGAGACGCCGTGCATGGTGAAAGTCACCATCTGCAGTTCGGGATAGGCGCGGCCCATGCCGTCGCCATCGAGCAGCGGCAGACCGCTAGCGGCCGCGACTACGAACGGTATCGTCGAGTTGATGCCCCCTGCTTCGATGCAGAGGACCGCATCGATCTTGCGGCCCATCCGCTGTTCGAGCTGCCGGAAGGCGTTCATCAGCTCATCGCCCTGCGGCAGCTTTTCGGTCATCACCGTCGGCGCGCCCATCATGCAAACAGGCACGACCAAGGCTTCGTCTGGGAGTTCGTCCACATCGATGATCTTCACCGGCCCATGCTTGCGGATCGCCTGCTGCGCCATCAGTTTGCCGACATAGGGATCGCCGCCACCGCCGGTACCCAAGATCGCGCCGCCGACGGCGATGTCGTCCATATCCTCGGCATAGACGGTGCGTAGTGTCTTCATGATCCTGATCCTGTCAAAACTGTTAAAAGGTGAGTTCGGGATAGCCGGAGGCTTTCGGCCCGACGATTTCCAGCGCCCGCGGCGGCATCATCGGGCGTGCACTGCCAGGTCGATGCTGGCGGCACGCTTGCCGACATCGGCGACCAGCGCGCCGATGCCGGCGACTTTGCCCACCCGGGCATCGATCTTCGCACCCCCGCAGCAATTCACGGGTCCGGAGCATGCCGATATATGGATTGCCGTCGTTGGTGCCGAGGAGCGCAGCGCTAGCGCCAGCGGCACGAGATCTGCTCCCTCGAGTCTTCCAAGATCACGCGACATGCAATTCACCCACGGCTTTGACGCGCACGCGCGTGGCATTGCCTGGCAGATAGGCGAGCGGCACATCCTCTACATCGACGATCTCGACGCTGTCGCGTGACGCGCCCGCGGCGACGGCGGCATCGATGGCACGCGCCTTGGCATCGTCGAGCGCCTGATCGCGGCCGATTTCGGCCAGCGCGTAGACACGATCGATCTCGCCGGAGACCTGGGCGATCGCAGCCCCGACCGCATTGGCGACACCGAAATAGTTGGGCTTGATGACCTCAAGGCCGCCGATCGGACCATTGACCAGGATCGAACCGCCGCCGACGACGATGACGGGAAGGGGGTCCGGCGAAAGGCGCGAGCGCTCCACGCAATCCTCCAGCATGGAAAGGATTTTCGCCTGGGTGCGGTCGAGCAGGTCTTTCGGCAATTGCGCCACCCTGGCCTTGTCGCCAAGCTCGGCATTGCCGGCAGCAACGGTGATGTCGGTCGTGGTCAGCGTCTCGCCGCCAAAAATCAGCGCCTCGGTGTTGATGCGATAACCGACCGAGGTCGGGCCGACCTTGACGCCATGTTCGCCGTCCACCACCAGCGAGCCGCCGCCGAGGCCAATCGAAAACACATCCGGCATGCGGAAATTGGTGCGCACCCCACCCACTTCGACGGCGACTGTCGCCTGGCGCGGAAAGCCGTTCTGCAGCGAACCGACGTCCGACGTCGTGCCGCCGATATCGACAACGATAGCGTCATCGACACCCGACAGGAAAGCGGCGCCACGCATGGAATTGGTCGGCCCTGAGGCGAAGGTCAGCACCGGGAATTTCTCGGCAAAGGCCGCGTCCATAAGCGTGCCGTCATTCTGCGTCAGGAAGAAGCGGCCCCTGATGCCGGTCTCGGCAATGGCCTTGCGGAAGGCTTCGATTACGTGCGCAGAGAGATCGCGCAGGCAAGCATTCATGATCGCGGCATTCTCGCGCTCGAGCAGGCCGATGCGGCCGATATCGGAGGAAAGGGTGATATGCGCACCCGGCAGCGCCTTGGCGAAAATCTCGGCGGCGCGCTTCTCGAATTCGTTGGAAACCGGCGATAGGACCGAGGTGATAGCGATCGAATTGATGCCTCTCACCTTGATCTCCGCGGCGATGCCCAAGAGCTCTTCTTCGTTGAGCGGGGAGATCACCCGACCATCGAATTCATTGCCGCCATGGGCAAGCCAGGCATGGTTGCCAATCGCCGTCTTCAGGTCCTCGGGCCAATCGACCATCGGCGGCAGCGAGGCGGTCGCTGGCAGGCCGAGGCGAACCGCAGCCGTCGGCGCCAAATCGCGCCGCTGTACGACGGCATTGGTGAAATGCGTGGTGCCGATCATCACCACATCGACGGCACTTGCTGCCATTCTGGATGCGGCCAGCACATCCTTGAGCGCATTGACGACGCCGCTCATGACATCGGCCGTGGTTGCGGACTTGACGCCGGCCACCACTTGCGTGCCATCCATCACGACGGCATCGGTATTGGTGCCACCGACATCGATCCCAATTCTAATCATCCTGGTTGTTCCTCATTGGAGTCTTGTTTGCATTCGACGCCTGAGCGGCGGCGGAGGCTCCCCTGAGTTCGATGAGTTTCTCGGCCGTCGGAATCTCACCGTCGATCAGCGGAATCTTGGGGCGCATCGCAACCTCCTCGGCCGAAATCACCGGCACCGAGGCGAGAAGCAGTTGCGTGTAGGCATGCTGGGGACGGTAGAAGACCTCGTCGGTCTTCCCGGTCTCGACGAGCTTGCCCCGATAGAGGATGCCGACACGGCTGGCGAAATTGCGCATCAGGCTGAGATCGTGCGAGATGAAAAGATAGGTCAGGTCGAGCCGCCGGCCGAGATCGACCAGCAGGTCAATGACCTTGGCCTGTACCGATACGTCGAGCGCCGAAGTCGGCTCGTCCAGCACCAGCAGTTTCGGCGCCACAGCGAGTGCGCGGGCAATGGCGACGCGCTGTTTCTGACCGCCGGAAAGCTCATGCGGAAAACGCTCGGCGAAATTGGCCGGCAATTGCACCATTTCCAGCAATTCCGAAATCCGTTTCGCGCGCTGCAGCGACGGGAAGCCATGGGCGTCGAGCGGGACAGCGACCGACTGGCCCACTGTTCGCCGCGGGTTCAGCGATGAGCCCGGGTTCTGGAACACCATCTGGACTTTCTTGCCATGGGCGCGCGAATGCGCACCGGCCGCGATCATCTCGCCGTCGATCCGGATTTCGCCACAACTTGGCTTCTCCAGCCCCATGATCAGCCGTGCGATTGTCGACTTGCCCGAACCGCTTTCGCCGGCGAGGCCATAGACGGCGCCGCGCTCGATATAGAAACTGACGTCGTCGACCGCGCGCACTTCGCCGGTTTGACGGCCAAGCGCGTTGTGGATCGGGAAGCACCGCGACAGGTTGCGGATCTCGAGCATCGGCCCAGTCATGTTCCAACCTCGGCCGATCCGAACCGCATGCCGCCGGTCAGCCTAGGCACGGCGGCGATCAGGCTCCTGGTGTAATCGCTTTTCGGTGCTTCGAAGATCGCGGCAGTAGGACCTTCCTCGACCACCACGCCCTTGTTCATGACATAGACATGATGGGAGGTTTCGCGCACGACGCCCAGATTGTGGGTGATCATGAGGAGAGCCAGCCCGCGCGCCTCGACAAGATCTTTCAGGAGCTTCAATATCTGAGCCTGCGTGGTCACATCCAGGGCCGTGCCCGGCTCGTCGGCGATCAAGAGCTTGGGTTCGCTGAGCAGGGCCATGGCGATCAGGATGCGCTGGCGCATACCGCCGGAAAGCTGGATGGGATAGGAGCGGGTCATACGCTCCGGATCGCGCATCCTGACCTGTTCGAGCACGTCGTGCACCCGCGCCATACGCTCGCGGTTGCCGCGCGAGCGGCCAAGACGTTTGTCGGCATATTTGAGGATCGTGCCCATCTGGTCGCCGACGGTGAAGACCGGATTGAGCGAACTCATAGGGTCCTGGAACACCATCGACATCTCCGTGCCGCGCAGCTTCAGCCGTTCGCTGACCGGCATGGTCATCAAGTCGGTGCCACCATAGAGGATACGGCCGGAGGTGATGCGGGCCGGCGGCTCGCGCAGCAGGCCCATGATCGCTTTCATCGTCACTGTTTTGCCGGAACCGCTCTCGCCCACCAAAGCCACTTGCGAATGGGCCGGCACGTCGAGCGAGACGTTGTTGAGCACCCGATTCGTACGGCCATAGGTCGTGAACTCGACGGAGATATCCCGGACGGAAAGCAAAGCCCCGCTCATTTGACCTCCTGAACATCGAAGAGGTCGCGCAGGCCATCGCCAAGCAGGTTGAAGCCGAGGGCTATGAACAGGATGGCGAAGCCGGGCAACACCGATTCCCACCAGTAATCCGGCAGGAAGGCTGAGCCCTGGGACACCATGGTACCGAGATCGGGCGTCGGCGGCTGGATGCCAAGACCGAGGAAGGAGAGCGATGCGCCAACAAGGATGACGAAGCCGCAATCGAGTGAGGTCTTGACCGCGAGCGCCGAGACGCAGTTCGGCAGGATTTCGCGGAAGAGAATGTGGAATTTCGAGGCACCCAGCGTTTCCGCCGCTTCGACAAATTCCTGGCTGCGCAATTGCCGTGCGATCGAATAGATCAGCCGGGTGTGCCAAGTCCACCAGAGACCGGCGATCGCCAGCATTGAGTTGATGAGATCAGGCGACAGTACTGCGGCAACGGCCAACGCCATGACCAGCGGCGGGATGGCAAGCGCGATGTCTGTCAACCGCATGATCACGGCCTCGACCCAGCCGCCGAAATAGCCGGCCAGCAAGCCAAGCCCGGTACCAAACGGTACGGCGGTGCCGAGCACCACCAGTGCCAGCAGCAGCGAGATGCGGGCGCCGAAAATCACCCGGGTGAAGATGTCGCGGCCGACATTGTCGCTGCCGAACCAATATTCTGCGGAAGGCGGCAGGTGCCGCGCGCGGAAATTGACGGCGGCGCCGACATGTTCGGGATGCGGCGTGATGTAGGGTGCGAAAATGGCCGCGAGAATCGTGAGGATAACGATCGCCGCCCCGATCACCGCCGTCGGATTGCGCGAGAAGCGATACCAGTTCTGATAGGCGTTGGAGAGGCGCAAGGATTCAGGTGCCAGGGTTTCGAGCTCGGCCATCATCGATGCCCCCTGATGCGGACGCGGGGATCGACGAAGCCGACCAGCACGTCGATGACGAGATTGACGAGCACGAAGAACACGCCAGAGACGACCACCACGCCCATAACGGCGTTGAGATCCTTCTGCATGATCGTGCGCACGCCATAGGCCGCCATGCCCGGCCAGGCAAACACCAGTTCGATCACGAAGGCATTGCCGATCAAGGACGCGAATTCCAGCCCGGATATGGTGAGCGGCGGCACGAAGCTGGGCCGCAGCATGTATTTGAATACCCTGAGCCGCTCTGGAATGCCGAAGGCGCGGGCTGCCTCGATATAGTCCTGGCTCGAGACATCGATCATCGAGGCGCGGGTAATGCGGGCGATCTGGCCCATGGTCGCGGCGGAAAGCGCGATCGACGGCAGCAGCAGGTAGCGCCATGCCTCGCCAAAAACGTCCAGTCGACCATGGAGAAGGGAGTCTATCGTCATCAGGCCGGTTATATCGGCCGAAAAGGTCATGGTCGGCGGCAGTCGCCCGGTGGTCGGCAGGATGTGCAGCACATAGCCGGCCAGAATCTGTAAGAGAAGCGCGAGGAAGAAGCTTGGTGTCACAGCCGAGACGATAGCGATCAGCCGCACGAGATTATCCGGCCATTTGTCCTTCCAGCGGGCGGCCATGACGCCGAGCGGCACACCGAGCACGAAGGCGAGGCTGATGGTCGCCAGCACCAGTTCGAAGGTTGCCGCGAATGTGTCGCGGATGTCGTCGTTAACCGGCCGCTTGGTGAGCAGCGACAGGCCGAGATCGCCCTTGGCAAGGCCGGAGACGAACATGCCATATTGCTCGTAGAGCGGTCGGTCCAGGCCGAGGCTGTGGGAGAGCCCATTAACCTGCTCCTGCGTCGCTCGCGGCCCGAGCGCCAGCCGGGCCGGGTCGCCCGGCATGCCGCGGGCGATGCCGAAGATTACGATCGACAGGCCCACGAGGACGAGGATCGACCACAGTACTCGCCGGACGAGGAAAAGCACGAATTCCAACTAAAGAAGCCTTCTCTGAGCGAATGGGACAACAGCGTTTGCGCCGGGAGCAGCCGTCGATGGCGGATCGCCAGTCAGCGTCTCGAGGTCCGGCCCCTTCCATTCGCGGAAGAGGCCGGTCTCGGGAGGCAACGCGGTTATTTGCAGATCCAGGAATAGCGGGCGAAATCATAATCGAAGGACTGCATCGGCACGGCATTGAAGCCAGTCAGGCACTTGTCCATGGCATGCTGCACCCGCTGAGTCAGCAGGAACACATCCGGCTGCGCTTCGACGATCTTGTGCTGCAATTGCTTGTAGATCTCGGCCTGCTTCTTGACGTCGACTGTCGAGCGGGCGTCGTCGATCATCTTGTCGATATCCTTATCCTGCAGCCATTCCATCGACATCCAGGTGCTGGCCGATTTGGAATGGTACTGGGCATAAAACATCGAGTCCGGCGAAGGATAGGTCGGACCGAAGAAGATCTGGTTGATCGCCGGCGTCGTCTCCACCTTCGAGGCGAGCTCGGTCACCCGGTTCCACGGATTGGATTGTTGGGTCACCTTGAAGCCAATCTGCTCGAGATTGGATTGCATGAGCAGGCCGATTTCTTCTTCGTACTTGGTGCCGGCCTCCCAGCCGAGCGTGATCGGGATTTCCTGGCCGGCATATTTCGATTGCGCGATCTCCGCCTTTGCCGCTTCGAGGTCGTATTTCTGCTCCGGCAGGTCCGAGGCATAGAAATCCGAGAACCCGCTTGGCAGCGGGCCGCGCATCTCCCCGCCCGGATAGATGTCGTTGCGGACAGTCTGGTAGTCGGTAGCGAGCGCGATCGCCCGGCGGATATGCACGTCGTCGGTCGGCGGTACCTTGGTGTTGAGCTTCAGGTAGAAGGCGATCGTCGTGTCCTGACTGACGATATTGAACCGCCCCATTTCCTTAAGCGCCTTGTAGGTATCGGGGGACTGGAACTGGCTCGACATCGTCAGTTCGCCGGAGGCCGCCAGCGATTTCACCGTTGCCTCGTCATTGGTGATGATGAAGCGCACCTCGTCGATCGGGCCTTTGCCAAAACCCTTATAGTAGTTCTTGTCGCGCACGATCGTCATCTTCGCGCTGCGGTCCCAGTCCTTGAGCTGATAGGCACCGGCACCGGCCGCATGGGTGGCGAAATAGGTCTGGCCGTCGTCGCTGCCTTCATTGGCCTTGGCGACCTTGGAATTGACGATGAAGATCGCCGGCACCGTGCTCAGGAAGGGCGCGAAGGTCTTTTCGAGCGTGAACTTCACGGTCTTGTCGTCGACGGCGGTCACCGAGCCGGGCCTGAGCACGCCGGCAAACAGCGTCGCCGGACCTTGGTTGATCTTCAGCAGGCGATTGACGGTGTAGACCACATCGGCGGCGGTGACCGGCGAGCCGTCCGAGAATTTAGCGTCGGCACGCAGCTTGAACGTCGCCTCCTTGGCATCCGGCGACATCGACCAGCTTTCGGCCAGTTCGGGCACCAAATTGCCCTTGGAATCGACGGTGACCAGGCCGTCATAAAGGTTCACGGCAGCCATGTAGTCGGTATAATCGGAGATCTTGGCCGGGTCGATTGTGCTGAAGATTTGCACCGTGTTCATGGTAACGACCGTTTCCGCGAAAGCAGTGGAAACGCCGGCCGAGCCGATCATCAGCGTCAACGCCGTGGTGGACGCGAAAAATCTGAGCTTGTTCATAGCGACTCCCGGTTAGCTTCGTTCCCAGCGGCCTTCGGCCGTCTTGTCGATCGTTTGGGGCGACTGCCCCCTCCGCGTTAGAGGCAGAATTGCAGCGAATGGGCGTGGCGACAACGCGGTAGAAGTCTAGGTTTTCGTCTTAATAGTATAGATTTTTCGAAACTGCCGTCGCATGGCTAGGTCGTCGGTTGGCTGGCGTGAGGTGTTTGCTACACGGCGTCCTCAGTTGTACGTCAGGCGATGCTTGATGATGTTCGTCAGTTTTTGGCGACGCGGTTCATAGGGTGCGATGCGGTGACAAACAGGTCTAAGCCAAGGCGTCATAGCAGGCCCGCCGCCAGCCAAGCATCGATTAACCCGATCAGCAATTTGTGGACAGGCGCAGACGTACCAAAGAGCACGCGGAACCGAGTGCGAGCGGAACATCCGGGCCGATTTACGGCAGACAAAAGCTTGCGGGGCTCTAGCCCACGATCCCGGTAGCCCTGGCGATGCTGATCGCCTCCTGCCGGGTCCGGCAGCCGAGCTTGCGATAGACGTTGCCCAGATGAAATTTCACCGTCGCCTCGCTGACGCCGAGCATGACGGCGATCGATTTGTTGGCGGCGCCCTCGCAGACGATCACCAGAATCTTGTTTTCACGCCGCGACAGTTCGCTGCGGATGCCGGGAACGGGGCTCAGATGGCCGCTGTCGCGCAGTTTGCGGATCACCTGGCGTGCCGATGACGAAGCGCCGAGGAATTCGCTGATGCGCTTGTTGTCCAACAGTTCGCCGAGGAAAAGTTTCTCCTCGGCAAGCGGCGCGATCGAACCCAGCCGGGCCGCATCCTCGAACACGCGCAGCAGGATGGCGCGCGCCTTGGTGAGATCCCGCCGACGGCGGTGGATATAGGCGAGCCAGACGTTGACCCCCATACGCTGCCGGTCCGTAATACTCAAATTGCTCAATGTAGCGGCGAGCAGCGTTTCGATCGGCGGCAGGTCGGGTTGCTCATGCAGGATTTGCCGCAGCCAGGCTAGCAGCAAGCCGATATCGTCGCGGTCGACCAGGCGGGACACGTCGCCGGGATGGGCGAGCACCCAGTCGCGATCGATTGATGTGGCGATGCTTCTCAGCCGCGTCGCGGCCTCCGACCAGCGATTGGCATTCTGGAGGATGATCGCCTCGCGGATGCTGACCATGGCCTGGAAGGCATGGTTGGTAATTTGATACACCCGCCAGCGGTCAAGGAACCCGCGCGCCGCCAGGAGCGAGAAATGGGTGGCCATCGCCTGGCTGCCATAGAGCAGGGTGAATTCCATAAGGCTCGGCCAGATCTCGCCATGCGAAAAATCGTCGATTTCGGTGTTGAGGAAGCGCGCCAAAGATTCGGCCCGGCCGCCGTCATAGTCGACGCAAGCCTCCAAGAGCGCCTGTAGCCGCATGTCGTTCAGCGTTTCGAACGGCACCTCCGAGAGGCTCTTCGCCGACAGCATCGCATGTTTGCCGGCCGCGATCGTGTCGCCTTTCATCAACGCCATCATCGCCTGGTGGAGGCTGATATAGAAGCTGAGTATCGGCGCATGGGCGGACTGATAGTGATGCATGGCCCGCTGCGCCATCTGCTCGGCCTTGGCGAATTCGCGGCGGCGGATGTAATATTCCAGCATCGAATTGTAAAAAGTGCCGCGGAAGAGATGCGCGTCACCCGGGAATTCGGCAATCAAGTTGAAAAGTGTGGCGAGCAGTTCCTCACTGAACTGGTGATCCTCATAGATTAGCATCAGGAAGCGGAATTCCCGGAACTCGCGGGAGAACAGCGTGCGCGAGGCGAACACGGTCTCGACATCGTTGGCGCTGTCGCCGAACCGGTCGGCGATCAGCCGCCGTGCCCGGGAAATATCCCCGCGCTTGAGCGACGGCAGCGCCAGCGACAGGACAAGGATTTCGCGTTGATGCGCGAAGCTAGCAGGGAAGCCGGCAAGCACGCGGTCGTTTGCGGCAGTGCCGTGGAAGTAGATGAAGAACAGGCCGCCGGCGCGGTTGAACTCGGCCAGCGCCTTGTCGTAAAAGCCGACCTGTTGGTATGTGGTGATCGCATCCACCGGCCTTGCGTGTTCGGCATAGGTTTCGGCAATCGCATTGGCGCCCGCAGGTGTCGACAGGCGCTCCGATATCACCGCCTCGACAGCTGAGGACAAGTGGCTGGAAAGACCCTGCGCGCAAAGCTGAAGCCGGCGATTCTGTCCCACCCGCGCTATCGGAAAAAGTCCATCACTGCTGCGAGGCGGTAGAGCGGCACCTTCGGCAAGCAGCTTCAGATCGACCAATTCTTCGTCAACCATATCAGCGAGAAACTCGAAGCGCAGGAACTGCGACAGGTTGCCAGAGCTGTCGCCGCGGAAAGCAATGAGCGGCCATCCACCCGAAACCGCCATTATCCGCTTCGCCTGCTTCGGTCCAAATAATCGCTCGCCCTCCTCGGCGGAAACCAGCAGCATCTCCCGATCCAGCACATGTGCCGCGCCATAGGCGAGAGCGCGGGGCAGGCCTGGTATTTCCGTGTCCGGGCGTTTAGCGATTATGGCCCGGCTGCCGCCTGACAGAAGCTGCTCCGGCAACGGTCCCGCAATCGCGTGGGGCGGGATGTCCCACAGCGCAAGCCTGTTGGTTTGCAGCTTCGGCGGGTTGGCGTCGGCATGAACCCTGAGCTTTTTCTGCCCGGCGATCTGGTCCAAAATCACCGACTTGCCCATGCCGGCGGGGGCCTCTAGGACGACAATCGCCTCAGGGCGGCCCAGAATCTGGTGGACGATCGCCGTGCGTGGGAAGTCCGCATTTATGCGATATCTATGCGCCCGTGCCCCAGGTGGCGCAATATTTGCGATACTGGATGCCCGACTGACGGCAAGCGATGTCATCAGGTATGGGTTTTGTCACATTAGGTCCCTCTGCCTGCGGAGCCTTGGGGCATCTTTAGTTTCAGGCAACGCCGCTTTGCCGCCGGTCCAGATACCAAAGATCGCCGCGACGCGAGAGCCGGCCATTCGTTTCCATGCCGGCTCTTAAGAACAAAAGACCCCCAGGGACTTGATGTGACGACACCGCGCCAGCAATCCGCCGTCATGACAACACCGATGAGTACGTCGGCGCCTCGTTCGTATATGAGAGGTCAGGCAGCGGCCGCGCCGGGCTGATTGATGCGCCCGAGAGCCTGCTCGAGATCCGCAATGAGATCGCAAGGCTCCTCCAGGCCAATATTGAGCCGTACAAGGCGGCCGTCATAGTCCTTGCCCAGTCGGTCAAGCTTTGGATAGAGGATCGCCAGTGCGGTTGTGCCGCCCCAGCTGAAGCCAATTTTGAACAACCTCAAACTGTCAACAAAGGCTTCGACCTGCCCAGGGTCAACCTCACGGCGGAACAGGATCGAGAACACGCTGGCCGAGCCTGTGAAGTCGCGCTGCCAAAACTTGTGGCCCGGGCATGACGGGAGCGCGGGATGAAAGACGGCTTCGATTCCAGGCTGGGCAACCAGCCAATTGGCGACCTGCAGCGTCGATGATTCGAGGCGCTCCAGTCGCACGCCGAGCGTCTGTAGCCCACGCAAGGCAAGGCTTGCATCATCCGGGGAGACGGCCGCGCCGAGCTGCTTCAGCACGGGTCCGACCGCGTCGTACGCCGCTTGCGTCCCGACTGACACCGTGCCGAGCAGAAGGTCGCTGTGGCCCCCTACGTACTTCGTGAGCGCCTGCATGCTGACATCTACGCCCTTGGCGAAGGCGTCGAACAGCACACCGGCTGCGTAGGTATTGTCGAGGGCAACCGGCACCCCCCGGGCATGCGCCGCTGCCACTATGGCTGGCACGTCTTGTATCTCCATCGTCACCGAGCCTGGGCTTTCGGTCCAGATCAGCGCCGTGTTGTCACGGATGAGGGCCGAAATGCCCCCGCCGATCAGAGGGTCATAGGCTTCGACCTCGATGTTGAGCCGTGCGAGCAGACCGTCCGCGAGCTCGCGGTTGGGCCCATAGGCGGAAGCTGGTACGAGCGCGTGACTGCCAGCCTTGCAGAAGGCGAAATAGATCAAGGTAATAGCAGCTTGGCCGCCGGGTACAACGAAGCTGTGGCGTGCACCCTCCAGTTCCGCAATACGCGCTCCAAGTTCCAGCACGGTAGGCGTTCCATACAGGCCGTACGTATAACCGACCTCGCTCTGACGCCAATCGTCTGCCGCATCGGCCTGCCGCTCGAACAGAATGGTCGAAGCCCGATAGGTCGGCGTCACGAGCGAGCGAAACCCTGACGGGGCCTGAGCGGTCGGGTGAATAAGCTTCGAGCGCCAGTGCATGGTGGCCTTTTCCCTGGATTATCTACGGATAGCTATGCCTGGGTGTGACGTTTGTCAGTGTCTATACTTTCGGCGACTGCGATCCTCTTCACCCTTTGCGGGAGAGAACGTATTGCACGAAGGACGATAAGTGTGCGCGTTTTTTGCCCGGTGAATGAAATTTTTTTGCATTTGCCTGAACAACGATAACCTATTCATCTTCGGTCCTTGTAATCCATCAGAACAACGATCAAATCGCTTGGCTGGACTGCGCGGCGCGAACGGAAAAGGGCAGTGATACGAATCTCGGTCCGGTGCCAGACCTTCATTTCAGCACAGTATCCGGACAACATGCTTGAGGACTCGCGGCTGCATACATTGGCGGATGAACATCTCGAAGATCTTGCGCCCGCGACCGGGGAGAGAGTCAATGCGATTTGCCGTCAACTATATCGAACGAGAAAACACATATCGTAGTGCATACCCGCACTCACTCAGTGGCCAATGGAATAGTAAGACCGACCTTGACCCGATCCATCACCACCGTGGAGCGAAACCATTTGACGTCTTCGCTCGTGTAAAACAGTCGATGTGCGATGCGGTTATATTCCTCCATCGTTGCGACTGATAAGATGAGAACGAAATCTGCTTCGCCAGCTACATAGTAGCATTGCTGCACTTCAGGGCCCGAGAACCGTCTTTTGATTTCATTTAGCAGGTCTAACTGCACCCGATCTATGTGGACTTCCACGATCACTGTAATGGGTTTTCCCACCAAAGTTGAGTCGACGAGTGCGACATGTGCGGTGATGACGCCAACTTCCTCCAATCTACGAAGGCGGCGCTGGACGGCCGCAGTAGAGCGGTTCACACGTTCAGCGATAACGCGAAGAGGAGTTTCCCTGTCCCGCTGCACAATATCTAAAATAGCCAGATCAAATTCGTCGAGATCGACTGACCTCTTCGCACTGTGTGATCTAACCATGAGATTTTTCTCGTTCTCTGCCTCGAATTCAAGAGCGCGGGCGCCTTACAATAAAAAACAAAGACGCAAACGAGGAGAACCAGAAAACCCGATAACCGTAACATAGGGGTGAGGCGCCTTCGCCAAGGACGCACCTCATATGGTCTCGCCAAGTTGTGCGGTGAGCACGGCAAGGAGGCGTTCCCCGGCAATCTCCAGCTGACCGGAATTGTCGATATGCAGCACATCTCCACCTTCGATGCTTTGCTGTTCGCTCCGAAGCAGCCGCTGCCTGATGCTCTCCAGATTTTCCCGCCCCCGTTCGACCAGACGCAACGCCAAAACGTCCATGGGCGCGGTAATATTGACGACGAGCAATTGCGGGTATTTCCTCCGCGCTTCCGGCAGGACGGCTCGAGAGCCATTGGCTACCACGACATCGCCGCGTTCGAGCCATTCGTCGATGTCCGATGGGATTCCGTAGGAAAGGCCGTGCGCCTGCCAACGGAGCGAGAACCCACCTTCGCGAGCACGATGGTCGAATTCGATCGTATCGACAGGTTCGTGATCCTCGCCGATACTTGCCGGGCGGCTGATGATCCGGCGTACGAAGTGAATACGCGGAACGGCCCTAAGACGATCGCGCGCAAAGTCGATAAGGGTATCCTTGCCGGCGCCGCTGGGACCGACGACAAGGACAAAACCGCCAGACAATTTCATGGCTTCAAACCACCGACGTAAGGGCCGCGCCGGTCTTCAGTGCGAACTGCGATCGGACCGCGAAATCGGCACCACGGTGTTCCTGCACGAAGAGCGACAGGGTGTCGATATGATAATCTTCGGATAGATACGGCCCGAACCTCTCCTCCAGGCGTGCCCGCGTTGCGGCGCGCCCGTTTTCGGGTACGCGATCGGTCAAGGTCAGGTGGAAGCGAAACCGGCCCAAGACGTAGGGGTAGCCCCAGGTGACGAGGTTGGTCATCTCGACCTCGTCGAATTGGCGGCTCATGCGCCGCTCGAGCTCGTCTCCATCCATTGGTGCCCGAAAACAGTCAAATTCTTCGACGATCTGCGCCGCAAACCCGCGCAAGGCCGGGATGGGACTGACGGGAACGAGCGCGAAGAAACCGTCAATGAGATCTATTTTCAATGGCCCGATCGGGCAGGCCGGCCGTGACGCTGCAAACCCACCGAGCGCCTCCTCCAAATCCTCGGCCGAAGCGCCTTCTCTCAACCGGAAGGGTGCCTTGAGTGTCGCGTGAAAGCCGTACCGGCGCGGTTCCGACGTGAGAAGGACCTCGCCCTCGGGTCGGGCGTCTCCGCCAACTTCAACCCTGCCGAACGCATCGCGGCCGAGCCAATGTACTGCGGCGGCCGTCAGCGGGTGTTCAGGCCTTGGCGCGTAGTAGATTGCGTATCGGCGTTCACTCGGTTGGGCACAACTCATACTGATGCCTTCATGGGAAGTGGAAACACTGCAACACTTTCGGGTGGACGAGCGTGCTCAATGTGCGGTCGTGGCCTCGTCAAGGCGATCGCTCAACGGGCACTTTCGCTGGTGGGATCGGCGCGGTCCCGCAGCCAATCACCGACAATGGAAATCGATAGCGCAGTTAGCATGATAACGGCGCTCGGGATGAAGACGAGCCAAGGCGCTCCTTCCATATAGTCGCGCGCAGCTCCAAGCATGTTGCCAAGGCTCGACAGCGGTGGCTGCACACCAAGTCCAAGGAATGACAGGCTCGTTTCGAGCAAGATGACTTCGGGCAGATTGAGCGTCATAGCGACGATCACGCTGGAGGCAACGTTAGGAAGGATGTGCAGTGCATACACGCGCATAGGCGAAGCACCGATATCCCGCACCGCAATTGTGTAGCCCTGCTCGGATGCTGACAGAGCCAGTCCGCGGCAGAGGCGGGCGATGCGCTCCCATCCAAAAAAGCCCAGGAGCACCGTGAAAAGGACGAGACTATTGCCGAAAAAGGCGAGAACGGCCAGCGCGACGATCATGAAGGGAATAGCGGCCTGAGCATCGATCAGCATCAGGATGATCTGCTCAAGACGACCCCGGCTGTGGGCTGCAAGGAACCCAAGCCCGATACCAATGGCTGCCGCGATGAATGTCGAAATTAGCCCGATCGTCATGCTCGTTCGGATCGACAAACACAGACGCGAAAGCGTATCGCGGCCCAACTGGTCGGTTCCAAGAGGATGCTTCCAGTCTCCCCCGGCCAGGAAAACGGGAGGGCGAAGGCGTGCACGCAAATCCGTCGCCGCTATGTCAAAGGGAGCGAGATGGTTTGCCAACAGCGCGATTACACCCATGACCGCGATCCAGAGAATTGCGAGGAGCACTGAAGGAGGAAAACGCCGCGCCATGCGGCGCCACGTGGGCATAGAGCGAGCCGCCACCGTAGCCATCTGGGTCATCCTTTGCCTGCGCCGTCGCTCTGCGCGTGCCGCAGACGGGGATCTAGAAGTCCATAGAGTAGGTCCACGCCGAAGTTGGCGAGAACCATGGCGACACCTATCATCAGCAGGATCGTCTGAACCACGGCTAGATCCCGGTTTGCGACCGAAGAGACCAACAATCGGCCGATTCCTGGCCAGGAAAACACGCTTTCAACGACCACTGCTCCCGCCACCAGGCGACCCAGCATCAGTCCAATGATGGTGACGATCGGCAGGGCCGCATTCGGAACCACATGGAGCAACATAATTTGCGAACGCGGAATCCCCCTGAGCGTCGCGGCCCGCACGTGCGGCTGGCCTAGTACGTCGATGATCGCCGAACGTGTGAATCGGGCCAGCGTTGCGCCACCGAACACGCCGAGTGTCAGCACGGGCAGGATAACATGCAAGACAGTGCCCGCACCTCCAGAGGGGAGCCAGTGCAATCTGACGGCAAACAGCATTACCAACAGCAGACCGAGGACGAAGCTCGGCATGGTGAAGCCGACAATGGACCCGGTCATGATGAGCCGATCAGCCCAAGTGTTGCGCCAAAGGGCACTGAATACGCCAGCCGGGATGCCGATCAGCAATTGCAGGATAAAGCCAGGAACGGTGATCGCCAACGTCGCCGGCAAGCGTTCCATGACGGCATCCAATGCGTTGCGCCCGTCAAGCATGGAGCGTCCGAGATTTCCCTCCATGACCGCCTGCAGATATCTGACATATTGAATCCATATGGACTGGTCGAGCCCCCAGCTTCGGCGAAATTCGCGGATGGCCTCGCCCGAGGCATCGAGGCCCAGAATATTGATGGCCGGGTCGCCTGAGAGGCGAAGGACGACGAAAGTGATTGTCACGATCAACAGAAGGGTCGCCAAGGCACGCAAGCAGCGCGCGGAGATATATTCCAACATCACGCGTTCTCCATTTTCCCGCGCGAGGAAACCATGTCGTCTTGGGGGTGATGGCACGCTACGGAGCGGTTTGGCGCGATGATGCGCAGCTCAGGCCGTTCTGTTTGGCACAGCGTCGATGCGCGAGGGCAGCGTGGATGCAAGACGCATCCGTTCGGGACCTCCATCGGATTGGGCGGATCCCCTTGGATGATGAGGCGGCGCTGAGGGTGTGGTTTCAAGCTGGGGACCGCCGAAAGCAGCGCCTGCGTATAAGGATGCAGGGGATTGCGGAAAAGTTCTGTGGCGGATGCTTCCTCCATGATCCTGCCGAGGTACATAACGATCACTCGGTCGGCGATCTGGCGAACGATCTTCAGATCGTGGCTGATGAACAGATAGGTGAGACCTCTGCTCGCCTGTACATCCTTCAGCAGATTGACCACCTGCGCCCCGACGGAGACGTCGAGGGCGGAAACGGGCTCGTCGCATACCAGAAGATCCGGATCGAGCACCAGCGCCCGCGCCAGGATCACCCGCTGCCGCTGACCGCCGGAGAGTTCATGAGGGTAGCTGGCAAACTGGTCCGGACGCAGCCCGACGGTCGACAACAGAGCCTGGGTCTTTTCTCTGCGCTCCGCCATGGAGGAACCTACGCCATGGACGATGAGCGGCTCCATGACCTGACGGCCAATCGGGAGACGTCGATCAAGAAAAGACAAGGGGTCCTGATAGACCATCTGCATTCTTTGTCTTTGCGCTCGCCAGACGGCATCGCGGCGCGTTTGCACCGGCATGCCGTCAAGCAGGATCGACCCACGTGTCGGCGCCATCATCCCGAGAACGAGGCGGCCGGTTGTCGACTTGCCGCAACCAGACTCGCCAACGACGCCGAGCGTTTCTCCCCGCTTCAGGGAAAAGGACACCTCATCGACCGCCTTTAACGGAACCTTGGGCGAAAAAGGACCCGCTCGGGATCGGACACTGAAATGTTTCGTCAGCCCCTGCACAGTCAGAAACGAGGTCATGCCGGAACCTTTATCTTATCCGTCTCCGCATCGGAGGACTGAGTTCTAAGGCAGGCGACGCAATGACCGTTCGCAACCATGGCCATTGCGGGCGTCATTAGTAAACAACTCGGCATCGCTTCGGCGCATCGGGCCTCGAATGCGCATCCGCTCGATATATCACTTGGTGCGGGGACGTGACCCGGAATCGCTCGTAACCGGCCTACCGGCTCATCGATATCGGGAGCGGCGGCGAGAAGACCACGCGTATAAGGATGTCGCGCCCAGTGCCAGAAATCAGCCGACGGCGCCATCTCTACGAATCTCCCGGCATACATTACGGCAATCCTGTCGCTGGTTTCGCGCACCACGCCTAGATCGTGTGAGATGAGGACGATGGACATGCCCGTGTCGCTTCTGATCTCTCTGAGCAGGTCCAAGATTTGGGCCTGCACCGTAACATCGAGCGCCGTTGTGGGCTCATCTGCGACAAGGAGGTCCGGCTCTCCGGCCAGCGCCATGGCGATTGCGACACGTTGGTTGGTGCCTCCGGAAAGCTCGTGAGGATATTGACCGAGACGTCGCTGTGCGCCTGGTATTCGAACCCGATCGAGCAATCGCTTTGCTTCGCCGCGCGCGGTGCTCCATCCGATCTTGCGATGCAAAACCAGTGTTTCGGCAAGCTGGAAGCCGATCGTGTGGATCGGATTAAGAGAGGCAGTGGCATCCTGGACAATCATTGCCAAGCGCCGGCCACGAAGGGCTGCCATGGCTTTTTCGTTGAGATCCAGAAGGTTCGATCCTTCGAAGAGAACGGAACCTGTGGTCTTTGCTTGCCGTCCCAGTACCCGGAGGATGGCAAGCCAGGTGATACTTTTCCCGCATCCCGATTCCCCGACAAGGCCGAGAATCTCACCGCGGCCGATATCCAGATCGATGCCCCGCAAAATCTCGGTGGATCCGCGTGTCGACTCGAGCCGAACGCGAAGGTCCCTGATCTGCAGGAGCGGTGCGACTCTGGTATCGTGCATGACCGTACTACCGAGACGCTGCCAGCGCGGTTTGCTTCCTCATGGAAGCCAGCGCCTGGTAGTTGGGATCGGGGATGTTTTCGTAAGCCGGACCGAAATCTTCGACGAAGACGTTGTGCGATACGAACCCGCTTTCAGGTACCAGCACATGAAGCTTGAATGCCGGGGGCTCATTGATGTTCTTAAAGACGCGAACATCGCCCAACTGAAGATGGCAGGAGCTTACAACCGACGGCGCTACCGAGGCGAGCGTGCCATTCCATAGGCAGTCGATCGCGCGGTGATGATGGCCGCAGAGGAGGCGAACGACCTGTTTGTTGGCTGTGATAATCTCGCCTAGCTCCCTCGCTCCGTCGATCAGCCTCACGGCGTCGTAAATACCCCCACCAAAGGCGAAAGGCGGATGATGGAGAAGAATGAGGGTAGAAGTATTGGGCCGCTCCTGTAGGCAATCCCGAAGGTACGAAAGTCGTTCGGAGCAAAGGCGACCCAGGCCCTCGCCTTCAACAAGGGTGTCCAGCCCGATGACACGCAGCTTGTCGTGTTCGACGCAAAACTGCACGAAGCCGCCAGGGCCCTTCTTTTCGGGAAAAACAGCCAGGAAATTCTCCCGGATGTCGTGGTTGCCAAGCGCCAGATGGACCGGGAACGGCAACCCTTCGGTCAACTCCTTAAGCAGCTGATATTCACCGATTTGGCCGCTATCAGCCAGATCCCCGGTGACCACCATCATGTCCGGCCTTGGAGTCATGTTGGCGACGCGCTCGAACGCTTGCGCCGCCCGTGCAGTGCAATCCACGTTTCCGGAAGCGAAGGGTTTGCCCGTCTCGCGGATATGAAGATCACTGAGATGCGCTATGATCATGGAGCATTGCCTTTCAGTAGTCGCCACCGACAGCCTCAATCGACCTCGGAACCCGGTGGATGAATTGGATGATGCATGGGCATCATACGCCCTGACGGGCGCATGATGCCCGGTAAGCACAAGACTATGCGGGCATGTTGAATGGACCGAAGTCCATCATCGGGGTGCGATGCGGCAGCCAGGCAATGTCTCCCCGCTTGCCGTAAAGCATGGGCGTATTGTAGAGCACAGTGCCAGGCGGATCGATCTCATTGAAGATTTTCAGAACGCGTTCGTGAAGCTTGCGGCGTTCAGTACGGTCAGTCAGCGTCTGCAGTTTTTTGCCGATCTCGTCGAACTCCGCGTTGCTCCAGCTCTTGGCTTCGAAGCGGATAAAGCCGTCTGGCCCGTAGTTGGTCCATAGCGACCCCAATATATCCGGGTAGATCATGTCGGCCGAACCGTCGAAGATCGCGTAATTTGGCTGAGCGAACATTTGCCCCCAGTTCTCGCAAACCTTGAGCTGAACATTGATGCCGACGGCCTGCCACATCTGTTGGAGCGTCTGCGCCACGTCGAGCTCTGCGGTATAGTAGTTGGCCAGAATGCGATATTCGATCGGGGCACCGGAATAGGCTGCCTCGGAAAGAAGTTTCTTCGCGGCATCGGGATCGTATGCTGGCATCGGAAAATTCTCGACGAACATGTCGCCGTAGGCCTGCCACTGAAAGCCTCTGGGAACATCAACCATGCCTGAGAACAATTGTTTGGCAATGGATTCGCGGTCGATAGAAAGATTGAGCGCCTGACGGATGCGAACATCCTTGAGCGGCCCGCCGAACGTGCCGTAGTTGACGCAACGGATGTTGTTGATGGGCCCGCCGACGACATCAAGGTTGCCGTGTCCCCTGATCGTCGCGATCTGATCCGGCGTAACTTCCGTGATGATGTGGGCGTCGCCCGCCGCGAGCGCGTTGACGCGGCTTGCCGCTTCCGGCATGACCTTGAAAGTCAGCGAAGAGAACGGAGGCTGGCCGCCCCAGTATTGGTCATGCGCGACCAGTCGGATTCGATCGCCAGCCTTGACTTCAGCGACGCGATAAGGGCCGGTGCCGACCGGTGATAGCGCCCATTTATCCCAGTTTCCAGCCTTTTGGAACGCAGCCTTGCTGATGATCTGACTTGTCCAGTTGGACAGCCTGAATTCGAAAAGGGGATCAGCCTCTTTGGTTACGAAACGCACAGTGCTTTCGTCGACGGCGGCCACCTTTTCCAGCACGCTGAAAAACTGCCGGGATATGCTTTGACCCGGAAGGCCCTCCGTCAACATGCGTTCCGGTCCGAACGTAAAGGCAACGTCTTCGGTGGTCATCACCGATCCATCATGGAAGTGGACCCCTTTGCGGATGACAACATCCCAGGTGCGTGGATCGACCTGGTGCCAAGACTCCGCAAGGCCCGGCACCAGGCGCTCGCCGTTAAGGTAATCGATACGGATCAGCGTGTCGTAGATGCTTGCCGCAAGACGATATGTGATGTTCGTAGTGAGCCTGAGGGGATCGAGTTGAGGCGGATTATCCTGAACCGCAATGATCAAATCGGTTCGGGGCTGTGCGTTGGCAATTCGCGGAGCGATTGTGCCAAGCAGTGGAATGGCACTCATCACCTTAAGGTAATTTCGGCGAGTCATATTCATGGTGCGCTACCCTCCATTGTCAAGTTAGCAGAAGCTGATCTTCGCAACTTGGTTAGACATGTCTACATAAGAGCGTTCGCATGATAGAATGACAGTCGAATGACAAACGGGGACAGAGACGCTCGACAAAACGGAATCACTGACGAACGAGCTTCTGCGGTGCCCGATCGCGCTTTCACGCGCGGGTTGGCTCCGGTATCGAACGCGCCGTCCATTCCGGCGAGCGAGGTGTAACTTCGAATAACCTGTCCGCGACAGCCTCGCGCACCTCCTCGTCGTGGAAGATTCCGACGATGGCAGCACCGCGTGCCTTGGCTTCGTTGATCAGTTCGATGACTGTCTGCCGGTTGGTTGCGTCGAGCGAGGCCGTCGGCTCGTCGAGCAGCAGCACTGGATAGTCGGCGATGAAGCTGCGGGCGATGTTGACGCGCTGCTGCTCGCCACCGGAGAAGGTGGCAGGGGCTAGAGACCAAAGACGCTCGGGGATGCGCAGCCGCGACAGCAGGGCGCGGGCAGCGGCATGCGCTTTCTCCGGGGGAACGCCGTTCACGATCGCCGGCTCGGCGACGATATCCAGCGTCGGCACCCTTGGAATCACACGCAGGAACTGGCTGACATAGCCGATGGTGCGGCGGCGGATTTCAACCACTTCCCAGGGTTCGGCAGCCAGGAGATCGACGGTGTCGCCAATGTGCTGGACGAGGATCTTACCGGCGTCCGGCTTGTAGTTGGCATAGAGCGAGCGCAGCAGCGTCGACTTGCCAGCACCGGATGGTCCGTGCAGGCAGACGCATTCGCCGGCCTTTACGGCAAGCTCAATATTGTCGAAGACGGGCAGGATGGTGCCGCCCTGGGTGTGGAGCGTGAAGGTCTTGGCAAGACCCTTGGCGTGCAATCGAATGGTCATGGGATGTCCTTTTTGTCTTAAACTTGCAGGACAGAGGAGACGAGCAGCTGTGTGTAGGGATGATGGGGGTCGTCCAGCACCTGGTCGGTCAAACCCTGTTCGATGACGCGACCGCGTTGCATGACCATCAATCGGTCGGCGAGCAGGCGCACGACGGCAAGATCGTGGGTGACGATGATGGCGGCGATGCCGAGTTCACGCACCAGCCCACGCAGGAGATCGAGCAGGCGAGCCTGCACCGAGACGTCGAGACCGCCGGTCGGCTCGTCCATGAAGACCAGGCGCGGCCGTGTGACCAGGTTGCGGGCGATCTGCAGGCGCTGCTGCATGCCACCGGAGAAGGTGCGCGGTTGGTCATCGGTGCGACCAAGGTCGATCTCGACCTTCTGCAGCCAGTCCTGCGCCTCGGCCCGGATGTTGCCGTAATGCCGGGCGCCGATGGCCATCGGCCTCTCGCCGATATTGCCGCCGGCGCTTACATCCATCCTCAGCCCATCGCGGGGGTTCTGATGCACGATGCCCCAGTCAGTGCGTGCAAGCCGCCGGCGCTCGGGTTCAGATAGTGTCAGGATGTCCACTGGACCGCGGCCACGCATGTCATAGGTGACGGTACCGGTATCGGGCGGCAAATGACCTGCCAGGCAGGCAAGAAGCGTCGACTTTCCGGAGCCGCTTTCGCCGACGATGCCAAGCACCTCACCGGGCCGGATCGTGAACGAAATATCGCGGCACCCAATCTGCCCACCATAGGACTTTGACAGACCGACGACGTCGAGGAGGGCCGGTTTCGGGGCGAGCTTGGGGATCGCATTCATGGTCATGACTCCCCTCCGGCGCTGTTCGGTTGTGCCGCAGCCTGGGCCTGACGAGTGTTGCAGAAATCGGTGTCGGAGCAGACGAACATGCGCGACCCCTTGTCGTCGGTGATCACCTCGTCGAGGTAGCTCACGGTTGACCCACAAAGTGCGCAGCATCCTTGCCAGGTCTGCACCTCGAACGGATGGTCGTCGAAATCGAGGCTGCGGACGGAAGTGTAGGGCGGCACGGCATAGATACGTTTTTCTCGGCCCGCTCCCCAAAATTGAATTGCGGGGTTGTTTGCCATTTTTGGATTATCAAACTTCGGGATCGGCGATGGCGACATGAGAAACCTGCCATTGATCATCGCCGGATAGTCGTACGTCTTGGCGATACGGCCGAAACGGGCGATGTTCTCATAGAGCGTCACCTGCATGGCGCCGTACTCGGCATAGGCATGCATTTTGCGAGTTTCGCTCTCGCGCGGGATCAGCTTCCGCAAAGGCTCAGGTTCCGGAACCTGATATACGAGGATCTGGCCTTCCGTAAGCGGTGCTTCCGGCACACGGTGGCGCGTCTGAATGATGGTTGCTTCCTCGGTGGATTCGGTGACGGATATGTCGGCGACCGTCTGGAAAAAGCGGCGGATGGAGACGGCGTTGGTGGTGTCGTCTGCGCCTTGGTCAATCACCTTCAGGCGATCGTTCGGGCCAAGGACGCTTGCCGTAATCTGAATCCCGCCGGTGCCCCAGCCAGAGGCGAGCGGCATCTCACGACCACCGAATGGTACTTGATATCCAGGGATAGAGAGGGCTTTAAGCAGCGTCCGACGGACCATCCGTTTGGTCTGCTCATCGAGAAAAGCGAAGTTATAGCCGTCGTCGCTATAATTTGTGGTGATACTCCTCATTCTGCAGCCTCCCTCGTCTGTGCGGCTGCGCGGGCAGCTTCATATTCCGCCCGCAATTGCCGCACGAGCTGCAGCTCCGCCTGGAAGTCGACGTAGTGCGGCAGCTTGTAGTGGGTTACGAGCCCGTTGGCCTCGACATTGTCCGTGTGTGAGAGGACGAATTCCTCGTCCTGGGCCGGGTAACGTACGTCTTCGCCGAGTTCCCGGGCACGCATCGCTCGATCGACCAGCGACATGGACATAGCCTTGCCTTCATTATGACCGAAAGTGAGACCATAGCCGCGCGTGAATTGCGGGGGCTGCTCAGCGCTTCCTCGGAAGCTGTTGATCATCTGGCATTCGGTGACGGTGACCTCCGCGACCACGATGGGGAACCCGAGTTCTTCGGGAACGATTTCGACAGTCACTTCTCCGAGCCTGAGTTCGCCAACGAATGGATGGTTGAAGCCGTAACCGCGCGTGGTCGAGTAGGCGAGGCCGAGCAGAAAACCCTCATCGGCGCGTGCCAGATTTTGCAGCCGCTGGTCGCGGCCGGCCGGAAAGCTCTTCGGCTGGCGGGTTAGATCGAAGACCTCCTCCTGATCGTCATCATTCTCTTCCTGGATCACGCCTTCGTCATCGAGAAGGTCAACGACGCGCGGGACGCTCTGGTCGAGCGGCTCGGCGGCCGGGACCGCCCGCACCCGCTCAAGACCTTCCGCTGTAAGCGCGAAGTCGAGCAGACGGTGGGTATAGTCGTAGGTTGGGCCAAGCACCTGGCCGCCGGGAAGGTCCTTGAATGTAGCCGAGATGCGCCGGCGGATCGCCATTCTGGATGTATCGATCGGTTCCGACACGGCGATGCGCGGCAGTGTGGTGCGATAGGCACGAAGAAGGAAGATCGCCTCCATTGCATCCCCTTGCGCCTGCTTGAGCGCTAGTGCGGCGAGTTGGCGGTCGTATACCGAGCCCTCAGCCATGACACGATCCACGGCGAGCCCAAGCTGCTCGCTGATCTGGGGCAGCGTCAGTTCAGCGATCTCGGGATCGCCTCGACGCGTCTCAGAGATCAGTTTGTGAGTATTGAGGATGGCCTGCTCGCCACCTTTGACGGCAACATACATATTAAGCCTCCACCTTGATTGTACGTGGCAGACCGATCACGGCGTTGCCCGATGTGAAGACCACGTCGATGCCCCGCGGATAAAGTTCGCTGTTGAGATCCCAGTCCGCCCAGAACCAGAACGGCAGTCCCGCAATACCGACTGGAATGCTTCCGTTGACACCTGGACCGGTCCAGGTCGTTGTCGGGCCATCGGTAAAGGAAGGGACCTGAATGATGAGCGTCGTCGAGCGGTCGGGATATTCGGCATCGCCTGGGTGGAGTTCGCAGAGGCGCGGCAGGTTCGCTGGATCGGAAACGATGGCGAAGCGAGCTTCTCCAGCAGTCTCGGTCAGCGGCAGGCTGCAATGAAAACGAAGCCATGCGGTCAGCTCGCCACAATCTAGACTATTGTCGAGCCAGGCCGGTGTTTCGAAATCCATCAGTGATAGGCAGAGAGCAGCGGTTGCCGACGAGAAGGGCCGCGGCGCGGTCAGCGTCCGGTCGAGCGGCACGACGCGACCGGGATACGCTGTCGCAAGCAGAGCGGCACGAAACACGGCTTGGGCGTCGAAGACCGGATCAACAAAGCCTGGTTTCAATGAAACGCCGGCGGACGACACGGCGCCCTCGGCAAACGTACCAGATTGGACTGTCACGGCAGATCCTCCCCGCGCACCATGGTGAAGAAATCGACTTTGGTGGATGCGGCCTTGCGGCTTTTCTCCATCCGCCGCACTTCGGCTTTTTGGCGCAGCGGCTCGATTACCTTGGTTATGATCTCGTCATGGCGGTCCGGTTGCTGCAACAGCGCATCGACGATGGCTGCCAGTTCTGCCTGGCGCTTGTCACGTCCCTGGACGTAACCGTGGCCAACCGTCCCCTCTTTGAGTTGGACCGAGGCGCGGGCGACCGTCATCTCGCCGAGGTTGAACACATTTCCCGTCCCACCGGCACGGCCCCGAACCATCACCAGGCCGACATTGGGAGTGCGAAGCCATTCAAAGATCACGCCGCGCACCAAGTCGGCCGCCAAGGCCTTAAGCTCGCTGCCAACACTGCGGGACAAAATCCCGAGCCATTCGGAGCGCTTTGCAATGGCAACCGACTCGGCTTGCATCTCCATTTTCGAGTTCATCAGTTGTCTTCCTTTTGGCGTCGTTAGAGATATTGTTTTCCAGCGACCCAAATGTTGCGGATCACCGGCACTCCGTCGACGAGGCGCACGCGGATCAGGTCGGCGCGCAGACCAGGAGCGATGCGGCCGCGATCAGTAAAGCCAAGCAAGTCGGCGGGATTTTTCGTCACCATGGCAACCGCCTCCGGGAGATCGAAGCCTTTGGCCGCCAGCGCGAATACGGCATGAAGCAGACTTCCCGGCACGTAGTCGGAGGTCAGCACGTCAAGCAGACCGTGGTCGGCAAGTTCCATTGCGCTGACATTGCCGTAATGCGAGCCGCCAAGAATGATGTTCGGCGAACCCATGACGATCTGCATGCCGAGTTCACGGGCGCGCCGTGCCGCTGTGAGGGTGGTTGGAAACTCACTGATCGTGATGCCGTCGCTGTGAGATTCTTCGACGTTTCCGATCGTCGTGTCGTCGTGACTGGCGATGCGAATATTGTGCTCGCGGCAGAGGCATCCGATCGTCGAACGGCTCTGCGGTACATATTGCTGCTGATGGTCTCGGCGTTCGGCGATGTAGAGCGCGAACTCGTCCTCGGTCCAGACCCGGGCGTTCTTCTTGGCGCGCCACTCCCGATAGAGCGTCAGATTATGCCACTGCCGCTGGCCCGGCGTGTGATCCATCATGCTGATCAGCTTCAGCCCGGGATTATCGATGTGCCGTTCGACCAATGGCAGCAGGGCCGAGTCTGACAGCTCGCAACGAAAATGGAAATAATGATCGATCTTGAGGAGACCGGCGGCGCGCGCCGTCGTCAGTCCGTTGATCACCTCGTTCAGCATGGCAGTGCGGGCGCGGCCGCTGTCGTAGTCGCCCAGCGACAGCGCATCAAGCACGGTCGTGATGCCGGCGCCGAGCAACTCCCAATCATGTGCAAGCAAGGCGGCGAGTGGTATAGGCCATTGAACGCCCGGCCGCGGGTGCATGAACTGCTCAACATTGTCGGTGTGCAGGTCGATCAGGCCGGGCAGCAGGAAGTCGCCCTCGCAATCGAGCACATTGATCCGGCCCGTCGTTGCAGCGCCAATGGAAGACACCATTGCGTCATGGATTTCCAGGGCGCCTTCGGTAACGCGATCTTCCTGGACGATCCGTGCATTGCTAAGTTGCAAGCTCATTGGCTGTCACCCTCAACTTGTTTGGCGACAGCAAACGACCCGAGCCTGTCGGCCGATGGGAATAAAATTGTTAGGCGGGTTAGGTCCTTCCGCGACAGCCTGTCGGCGTGGAACAACCGCTCATCGAGCTCTCCATGGATCAAGTTTTCAGCCGTCATTCTGTGAGGTTGCCGCCGGCTAGCCTCGAGGAAGACAGCTGGGCTCGGTTTGGTTGCCATGCTACGAAATCCATGGTTGTCGATTGTGCCTGCGCGGGATAAGATAGCCAAACATGTTCAGACATGTCAACATGGCGGTGCAGATCGCACAGTTTCATGACAGTGAGATGACTATTCGAAAGAGAAACGAATGAATGAGATGAGCCACGAGTTGATGAACGAGCTGCCGCGGTGGAGGCAGATCGAACTGACACTCCTGAAGGAAATCGATTCCGGCGCTTTCAGGGTTGGGCAAAAGCTGCCGGGCGAAAATGTGCTTGCGCCTCATTTTGGCGTTACCAGGACAACGGTCCGGCGGGCATTGGGAGAACTACAAAATAAGGGCGTGCTGCGTATTGAACGTGGACGTGGCGCCTTCGTAGAGCGTCGGATTCAGTACGGACTTGGCGCCGGGTCTTCCTTTATGGCTAACCTTCGCGACGCGAGCTTGGAGCCCGCGGTAGAGATTCTTGCGAAGTTTGAGGTGTCTGCCTCTACGGAAATCGCAAATCGACTGCAGATACCGATAGGTGAGCCCGTCCTCGTCATCGATACGGTTGGTAAGGCAAGCGATCTGACGATCTCAGTTTCGCGGCATCACTTGCCTTTGCGCCTTTTTCCAGATGCACTCAATCGGATCTCGAGTTTTTCCTGCATCACTGAAGTCTATCGGCTCTTTGGATACGAAAATACGCGTCGTACTCATTGTCACATAGAAGCGCGCTTGCCCTCGTCTGAAGAAGCCAGACGGCTCGAACAGCCAAAGACCGAACCCATCCTTGAAGTGGAAAGTGTGAAAATGATCGACCAAACCCCGATCGACTACAGCATCGGTCGCTTCTCAGCTGCGCGGGTCTCGGTATATTTTGATAATTGAATCGACTACTCGCCCTCCCGCAGCCAGTCGCCAGGGAAATTCAGCGTGACGGGTCGCCCGGAGTACGGCTGCTCCTCCCGCGATGTTGGTGGCGCTCCATTCTAACATCCCGACAGGAGCAGCCGCCCGCATCTGGGCCCGGGCGAGATCCCAATCACCCCATCTGTTGAAGAAGTGTCGCGCTTGGCTTTGAGCATCGCGTGCGGTCGGACTCCTTGGTTTCAATGCAGCAGGGCAACTGCCATCGGACAGAAGCCTTTGCACCACCTTGGGGAACTTCCTTGCTGACAGAGAAATGATGCCGTCGCCGCTTTCAAGCACTATGCGATCCGACCGCTGAAAAGGGTTCAACCTGCTGATCGTCAGCGTGGCCTCGGCTTGATTTTTCCGTTGAAAACCGACCCGGCGGTGAGCGTACCAGGGATTGCCGCGGGGGCACGGCCCCGACGAGGCCCACGGATACGGCACAAATAACGCGCTTCGACCTTGTCGGATTTGTTTGATCCCCGACAAAAGTATATTTGGCCATTCTCTTGTTTCGCCCTGACATAAGTAGCTGAAGAGCAGTGCGAAAATTATGTTCCGAGCCAAGTCAGGAAACTGGCATGGGTTTTGCGATTTGTGGCTGCAAGAGAGCTGCCAGCGAAGACGCAACGTTGGCCGACCCGCCGAGCTGCCAGCCTAGGAGAAACAATGTGGTGGGCAAACGTATTTCCGATCATGTACCGCCGAAATGGTGAGGGACTTCAGCTTATTTACGTCGCGTGGCATGCAACGCATCGCTGACGGAGATCCCCTTGTAGATTTCGCTCGGGTCCACTCTTAAACTGGATGTCTAACTCATGAAGCGTTACAATAATAACAAGTCGATGCTACGCACCGTAAGTAGCTTGCTGCTGCTATCGACAGACGCCGCTTTGGCACCTGAGGCGTCCGCTGCTGATGTCCCCCGGACGTGCGTATACCAGAACTACAAGATTCTCGACGTTTGGAAGAACCTCAACACCAAACGCAACATGGCGATCGTTATCGCCCATCGTGGCTGGTGGGGCGATCACAAAGGGCCGTCCAACTCCTGCGGTGCCAATGTCAGCTATGCATCCGGCCAGCCGGAGAACTCGATCGATGCCGTAATCGGCGCGCTGCACAACGGCTTCGAGGCCGTCGAAGTCGACATTAAAATGACCCGCGATGGCGTTCCCATCCTGATGCACGATTACACCCTGGGACGCACTACGGACATATATCAGGGCACCGGTCAGCCCAAGTTCGATCCCTCAGCGCAAAGCCACGACCAGCCAGAGGGTTACAACCCATACGTAAACCAGATCGACTGGTACGGCGACCTTGAGCACCACTATCTGCTCTCTCCCGACCGGAGCCGGTTGGACAGCCAGCACATTCCCACTTTCACACAGCTACTCGATAGCTACCGGAGCAAACAGACCAGCGGCATTGTTGTGCTGGACGTAAAGGACCGCGGCTCCATGCAAGAAGTTTGGCGGCTGATGAACAACCACCGGGATAGCCATGGCTCGCTGGCGCGAAACTGGGTGGCGGTGAAGTTCAACGTCTCCACCTATCCCAACCCGGCCGATCTCGAGGCGGACCTATTCAAGTACGCCGATCCGCATAACGACAACAGTCAGGAGCCGTTCCTCGGAATTCCTTTGCTGACGAACAACATGCTGGACAAATTCCACAACCTAATCGAGATCGAAAAGAACTATTTGACTAAGGACTACACGCTCGGCATGGAAGTCAACCTCAACATGAAGAACGGCCGGTTGCAGAACGCCTACAATCTGGTGGGCCAATCCCGTAAGCCGGTCGGCATCTTCAATCCCATTGCCGATCCCGGAGCGTGGGACGGCGATGGTCACAACCGCGCCTTTTTCATGAACACCGGACAGTGCTGCTACCGGCTCTGGTCGTTGGCCTTCGGGGATGGCACCGTCGACCGTTGGGATTGGTCGTTTCTTTACGGCAAAGGCTGGAAGGCCTTCGATTTCATCACAACGGATGAAGCCGGCAAGATGATCGATGATCTCGCCGCGAAGGGTCTGCGCGGAGACAAAAAGGCCATGGAATAATGCGCCGACGCACCGCCGACGACGGGCGGTGCGCCGGATTTTGTAATCAGAATCTACACGCATAAGGTCATTTTATGCCCTTCAAACGCGTCTACGCCGCCGCCCTTCTGTCCTTGCCGCTGACGACCGTCCCCCTCACGGCCCTATCCTCGGACGACGACCCCATCGTTCTTTCGATTGGCCACGAACGATGGACCGCCTCCCAGTTCCAGCGCCTCATGTTGGATACTCCGCCGCAGGTGAAGGAGGAGGCGGCTGCCGAACCTGACGTATTCGCCAAGCGCTATGCCGACATGCACCTGCTCGCGCAGCTGGCCGAATCCCGCCACCTGGACCAGGATGCGGACATTCGTCAGCGGCTCGCATGGGTCCGCGAGGGGGTCATGGCGAATGCCGCCAAGAACGACCTGTATCAGCGCACGCAAGTCGGGAATGAAGAAGTGAGGCGCTACTATGACGAGCATGTCAGTGACTTCGTGGACTATACGCTACAGCATCTGGTGATCGGCTACCACGGCGCCGAGAGCGCCAGGAACGTCGGGCGAAAGGATATGGCAGAGGACGACGCTCGGGCGGAAGCCGAGCAGCTGCGAAAGCAGCTCCTGGAGGGGGAAAACTTTGCCGAACTCGTTCAATGCTATTCGTATGACGACGACTCTAAGAGCGATGGCGGTCTGTTGCCGGAAACGGCGTCGCGCAATCTGCTGCCGGAGATCGCCCAGGGCATCGCCGATCTCAAGGAGAACGAGATCTCCCACCCTATCAAGACGCTCTATGGCTACCACTTGGTTCGTGTCATCAAGCGTTCCGACAACAGTTTCGAAGATGCACGCCGGCACATCGTGAACCTGCTAAAGAGCCAGATAGTCGATCAGCAAATCGACGCCATAATTTGGCGTCGACGTCTTTCAGATGTGTTTGCAGCTGCGCATATTCCTTGGCATGGAGCGCGAACAGCTCCCGCGCCAAATCCGGTAGCGTCTTATCTGCCGCGATACGCTCGAGCAGCGGTTCGATCTTGCACATCCCCTTGGCAGCGATCAGCCCGTATTCTGCCGCATAGCCGCGGATCGCATTGGCGAGCTGTGTGCGATTGCGGATCAGCCGGTCGCGCAGGCCAACCAGCATTAATGCCGCCTGTTGTTCAGCGGTCTTGACCGGCACAAACCGCATCGTCGGCCGGCTCATCGCTTCGCACAGCGCTTCGGCATCGGCCGCATCGTTCTTGCCGCGCTTGACGTACGGTTTGACATATTGAGGAGGGATCAGCTTCACCTCATGCCCAAACGACTGCAGCAGGCGTGCCCAGTGGTGCGAGCCCCCGCACGCTTCGATCGCAACCACTGTCGACGGCAGCTTCTCAAAGAACGCCACCACCTCCTTGCGCCGCAGTTTTTTGCGCAGCGCCGGCTCCTCAGCTGCGTTCACACCATGGAGCTGGAAGATGTGTTTTGACGTGTCGATGCCAATGCGAATAATTTGTTCCACGGACGGTCTCCCTTTGCTTGAGATCTGTAACGACCTCATTCTGGCACATCGATGCCGTGCGGGGGCCGTCCACCCCAACATCATGCGGCGGCCCTGCGCCGACCGCGAAGAGAAGCGAGTGACCCGCGGGGCGACACGGTCCGAAAAAAACGCAACAGGAGCTTGACCTCAACAACCCCAATCAGAGAAGCCTGCTAGACCTGCTGGCTCTGCTGCCTAACCAATGCCGAAAAAATCTCGGGACGAAGGCATCCCCTATTTGGGATATGCGCATCTTCGACTTCGCTAATATAGTTTGCCCGCCCGTGCGACGCATCAATTAGACTGTGCGCTCGGCCTATGACGAGCGCGTAAAGGCGCAACAAGAGGGAAGCACCATGAAACCGCAATCTGTCAGTCTCGCTCCGCCGTTGGGGTTTCTCTATCGGATAGGTCAATGCCAAAAGTGCATGCGCCAATCATTCGTTGCAGCCATGGCATTGGTGTCTGGCGCCATAGTAATCACCGCAGGGTTCGAGCGATCGTTTCCAGCGCTTACGCTGGCGGTCGTCAGCCTCGCAAGCGCGGCAACGGCTCTGTGGATTATTCACATCGTCGTCTTCGGGCTGCGGGCGGCGACTTACGCCCGCAGTCCGCGTCAGGATGAAGACGGTTTGGACAAGCCGAGAACATTCAGTCGCCGGGCCCTCATAGGCCTTTTCCTGAAAACCGTTGCGGGGGCGACGCTCGCCACAGCCCTTCCGGGACTGGCAGCAGCCATGGGCGAATGTCCCGGGAAAATGAACTGCGGCTTCTCATCCTGTGCGCAGTCGGGCCAGGTATGGTGCTGTCCGCGAGGGTATCCGATCCTCAATCTCTGCAACTGCAGCTGTTACCAGACCGTCCAGGGGGTGACTCAAGCCGGCTGCAACCAGACAGGAAGCTGTTTCACGGAGTTCTAGCCTATCCTTATGGAATAACTCAGTTCTGGCGTTTCGCGCCGCTGTCGGTGCCCCGGCTGCTGAAATATTCGCCCGGCTGGTCGAAGAGGACGCAACGCCTTTGCGAAACGGTAAATCCGAACGCCACGCACTGTTCGACGTTCCAGCATTCGTTTGCGCAAGCGTCCCGGTTCGGTGACGCCAGGACACGGAAGCCGTTTCCGGAAAAGGCCTTGCTGTTGAAGTATTCCATGTGCACGGGCGCGCCCGACGAGCTCGGCGCGCCAAGGTCTGAAACGACTCCGCTGGTGGCGCGGGCGTTCATCAGGAGCTGGCCAGTCTCGCCTTTCAGGAAGCACTTCCTGTTCCAGGCGTCATAAGTGTAGGCCCGGCAGGAGGGACCCGTAGTTCGACAAATCGCTTCGCACTGATCGGCGTCCTGTGCTGCCATGGAGGCGATCGAACCGCCCGTGAGGTCCCTGTTGAGGAAACGCGAGAAACTGACTGGGGGCGCTTGAACGGCGACCACCTCGGGCACCGGTACGGGCGGCGCAGGCGGGTTGGTCGGTGGACGGTAGCCTGGGATCAGGCTGCGGGCGCCCGCCGTGTGATCTTGGCTGTCTCTCGCGCCGACGACGGCCGAGAAGAGCCTGCAGAGGCCCCCGGGCGACGAATAGTCAAAGCCGATGCATCCGGAACGCGTGGAGCAGAGCCTCCGACAGGACTCGAGGACAGGGATGGTGACCGTCGCGCTGACGGGTCCGTTCAGCATGGTCTGCGGATAGTCGAAGAAGACGTCGGTCGACTGCGCGCCCGCTGTCCGGATTCCAGGCCAAAGAGCAGCGGCGGCAAAGGCGACGCTGAAAAGAAGCCTGGCTTGTCGGTTCTTGGTCAGTCGCATTCAAGTTGCCTTTATCGCCGAGTTGCCAGGAGGACCACAAGCAGAAGTGTCAGCCCTACGCAGAACAGGGCTTTCCATCTCCATCGGGCGACCAGTCGCATCCTCAGAAAGGGGGAACTTTCGTCATTGGTTGCAACGTCACGAGCTCGCATCCCCAAATAGATCGCGATCAGGAATAGGCTGATTGCAGCCCACCAGTGTGCGAAACTTGCATTCTCCATATGACCTAGCACCCAGCCAACGAGATTATGCCCCCCTATGAGCAGCACGAGGCTTGCAATCAATCGCGGAAAGGCCGGAACGCGGTGCGAAAGCGGGAATAGGGCCACCGTCAAGACGAGAAGGCCGACAAGGGTTTCGGATGATTTCCATTTCATGGGCTGCCCCCTTCCAAAGACTTCATTCGTAGGGGTCGGGCGCTTGGCACGTCATGTACTTCGCACTCGACCAGCCTCCCGGAACGGCTGCCCATGGATGCCCTCTCGAATCCCAGGAGAACTGGGTCACCTTGATGGACCTGGAATTCTGGAGGACCTCTCCGGTCAGATCTCCAAAGGGCCTGTTCCTGACGTTGAGCGGGGTGCCAGTCGGATCGGTGATCCAGCACACCAGGGGTGGATCACGGCGTTCCTGGGGTTTAGCCGAGGAGACCGTCACTCTGGGATTGAGCTGGCGTAGCGCGACCGTTGCGTTCAATGCCGCATCGGCGTTGCAGAACCGAAGCGTCTGGTGGCTGATGCTGGCTTCGGTGGTCCAGGGTTGGCCGCCGCAAAAGCCGCGACAGTCGGTCGACAGGCTGGTCGATACAAGCGAGCGGATGCAGCTGTCATCGTTGACGCATTGAAGGGTGACTACGTTTCGGTCGATTTCGACCGTCCCGAGCCTAGACCAATCCACCTGGAACGTTGCCTCCAGCGAAAGCGTCGTGACGATGTTAGCATCGGTGTTTCGGACAGTCTGGGTCCGTCTGTCGACGAAAGCGGCTTCGCTGTCGGTCTTTCGCCAGCCGCGGTCGAAAAGCACGCTCCACGACAGGTGCAGTTTGTTGGAGTTCTCACGCGCAGGCGCGCATTGCCAGGAGCGGCTGAGCAGCGTGGCCGCCGCGTCGTTCGGGGGCGGGTTGGACGGCGCACGGTAGCCCGGGACAACACTCCGGGTCCCGGCCGAGCGCGAGGCGTTCGCCGTCGCCCTGGCGATAGTCTTGAATAGCCTGCAGATGCCCGCCTCGTGCGAGTAATCGAATCCCAGGCAGCCCGAACGCTCGGAGCAGATCTCCTTGCAGTGCTCCAGGGGGACGGCCATGTTCGCGCTGATCTCTCCATCGAGCGTGGTCTGCGGATAGTCGAAGAACCCGCTGTCGGCCTGTGCGTCCGCAAGCCTGGCTCCAGTAGTCAGGACGGCGGCGACTGCCACCGCAAAGAGAAGTCTTGCGGTCGTGCGCGTGATGCCAAACGCCAACATGCTTCGCATGCCTGGTCGCTATCGCTCCCTCACCACGGTCGTCTCCTGGGAAACGGCCGATCCTAGCTTCCTTTTCAGGCGCATCACGTTTTCATAGGATGTCTTGATGCGATCGAGCATTTCGGGATTCCGCTGCGCTTCCTCGGAAAGGATCGCGGCCACCTTTTCCGGGATGGCCGGGTCAGGGTGTTTGTCGTTGGCGAAAATCAGGATGTCGTTGCCAGCCATGACCGCCCGGAGCACCGAGTCCTCGAAGCTGACGTTGTCGGTGATGGCCTGCATCTGCATGTCATCGCTGATGACCACGCCCTTGAAGTGCATGTTGTCGCGCAAAAGCGTGGTCAGCGTCGCACGGGACAGCGAGGCGGGGATATCGGGGGAGAAGGCCAGCTTCGCGTTTATCACGTGCGCGGCCATGACCATGTCGACGTCCCCCGACGCGATCAGGCCCTTATAAGGCAGAAGCTCCTTGTCGCTCCATGTCTTGGTGACGTCTGCAATACCCTTGTGGCTGTCCTTGGTGCTGGAGCCATGTCCAGGGAAGTGTTTCAGGGCCGTTAGCACTCCCTTCGCGCGATGCGCTTCGATAAAAGCCCTGGCGTACGCTTCAACTTTCTGCGGATCGGCGGAAAAGCTCCTGCCAAGCTTGCCGATGATGGGATTCGCCGGGTTGACGTTGAGGTCGACGACCGGGGCCAGATTGAGGTTGAATCCCAGGCTTGAGAGATCTGAAGCGAGGTCCTGGTAAACCACGCTGGCCTCGTCGGGACTCATGGTCTTTGCCACGGTCGCCTCGCTTGGCACCTCCCTGAACCCGACCTCGCCGGTAAGCCTCTGGATGCGGCCCCCCTCCTGATCGATGGCGACAAGCAGGGGGGCCGTGGCGTATTGCTGCAAACCCTTGTTCAGTTGCCGAACGGCCTCAAGGCTCGAAATGTTGCGTCCCAGATAGATGACGCCAGTTATTTCACCTGCCTCTGCCTGTTTGACGACCCGCTTGTATCCGTCGTCGTCGGGACTGTCGCCGACGAAGCCGACCAGCACCATCTGTCCGATCATTTGGCGCAGTCTGCCATCTTCGACGGCGCGGTGCAGGTTGGCCGTCCGCAGGTGGGCTTCCGGCGCCGGGTCAGCTCGCAGAGGTGCGGAAATGCCAAGGAGTGTGCATGCGGCAGCTATGAAGGTTGCGATCCACCGCGACATATTCAATTCCTTGGGCTGACGGGGCGAACGAAGTCAGGCTGGACCGTCCGGCTATTTTTCCGCGCCGAGGTCATGCCTTTTCTGCGCACCGGATAGAGGTTCGAGCTGTAGACCAGGTAGCATCGGTTCGGCCGCGCGTTGGCCCATGTGAAGCCGCCGCACTGGCCGTTCGAGCTGCATTGCTGCATGCATTCTTCATACGAGGCCGCGTATGTCTCCGCGCTGTCTCCGATGAACGCGCTCGTCGTGAAGAGTTCCCATCCTACGGTCAGGTTTGGGGGAGGGGCCGCGGGGCCAGCCTTGAAGTAGAGGCCGGACCACCCCAGCGCGTAGGTTTGCACGAAATCGAAACCCGATTTCAGGAAGCAGCGGTTGGCCTCGAGGTTATAGGTGAAGGCCCGGCACGAGTTCTGGCTGTCGCATGTCGCCCGGCAGTTTTCCGCATTGGGCGCGGGCATGCCTTTCGGGACGAGGTCGCCTCCAAAAAGGTCGACGCCGCTGTAGGCCGCGTAATACCAGGACTCGGCGTTGCGCGGATCGCTGTAGCCCGGAATCCGGTTCCGGGTGCCTGCGGTAGAGAGCGTGTTGGGCTGAGCCGAGCCGATACCGGTGAATAGGCGGCAGATATTGGTGACTGACGAATGGTCGAAGCCCGCGCAACCCGAACGTTCCCGGCAAAGTCTCCGGCAGTCGTCCAAAGGCCGTTCGAACTCCGCGCTGGTGCCTCCCTCTAGCGCTGTCCCAGGATAGTCCCAAAAATCCGGCTGGCCTTCAGCCGACACCTTTGGTGCAATCCCAGAACCTGCAAGTGTAAGGAATAGCAGCGCGACAGCGATTCCCGCCATGCGCGCGCGGCCCCGACTACTTAGCTGCATCCCCTCAATTTCCCCGATTGCCCAAATTCATCACCAATGCGCAGGCACTGGGTCAGGGGTTGATCGACCCCTCGCAGTAGGTAGTCCGAAGGAAGCTTTGGTAGGCCGCGGCATGGCTCGAATTGCTGTCGCCGACATCCTGGCAAAGTGAGGTGAGCAGCTTGCTCGCTTCCGAATTGCCTTCCAGAGCGAGCTCGAAATAGGACCTGCCAGCTTTGTTGGCGTCGGCGGCGTCCACGCGGTCCTGCGCGAACGTTCGCGGGTCGTACCAGCGTGCGATTTCGAGCTTGGCGTCCTGGTTGCCTCTCTGCATGGCGAGGTTGATCGCCTGCATGCCGACGTCGCGGTTGTGGCGATCGAAGGCCTCTTTGCTCAGGGCGAAGAGTTCGTGGCCGTCCGAGTCTGTCGGCTTGAGTTTCTCTAGCCTGGCTGCGAGTGGCGGGTTGAGTGGCTCGCGGTAGTTCGGGATCAGGCTGCGCGTCTGGGCTGTTGACCCCGTATCCTGCCGCCCCCCGGTTATGCTGGCGTACATGTGGCATTCGTTCTTCGGGGAAATGTCGACGCCCATGCAACCCGAACGCCCCACGCACAGCTTTCGGCATTCTTCGAGCGGCTTGGGAAACTCTGCGCTCGCAATCCCGAGTAGGAGCGTGTCCGGATAAATGAAGAGCTCGTCCTCCGTTGCGCTTTGGGCAGCTAATTGCCCGGATGCGCCCAGGAACGCCAACGCCGCTACGGCCCCGACGGCAAGCCACAAACCGTTCTTCCGCATTTGCCTCTGTCCTCCGATGGCTTCGCAAGCGGCGAGTTGCCGAGCCATGCCGTTCCTGGTTGTCATTCCAAGGTCCCCTCGCAATAGGTGTTCGTCAGGAACCCGTTGAACGTAGGATCCTGAGGGGAGCTTGCGTTTTTGGCACAAAGTGAACGGAGCAAATCCTTGGCTTCCGCTTTGCCCTCTATTACCAACTCGAAATAGTATCGGGCAGCCTTGTTCGCGTCAGGCCGATCCGCTTTGGCCGGATCGAAGGAGATCGGGTCGTACCAGCGCGCGATCTGGAGCTTGGCGTCCTGGTTGCCCCGTTCCATCGCAAGGTTGATCGACTGCAAGCCGATGCCTCCGTTTCCCTGGCGGTATGCGTCGCCGCTCAAGGCGAAGAGTTCGTGGCCATCCTTATCCGTGCGCTTCAGCCTTTCGAAACGCGCGGCCAAGGGCTCAGGCGGATTTATCCAGGGATCCAGCCAGCCCAGTCTGTAGCCGCCGTAGGTTCCTGCTGCAGCCAGAAGAAGGGCTAGAGGAATAACAAAATACAGGTACCGCCACCCGCTCTTTGGCTTCGCGATAGGTTGCGCAACAGGGGCTATCGGCGGCGGTGGCAATGGTGGGTCCGGAACCGGAACCCGATCGATGAAACGTTCAGGCAGAGGAGGGAGGGCCACGGGAGGAGCGGTCAGCTCTTGTGACCATCCGCCAGGTTGTGGCGTGACCGGAGGCCAGAACGCATTGCCCCAGACGTTCAGGCCATCGACTTCGATCTTCACCTGGAGATCGACCGGGATTCGGTCGCAGACTTCAGGCCCTACGACCATCGTCGTCGATCCGGTGGTCCGGTTCACGACCTCCGCCGCCACGGTAGCCGGCCGCGCCTGCCACCCGCCATCGCCCAAATACGGTGTGTCTCCCGACTTGCGCGTGATCGACAGCCGCAGCAGCCGGGAACTGCCCAATTCTTGTGGAAACACGATCAGGGCGTGCCCGAACAGGCGCGACTCATCCTCCGCTACTTTCAACGGAACCTGCATCATCGAACCGTCCTTGCAGGTTCGACTGACGGCGGCGCCGAATTGAGAGCCTCCAGGATTGCCCTCAGTCGCTCGTTCTCATCGACGTTTACCGTTATGCCTTCGCCCGAGAGGACATTGTCGGTAACGAGCTGGTTGAAGGCGTACATCCACTCTGAGAGCGCCAGGTAGGAGAAATTCCGCCGTTCCTTGGCAAGTTCGTCGCAGTTGGTGACGTTCGGCCGGCGGGCGAATACCCTGATCTCGCCGTCCTCCGTGCCGTCCGGGGCCATCGGCCGCTTCTCTTCCGGCACTCCATCGAAGCCAAGCGTGCTGACAAAACGGTTGATGCGGCTGGTCGCGAGGAAACCTGCCCTCTCGAGCAGGATGTCAGACCTCTCGACCGAACTTCCAGAGAGCTTGGCGAGATCGTCGGCAATCTGCTCCTCGACCCCGGTGCGCCGGGCCGCCGCGGCAAGCTCGGCGATCAGCTCGCCTGCCAGTTTGTGGGTAAAGCCAATGGCCTGGAGTGCGCCGTCATTCCTTGATAGCGCCAGAAGCCCGTCCAGCCAGTGGCGCATCGCCGAGTGGGCGAGGTAGGCCTCTCGGGGGAGCGCCTTTTGCGAAACCGACGGCCCGGAAGGCGCCGTGGCGGCGACTGTCTTCTTCTTGTTCCCCGGCAGGGGAGGGGCGCCGGGCCGCGGAGGCGGAGCGACGCGCTTCTTCACGACGGTATCGGCTCGACCATCCGAGGTCTCCTCGGGAGCGTTCTGGCGCTTGATGCGGTTGCCGTACTCGATGTGGAGATGCTCGGAAATCCCGTTCTGAGAAATCTGGAGCATCTTCATGGCCACGCCGAACTGCTCCCGCTCCCATGTCTCGGTGAGGCACGCAAGAATTTGGTCCGATACCTCCCGACGCTCGGCGATACGCTTGTTGATGTCGCTCTCGACGAAATAGGGAGCGAGCACGCGGCGTATCTCGTGGGCGATGTTCCCGAGGCGGCCCTGTATCTGTCCATACTTGATCTCGGGACGGCAGATCGCCGCGAGGTTTTCCGCCAGGTAACTGACGCCGCCGTCGTTCAGCCTGAGGGCTTCGTCGAACGCCTTCGCCGGATCGCGGAAATGCTGCTGGATCTCGCTGACCTGGAGATATGCCTTGCGAATGGCGGCGACCTTCTTGACCTTGTCGGGCAGAATCTCAACTTCTTCGCCGCCGCGGTACCTAATCAGGAACTCGGCCTTGAAGTTGGGATTGCGCAGCCAGTAGGTGTTGTTGAACGGCTTGCCCGGCGTCCATTCGAACGGCCACTTGTGGGCCTTCCCGAAATACCGCGTCAGTGAGGAACCCATTCGCGCGCTGAAACGGTCCGAAAGGCTCTGCCCCTCCTCGCCCGCCTTTTCGCTGAAGTGCATGTCGAACATCGTCAGCACCAGGAAAAGCGCGGTCTCGACGCGCGCCCTGTCGGCCGGGGTCTCGCCATGTGACGCCCTGATCCAGTCGTCGATCATGTCGGGAAGCGTCGCGACGTCCTGGTTCGAAGGCTTGATGCAAAGGAGCATGCTCGAGAGTTCCTGCTCGGCGACGTAGCGGTCGAACAGGTAGGCAACCTTGCCCCTGACGAAGAGGTCCTTCAGCGCCTGGGGGTTGTCGTCGAAATAGGCCTGCAGGTCCACCCTCTGGCGGCTGCGCGCACCGGGGAAGTCGAGCAGGTCCGTGTGGTCGAAGAACGGCCACGGCCGCTGCGAGATGGCGATGCGGAGTTCGGCGGCCAAGGCCGTGATGACGGGCCGCGGGAGCGACACGGCCGGACCCTTCATTGGCCGTATCAGCAGCTCCTCCTGGCCGGGTTTGCCAAGACCGAGCAAAGTCTCGACGTCGATGATGCTCCGGTCCCGGGGAACAAGCGCTTCGATGGAGCAGTAGGCGTCCTTGGCGAATCCGAGCTTCTCCAGCGCCTGCGCGAGTTCAAGGTAGACATCGGTGAATTTCCCAAAGCCGCCCCAGAGCACGGAGAAGAGTTCCGCGCGGTCCGCAATCGATAGCCGCGGCGCGAGGATCGCAGCCTCCTCCCAATAGGCGCCGAGCGTTTCGATGTTCGGCATACCGGCGAACTGCTTCTCGAAATATTCCTGGATGTCCCAGATGTCCTCCTCGACGAGTCCGCCGGTGGCAACCTGCGACGACACGCGCCTCCGCGCCGCCTCGAGGGCGGACACCACGGTCTCGGGCGCGAGCGGCGTGCGTTTCTTCGCGTCCCCGTCCAGGAAGAAGCTGTTCCCCAGAATCTTCGCGATGTCGGTTTCGCTAAGCAGGCGCAGGACGACCGGAGCGCCCGCGGGGCTGGGCTCCTCGTTGACAGAGAAGCGGGTCACCAGGCCTGTCGACTCGCGTTCGCCGCCTGGATTGATCTCGCGTATGAAGTCGACCTCCCTGCCGAGATCGCCGAAGCGCGCCATCAAGGGTGCGCTCCCATGGCGGGCAAGAACCGACACCAGATACGACTTGCCAGCCTGGCTGGGGCCGAATATGCCGACGCACATCGGGCGGTCGATCGCTTCCATCGCCTTGCGGGCCGCGACGACCGACTTCCTGAGATGCTGTTCGGCGCTGGCGCGCGTGTCGCCGACCCGCTCGGCGTTGGCGGCGGTCCCGATCCAGGCAAGGCCATCCTGCGCCGATTTCAGGGCGGTGCCGCAGCTTCTTTTCAACTCTTCACGCATTGTTCAGCCGCCATTTCACTGGATGGAGATTATGCCGGTGTCGAGCCAGTAACCGTCGCCCGTCTCGACCGCGAGCGTGTCCAGCTTCAGTTCCATCATGCGTTTCACCGGAGCGCCGTCGGCGTCTTCCGCGTCCTCGATCACGAATTCCTCACGGGTCGCCTCGCTCGACAGAAGCTCGACTTCGCTCGGATCGTCCTCGTCGGGAACCTGGACGTTTCGGGCGATGGTCACGCGCACTGGCTTGCGCATGCTTCGCGTCGAGCGCGAGGCGGCCGCCGTTAGCTTGTAGAGCGGAGTGGCCACCCATCGTTCGAGCGGCAGTTGCCTGAAGCCGATGCGGACCGGGCTGTGATAGTCGAACTCCGCCTCGGCCGACGCCTCTGCTTTATCAAGATCGATGTCTGAGAAAAGCAGAGTTTCGTCAGGAAGCGTCGCGTTGCCCTGGAGCCGCCCGATGTACCGGGCCGTCGATTTCATCCGAAGATATTTGGAATAGAGAGTGAAGTTGGTGATCTGCGCCTCGGACAGCGCGCACAGCATCGCGCCGACGACCGCCGTTGTCTTCGGGTCGTCAATATGCGTGTTGCTCACGCCCCGGAAGGGATACCAGGTGCCGACGCGATAGTCCTTGATCGGGATGACGCAGTCCGGGCGCACCGACATTTTGTTCATGAAGAGGTTTATCATGGGCGGTAGGCGCATCGGCCGCCCGGTCAGGAGCACCACGTCGGCGTCCAGGTGGTTGATCGCCTCGGCGAGGTTGTCGAACACGCCGTCGAATATCGACAGGACGCACTCCTCCACAGCTTGGGGATCGATCGCGATGTCGCAGTCGGCGATGCTGAACTGCCCTGCTTCGAGCCCTCCCATGTTTTCCTTGAGATACCCGAGTATGCGGGCGTCGACCGGGATTTCGCCGTCTCGCCCCGCCCTGCCGGCCGCCTCGAAGAAGCTGCCTGCCTTCCGGATTTCCGTCTTGTGGCTTGTCGGCGGCAGGGTCTCGCACTCGGACAGGACGCCGATGGCGATCGGCTGCAGGACCTGAAGCACGAACTGGCGGCGCAGGTGCTTTTCCTGCTCGGACATGTTCGGGTTGTCCCCGGCGAAGCGGTCCTTGAGGTAGTTGCGCGCGTTCGGCAGTCCCGCCTGGGCGAGCCCTTCCTCGAGCCTCGGGATAACGAGCCTCTCGATCACCGTCTTCAGCAGGTCGTCGCCGGCGATGCGGAATCCCTCCCTGAAGTTCTGGTCGGGATACAGCGCCACGTTGTCGGTCTGGTAGTAGGTCGTCACCATGAGGTCGGTCGTGCCGCCGCCCACGTCGACGCTGGCGATGCGCAGGGACCGCTCCGTCTTCTGCTTGGACTTGGACGCCGGAAGCGACGACGGCCGTTCCCTGTCCTTGCCGAGCACGTCGAACAGCGTCCTGATCGATCCGCCCAGCTTGTGCACGGCCTCACCGTAGAGGTAGACGAGATGGACCGAGCTTGCCTCGTCCCACTCGCACTGGATCTCCGGCCGCTGGCTGTTGATCCCCGTGCTGCTGTCGCCCCACCCGGACAGGGACCAGAGGAGCTTGACGGCGGCTTCCGCCCGTGACTTCAGGATGCGCTGTTCCTGGATCGGGATTGCGGTGGGAATCGTCAAGATGATCTTGCGAAGCCGGCGCGGAGCGTCCTTGAGCCTTCGTTCGCGGCGGGTGCCGGGATTGTTCATCATGGACATCGCCTGCGCGATGATCTCCACGAGCATGAACGTGAAGAAGGACGACCTTGAGAAGCAGAAGCGGCTCGCCGTCTCCAAATCGCCCTCCTTGACCTTCACTTTGAACTTGCGCCTGTCCTCCTCGATCTGCTGGAGAACGTCGCCACGGTTGTTCACGAAACGGTACATGGAGCGCTCGATCAGCGGTTCTGTTCCCGAATCGCTATGCGATGCCGAGCGGAACCGCCACTCCTGCAGGACAGGATCGGAACTCCAGAGATACCGTTTCGGCGAGGAAAGCCCGGTCGCTGCCTCGGTGCCTTCCGATTCACCGCGCAGGCGCGATGCCTCCGGGCCGATGCGGAGCAGGCTTGGCCAGAAGAACGCCCGGGGACGGCCAGACCGCCTGGCGATGTCTTCCGCTCCGAATTCCGCGGCCACCAGCTCGCATTGGCTTTCGAACGGATCGCGGTAGACAAGCTCGGGCTTCGAGAGATCCCGCAGTTCCAGGACGACGGAGTTGTTGAGGTCGACGTTCACGTCGTCAGGGAACGACTGGATCAGCAACCCGCACGACCGCGAGTTTCCCAGGTCAAGCACGAGATCCACGTCGACAGGCTGGACGTTCCTGTTGTCGCTGATGGTGTCGACAAGCGTGACACGAACCGGGCTGATCACGCTGGCGAGGAACTGGACGAAGGTGATGTACCGGGCGAGATGCTCGAACTGGTAGGGAAAATCTTCCGGGCGAAGCTCCTTGCCCTTCCTCTGTTGCTTCTTGAAAGAATGGAGAATGTCCTTCAGCCATTCGTCCAGCCACTTCTGCGCGTCAACCGGGCCTTGCCCTTGAACCTCGATCTTGTGGGACAGGAACGAGATGACGTCGGGGAGCCGGCTGACGAACCGGAATGATTCCGTCCGCATCGCGTCTTCCGGACAGGGCGCGAGGTAGGGACGGTTGGGCTTCCGGGGGGCAAGCGAGCTGTCGAAGGCAAAAATCGCCCGATGCGTTCCTTTCCGGTCGCCGTGGGCGTTCCTGGTCTCCGTCACCCTTACCCGGACCCAGTCGGTTGGTCCCTGCGCGTATATTTCGTTGCCCAGGTCGTCCTTGCCGGGCTCGATCTTGAAGAACGGCATTGGGACCCAGCGGTCGAGGAAGGTATTGAGCGCCACGGACTTGTTGATGTCGTACGCCTCGTCGTTGCCTTTCGCAGGATAGGGCGGCTGGTCGGAATCCGGATCGTCATCGCTCCAGTTGGGCAGAAGGCGGATGACGGCCTTTCCGTCCGAACCTGTTTCGGCTGGCGACGTCCGTTCGACGAACGACCGGGAGAGGCGGGGGGACGCGTCGAGGTCGAACCCGAACTCGACGAACTGGATGCCGCTGTCAGGCACCAGCGTGAAGCCGTCGCTGAAATCGGCGAGGTTGGTCAGCACGCAGCCACCCCCTCTGTTCCGCGAGTTACGTCCCAGGTCTTATGTCGAAGTGGAATGTCAAACATATCGATACCAACTACTGCTTGCATTCTGATTTCTTCTTGCATGCGTGAACGTCTGCGGTCATAAAATTGCACTCCGGCAGAGGGTCCCCTAGATTCCACTTTATTGATTTCTGCTTCCCGTCCCCGCCTGTGGCAGACGAAGCGCTGCCAAGACAGACTTTTTCTTTATCGTTGTACCTAAAACGTATCTCAAACGGGATCTCTTTAGTAGGGTTTCCTTCCAGATCGATGCTTGTAGGATTCACTTCAAATACATAAGACCCGGCCGGAATGTCCTTCTGCCAAAATATGTTCTCGACTGGCTCAGAACTTACGTTCTCTCTGCGAAACCTGTTTGAATCGACGTCTTTTATGCCGTCACCGCAAATCCCGGGGCCCTTGTCGTTCCAGCCAAGAGTTCCGCCAGGGCATTCAGCGATCAGATCAAGGTCGTCACGCGTGTGCCACGTCAATGTCACTTGCAGCTTCCCGGTTTGCCCTTTTCTGTCGTCCAGCTTCTTATCCATGTCTTTCGACACGTCCGACTGAGGCGGCGTCCGTACGCACGAGTTCAGGTGCCGCCGGAGCTGCTCTTCGAGTACTGCGGCTTCAGCCATCAGCTCCTGTGTGTGCAGGCTTTCCTGGTCAACCGTCGGCGGCGGCGCCACAAGGGCGCAGTAAGCGCCTCCTCCTTTTCCAAAAGCCGTGAGGCCAAATGGGAGGGACACGCCGCATGCCGGCAACAGCAGCCAGGCGGTGGCTCCGGCGAGCGCTATGGGGATGAGCCACAGAAGGCTGGCGGCCAGCCACCTCCAGGAGCGGCCGCCTGGCCGGGCCGGAGGCGGCTTGATGTTGTCGGCTATCGGTATTCTATCGGTTTTCCCGGATATCTCTCCTCCGCCGCTCGTCTCTGCGTCGTGCCTTTCGTACCCCCATGCCGTCAGGACGAGCATTCCGTCGCCCCTGCCTGAACCGCCCGAGATCCAAACGTTCTCGTCTCCCGGGAACGTCACCGCGTTGCGAAGCGCCGTGGCCGTGGACCTTGCGGTGGTGTCGCCGCGGCTATCGTGCGCGGCGGCTGCACGAAGGACCGCTTGGACGGAATGTTGGAGACGCGCTTTGTAGAAATCGGCCGTTTCGGCAGGGAGGTCTGTCAATCGGACAAGCGGATCTTCGCGCTCCGTATACCAGTCGATCCCCGTTCCGTCCTTGCGAGGCACCGGCTCTGCCAGTTCCAGCCCGATCCCGTTGGGGAATTCCCGGCTGAGGAGCGCCTGCATCCTATGGACCGAACGTTCTGCGGTGGACCCGAGGGAACGCATGAGGCTGAGCGTGGTGGTGGCGACGAACTGGCTCATTTGGCGGGTCCCGGCTGCCCTGGCGTCGGGGCCGCGGCTGGGACGCACGGCTTGTCAGTCGTGGTTACCGTCACGCCGTTTGACGACAGGAAGCGGATTGCGTCGCGAGCGCTGAGGGAGAAGTTCAGCTTCTGTGCGTTCTCTCCGTCGAGGATTATGAAGGTGTTCACCCCGACCGCTCGGCCGCAAGCGTCCGAAAGCGGGCCTCCGCTGTTGCCGCGCGAAATATTCGCGGAATGGGTAATGACTTTCGTCGCGCCGTCCTGGGGCATGGCCATCACGTTGCCTTGCGTGACCACCATCTCGAGATTGCCAATGCCGCTTGTGTCGCCGTTGATGATGTCCCGGTAGGTTTTGTCCATGGACATCACGAAGCCTGGAAATCCACCCGCAATGACGCTGTCCAGCCTTCCGATTCCGGTCGAAAGTTGTAGGGCCGTCACGCCGCTGGGCGCGTCGTCCACGCGCAGGAGCGCGAAGTCCGGGTCTCCGGTCGCGCTTGCGGCGGCTTTCGCGACGACATGCGCGGGAACCGCGCGCCCAAGCGCCTTGCTCGCGACGAACACCGTGTCGCCAGCGCCCTCGACGACATGGTTGTTGGTGAGGATGTCTCGTGGGCCGACGAAGAATCCGCTTCCGGTACTGAGCGAGTTCCCGGTGAGAGGCGCAAGCACCAGGACCGTGGCCGAGTCAAGGGAGGCTAGAAGGGCTTGTGGTGAACCGGGCGGGGGAGGCGGCCCGACGGCGGCGCCGGGCTTTTGGGGGTCCAGAATCTGGGGGCCAAGCACTGATGCGTCCGCATTGCATGCGGCCTTTGCGAGTTCCGCTTTGATTTTGCCGATCCGCGCTTCGAGGCTTCGGTTGATCTCCGCGTTGTCCACCAAAGAAGGCGGCTGCGGCGGTTGAAGCGCCTCAGGATAAAGCAGGTTGCCCGGCCATGCCGCGTAGATCAGGCAAGCCGCGAATACAAGCGCTATCGCCAGGACAGGCCAAAGCGAAATCCGTCTGGTTTTTGCCGAAGTCATCGGTTGAGACACCGGGGAGGAGCTTACGGGCTTGGAGGGCTCGGCACGCTCCGGTGCAGACACCACCCTTGCCGTCCCGAGAGCGGCGCCGCCAATCGTCCACGTCTGGCCGGGCACTCGGGGCGATATTCCGGACGGAAGGTAGGAGGCTATAGTCCTCTCACTGTGCCGGACGAAAGCGGCGGGGGAGGAGCGGGCCTCTTCAGGCAGCATTCCCCAGTTCGTGAGGACAGCATTTTCGCCGACGGCCACGATCGAGCTGTCGTCGGCGACATTGAGCATCGCGGCGACGGTCTCGCCGATTTCCCGGTCCGCCAGCGCCGGGCGAAGGGCCTCGAACCGTGCGGCCAGGCTCGACAGGACCCGCGACCGCATACCTCGGTCGAGCATATCCAGCTGCTTCGGTTCGTCGTCGAATGCACCGAACCAGGCCACGACCAGGCGGCCGTCGTCCTGCTCCTTGACGTTCGGTTCGGCGAACAGCCGCGACGCGTCATCCCCGCACAGTTTTTCTATGCGGGCGAACGTCGCATCGCAGTCACGCCATAGCGACTTCCCGTCAACAGCCAATACGTCGACGGATCGCGCTTGCGTCGATCGAATGAAGTGGACGTTGCCCCCTCCAGCCATCCAGTCTTCCCCGGCCGCGCCTACTTGCCGTCAACTATGCGCGGCATCCCCGACGGCCATACTTCGACGGAACCAAACTCTGAGTCAACAAGCGCTTAGTGGATTTGGCAGCCATGCTTAACCTGATGGGGCGGACGTCATATTTGCTTGCGTTCGTCAGTCTAGCCCAGGTTCGTATGAATTTTACTTTGCCACATACCCTATTTGGGGGATCAAGCGGCATACGCTGCAGAAATATGATTGCCTGCGTCGTATTGCCCCGCGTGAACAAATTGCCGACGACTGGATGGTGCATTCAAGCCGGCCATATGCTTTGGCGGCCTTGCCATGAGGCTTCTGGCCTGCTCATCTCTGGCAAATCGGGTCGGAACCCACCAGCGCCGATCCGACGACAGGCACATATGCCGGGGGGACACATGTTTGCCTATCCTGTTCGCGCCAGAACCGCCGGGTTCGTAATCGGGGCCTTGAGTGCATTGCTGGCGTTGGGAATTCAACGGACAAACGGGCAGGCGACTGCCGAACTTTTCGATTATCCTGGGACCGCTCTGAAGGGGACGGCCTCGGCGCAGATAGTCGTTCCATTGCAAGAATGCCATTCAATCTGTACTTCGCGTTCGGGGTGCGTCGGGTTTGACCGTCGGTCTGACACTGGCGTTTGCAGGCTGTTCGCCAGTGTGGACTCCGCCTACGACAGCCCGACGTTCATGGCGGGAACGCGAAGCCTGCTTCCTGCCTATCGCCCGCCTTCAAATCCGCCCGCACAACCTCCGGCCGTGGTACCTCGAACCGAACCAGCCTTGCCGGAGCCACCGGATGTCAGCGGCCGCAAGGTCCAATATCGGACCATTCCGGGAGATCCGCGCCCGATCGGATGGGTCTACATCAATGTCTGCACCGGAGCGCCTGTGGACGCGACTTCCTTGCGCGCCTCGGTCAACGATTTCGTTTTCGAGTCATTGCGGCTCATCCCTGGAAGGATCGAGCACTTTGACAGGAGCACGACGCCGCAATGCGCGAGCGTCCCCAAGGCTATTGGCTATTCGTCAGCGAATGCGCAGGAGTGGAGAATTGGAGCCGCGCTACAGGAGATGGGTCCGATCCTTCGGCCGTTGGGTATCGGAACGCGCGCGGATGGCAAGGCGCGGGATCAGTCGGACCGTTACCGTATCGACATATGGCTCAGCCATCAGTGAGAGTTCGCCTTAAGCCGCGGCTTTCGAACAATCAGATAGATTGGAAGGGCGACGATCATCACCAGAATGGTGGAAATCCCCCAAAACCTTCCGTTCATTCCGCGACTATTGGCATCGCTGGTCACCCAGGCGCCGATCGCTGCGGCAATGATGAAACCAATAATATAGTCCATTTTATCTTCTCCGATTACGGACTCAAGTTGCCATTGTCCCGTTCATCAAGGCTGTTCTCAATATCGCGCAGCAGTAATGTTTGTGTGGTGAGGTCAGCATGGATGCGCTAGGAAGACAGCGCATTCCCCAAACGGGGTATGATACGGGAGCGCGAGATGCTGCATGATGAGCAAAACGAGGCCATCATCGACCGCCTGTACGAAGCCGCCACGATTCCTGAAAAATGGGGCGGCAGGGGTGTTTTGGAGACCTTGGCCCACCTCTGTGGCTGCACCGACGGCGCAATCATGTCAGTTCGCGATCACACTCTCGCAGGATGGACTGCCAATGAGAACGCTTTCCCAAAACTGGTAGTCTATCTGCGGGACAACTGGCTCGCCAAGAATCCGTACGTCCAAAGCGCCGAGCGCCTGCGTCGGTTTTCACAACCGCGCTTTGTTCTCGACACTGAGGTGATGTCGGCCAGAGAGATGGAGGAAAGCCACTACTACCAAAATTTCATGCGGCCATACGGCATGTACTGGCACGCCGGAACCAACATAATGTCGCCCAATGGCGATACGGTGAAATTTTCGATCCATAGGAGCTTTGACGCGGGACCGTTAGACCCGTCACTTGTCGACAGGCTTACTTGGTTGAGGCCGCATATCGCTCGGGCTTGCACTCTGACCGCAAGGTTGAGATTCGCGCAGCTTCACGCCGCGGTCGAAGTGCTCAATTCCGTTGGACTGCCGGCTGCTGCGCTGAGAGATGGCCGATTGGTATTGGCAAACAGCCTTTTCGAAAAACTGGTGCCCGACGTCGCCAAAGATCGGCGCAGTCGCCTGACGTTCCAGCAGGCGTCGGCCGACAAGAGGTGGGCCAGCATCCTGGACAAGCCGGCAGCATTTCGGAACGGAACGTTTCCCATCGCCTCAACCGAAGAGCACCCGATGTTCATCGTGCATGTCCTTCCTGTGGCCGGGGCCGGAAGGGACATATTCCCAGTCGCGGACTCCTTGATGATATTCGCGTCAAGCCAGACAAGCCAAAAGATAGCGCCCGAAATCCTGCTCAGCCTCTTCGATTTCACGCCGGCGGAGATTTCCATTACGAACAGCATACTGTCGGGCGCATCGCTTGAAGAAATCGCGCGGGCGCGGCGGGTCTCGATCGATACCGTGCGCGTGCAGCTCAAGGCGATTTTCGCCAAGACCGGAACACATAGGCAGACCGAGCTGGTAAAGCTTCTCGGTGGCGTGGCAAGTGCATCCAACATCATCGATCGCGTGCCTTCCGATGAGCGGCGCTCGCATTGATCAGGCACGCCAATCAGGCTTTTGCATTGGCGCTGGAATTGTCGTGACAAGCAAATCTGGTGCTAGGCGCACGAGTTCATGCAAACGTTATAGTTGTTTTCGCAATTCGGCGCCCCGACCGCCTTGCAATGTCGATACACTATCTCGCAACCCTTTGTGCACTGGCTCACGTGATGAAGGAGCCTGTTCGACGGAGTCAGGTGCAAGTGCTTGAGCGTTCCGGTCATGAGCGGAAGGTTTATGTAGGTAATCGCTGGAACGTCGACATTTCTTGACTGGGTTTCTGGTCCAGCGCTTGCCTGATGCGGAAGGCTCAGCGCTGAAAGTGCGATTATGACTGGGAGTATCTTCATTTTCCGTCCCCTTTAGGTGGCGTGCGATGACCTTAGAGGACGGTAGTTTGGGTTCTTGTGTCGGCCTGCACATCACCCATTTGGGATAAGTCGGAAATGTCCCGCCGGAGACATTCAGCCGGGCGCGCTCAAGGAACTTGCCTCGAACTTCAAGCGGGATTTTTACCAGAGAAGGGGTTGGATGCATGGGCTACTTTTGCGGCCCTCGCCCCGGCTGCCTACTTTGGGCCGGCGGCGACGCCGGGTCCCCGCGATTTTTTCGAGCGGCGGTTCAAGTTCGACGCTGAAACAGGCTGTTGGTCTTACGTCGGCGCTGCTCGAGGGGGTGGCTGAAGAGTGCATACGACTTGCGCCACGTCCTCGATCAAGTCCTCGCGGAGCATTTCTATGGGAATCCGGCCATCGAGTTCTGGACAGGGCCGTGTTAACCACAACCAGGCAAGTCTTGGATTTGAAATCGCAGCCAACACCTCCCTTATGCCCAGGGCTGGCCTGCCGTCGACGAACTGGGCGAGCGGGAAGACATGTTTGCGACCGCCCTTGCGCAGCGCCACAACTTCGCCCCGTCGCTGCCAGCGATGCAGCGTCGAGCGAGGGATGCGGAATTTCTCCTCCAGATAGGTCGACCCGGCAACCTCTCCTGCCCAGTCCTCGATGAGCACCGCCTGGAGGTCGGAGGCGCGATCGGCAATGTGTCTGGATACAGGCATCCCATCTGTCGGTGCGGTCCTGTCACAGGCGCAGTCGGACGCAGCATCGCTGCGGGAGATCCTTTTCGTCATCATGCCGAAGAACTCCGAGGTGAGCGCGGGCAAGTCGCCTCCGAAAGAGCCGATCGCGAGCCGCTGTGCGTGTGGCAGGAAGGGAAGGGCGGCAGCAACGCTCCCGGCGATCATGCTGGTGGAAACTAGCGCTTCTGCGTCCAGAAAGAAGCCGTGCTGCATCAATGCCTGTTGTACCGCCTGGGCCACCAATCCGGCCAAGGCTTCCTGGGAAATGCCATCCAGTGGGTCTTGCAATCTGGTCATTCATCCGCCGTGCCGGCCGCGTGCCTTCCCTAGCCGGAGCCGGTTACCGAATGACGACAAGCGATGTTGGCATCGCAGTGGCAAAGGATACGACCCGATAGGCTGCTGTCTTGCATTTTGATCCCTCCTGGCTGCCTCGACATTGTCAGCCGCGGGACACGAGCATGCGTGTGCTCAATCCGGAGGTAGCTCAGGCGCTCGCCTTTTGCGGCCGGCTGAATGTATTTTCCGGGCGCGGCAGACCGAAATGGTCCCGCAGCGTTGCGCCGTCATAGTCGTGCCGGAAAAGTCCGCGGCGGCGCAAGATCGGCACCACCTCCTCGGGGAACACGTCGAACCCGCCCTGCAGATAGGGCGGCATGACGTTGAAGCCGTCCGCGGCGCCATTGTCGAACCATTCCTGGATCTTGTCGGCGATCTGGTCGGGCGTCCCGGCCTGGACCCAATGCCCGCGGGCCCCGGCAAGGCGGTGCAGCAACTGGCGGATGGTTGGGTTCTCGCGCTCGATGATGTCGAGGACGACGTGGAAGCGGCTGCTCGCACCGCGCTCGCCCTCGACGCTGATCAGCTCGCGCGGAAATGGTCCGTCCAGATTGTAGCCGGAAAGGTCGGCGTCGACGATGCGGCGCAACTGGTCAAGCGAATATTCCGGCTGCGTGAGCTCATTGAACTCGTCATGCAGCGCGCGGGCTTCCGCCTCGGTCGAACCGATGAACGGGCTGATGCCGGGCAACACCTTGACGTGGTCAGGGTTGCGGCCAACCGACTTCACGCGCGCCTTGATGTCAGCGTAAAATTCCTGCGCGTTGCCAAGTGTCTGATGGGCTGTGAAGATCGCCTCGGCATAGCGGCTTGCGAACGATCGTCCATCTTCGGACGAACCCGCCTGGACATAGACCGGGCGCCCCTGTGGCGAGCGCGGGAGCGTGAGCGGGCCTTTCACCCGATGGTATTTGCCGATGTGGTTGATTGGGTGGATCTTGTCGGTGTCGGCAAAGATGCCGGACGCCCGGTCCGAGACGAGCGCGTCGTCCTCGCAACTGTCCCAGAGCTTTGTCACCACATCGACGAATTCGCCTGCGCGTTCGTAGCGGTCGGCGTGGGTTGGATGTCGGTCAAAGCCGAAATTCAACGCTGCCGACGCATCGCCGGTCGTGACGATGTTCCAACCGGCGCGCCCGCCGCTCAGATGATCGACTGAGGCAAACAGCCGGGCCAGGTTGTAGGGTTCGTTATAGGTGGTCGAGGCGGTCGCGATGAAGCCGATGCGTTGCGTCACGGCGGCGAGCGCCGAAATCCATGTCAGCGGCTCCAGCCTGAAGCGGCTTGCGTAGCGAATGTTGTCGGCGAGCGCAGGGCCATCGGCAAAGAACAGCGCGTCGAACTTGCTCGCCTCGGCCTTTTTCGCCAGTTCCTGGTAATAGGCGATGTCGAGCACTCTCTCAGGGGCGGACTCCTTGTAGCGCCAGCCGGCTTCATGATGGCCGCCAGGATAGATAAAAAGGTTGAGGTTCAACTGTCGTTGTTCGGCGGGCATGTGTTGGTCCTCCTGGGGGGATGGCTCTGAGCGAAAGGTCCTCGGCCCGTCAGACGGGCAGCACGGGCCTTGTCTCGACGCCGAGATGACGCAGAAGTTCGGAGCGGATCTCACCAAACCGGCGATGGCCATGATCGCGTGGCTTGGGGATATCGATTGCGATGTCGGCGGCGATCGCGCCCTTGTCGAGCACCAAAACCCGGTCCGCCAGCGTCACGGCTTCGTCCACATCATGGGTGACCAGCAGCACTGCCGGCTGGTGACGGGCGCAGAGCTGGCGCAGCAGATCGTGCATGCGCAGGCGGGTCAGCGCGTCGAGTGCGCCGAACGGCTCGTCCGCCAGCAGCAGATCAGGATCACGAACCAGCGAGCGCGCCAATGCCACCCGTTGCTGCTCGCCACCAGAGAGTTCGACCGGCCATGCGGTCTCGCGACCGTTCAAGCCAACCTCCTCGAGAGCGGCCCGTCCGCGTTCGGCGGCGTCGGGTAGGTCGAGGCCAAGAACCACATTCTCGAGCACGCGTTTCCATGGCAACAACCGGGCATCCTGGAACACTACCGATTTCTTGTCGGGTGTCTCGAGCCGGCCGGACCCGGACACCTTGTCATCGAGATCGGCGAGCGCGCGCAACAATGTACTCTTGCCCGATCCGCTGCGGCCGAGAAGGGCGACGAATTCTCCCTTCTCGATGTCGAGGCTGAGGCCGTCGAGGATGGTTCGTGGCCCGAAACTCCTCACAAGGCTTTCGACCCGCACCACCGGCGCGTCCCTCAATCCGCCAAGGTGCGACGCCATGCCAGCGACCTTTCCTGAAAGACGCGGACGATGCCGTCGCAGCCGAGCCCGAGCAATGCGTAGACGGCGAGACCGACGATGACGATGTCGGTCTGGCCGTAATTGCGCGCGAGATCGATCATGTAGCCGATGCCGCTGGTGGCATTGACCTGTTCGACCACCACCAGAGACAGCCAGGCATAGGTCACCGCCAAACGCAGGCCAAGGAAGAAGCCGGGAAGGGCGCCCGGCAGGATGACCTCGCGGATGAATTCGCCGTATCCCATCCGCAAGGTCTGGGCCAGTTCGACATAACGGCTGTCGATGCTGCGCAAGCTGCTATGGGTCTGGATATAGATCGGGATCAGCACAGCCAGCGCGATGGCCGTCACCTTCATGCCCTCGCCAATGCCGAACCACAGCATCAGCAGCGGGATCAGGGCCAGCGTCGGGATCGCCCGCTTGATCTGAACGGGGCCGTCGATGATCGCCTCGCCAAGCCGCGACAACCCTGAAATGAGAGCCAGCACAGTGCCGATCAGGACACCGAACGCCAGCCCCTGTGCCGCCCGCCAGGCAGACGTCATCAGATGATCCTGAAGTTTGCCTTCGGCGATGAGATCGATAGCCGTGCCGACAACCGACCAGGGCGCCGGCAGCGTCCTTGGATCGATCAGGCCGGCGACACTGCCAAGGGACCAGATCACGAGAAGAAGTGCGGGCCCGATCAGCGCGCCGAACGGGATCGGCCGCCCAAGCGCCAGGCGACGCCTCGTCCCAGTCTTGCGGGGTTTTACGGCGGGCGGGATCAACGCCCTCTCATCAGATGCATAGCCAATGTTGGCGGCAACCGCGGCGGTATTGGAGAATGCGTTCATCTGCGTCGTCTCCAGTTTGGGGAAGCAGGAGTCAGGACGCGTTCAGCGCGCTTGCGGCGATCGTCTCGAAACGTCTGTCGAAAAGATCCTGGGCCTTGATCGTGGGCCTGTTCAGTTCCTTGGCCAGGAGATCGATCGTCGCCTGTTGGCGTACGATCACATCGTTCCAGTTGGACGGGATGTCGAACTGTCCGTCGGCGTCGACGAGATACTGGCCATCTTCTGCGTTGAGGCCCTGGGTGGCGACGTAGTAGCCCTCGACCCACTCTTTGGGATGTTCCTGCACCCATCGGGTCGCAAGTGCCCAGTAGCGCACATATTCTCCGAGAGCGGCAGCTTTGGCTGGGTCGTCCAGCACCGCCTGTGGCGCATAGAGATGCTCTGGATCGTCACGCAAGCCATGCGGGATGGTGGTAGCGCCGTCAGCACCATACTGGTGCAGATAGTGCTTGATGAGAACGCCTGAGATCGGCGCGACGTCGACCTGCTTGCCGGCGAGCGCCACCGGATAGGCATCGCCTTTGCTGGGCAGTTCGATGAGATTGACATCCTCCTTCTTGAGGCCGGCGGCCTGCAGGACCCTCAGCACCAGCGCGCCTTGTGCCTGGCCGGGGCTGAAAGCGATCCGTTTGCCGCGCAAGTCCGCGAGCGTCTTGACATCGACGCCCGGTGCAATCCCGAGTTGATAAATCGGGTGCGCTACAGGATCCTTGCGGAACTTCGCGGCAATGATCTTGACCTTGAGCCCGGTCCAGGTCGCGTGGATGGGCGGAATATCGGCGACCGATCCGACGTCCAGCGCATCGGCGCGAAAAGCTTCGATTGTCTGGGGACCGCCGCTGATATTGGCCCACTCCACCTTGAACGGCAGTTTGTCGATCAGGCCCGAGAGTTCCAGCGCCCTTTGCGTCTCGGGATCACCGATGCGAAGCACCGTGCCCTCCGGAATTGTGGTCGGCAGCTTACCCGCGTCCGGACTACCCGCCAGAGCCCCGAAAGGGGCGGATGAAGCGACCAAGGTCACCGTAAAAGCGGCCACGAGGGCGCCGAACTTCCTTCTCGAAAATCTCTCCACAGCTGACATCCTCGTCTTGCTCCTATTTGCTCCTACTTTCGCTATTCAGTATGTCTATCATTTATGTAGACGATAAAGTATCGGATGCTGTTCTTCGTCACCCGAGGGAAACGCTGTTCGTCTCCAATGCTCATTTGGGGCACGTGAAGCTCAAACGGCGACGAAGATCGAAGCACTTGTCGGGTGCTGGCATTGCCCCGCATCGGCCGGCGAACTCGCCGCTGCGTATAGGACGAAGCCGATCACCACCCGCCTATTTGCCTTGAGCAGCCGGACCCCGCGGCAAGGACCGAGCTTCCGCTAACGCTCACATTTGTTCGGTATTCCAGCGATGCATTCCTCGAGGCGCTCCAGGCGGAACTTCGTATTGCGAAGTTCATGTCCGGTTTCGAAACGTCGATGGCGTCCTTGAGGTGTGGTCGCCATGAGGTCGCGCTCCAGTTCGGCAATGCGCGCACGCATTTGCCGAGCCTCGTCCTGACGCAACGCCTTGATCCATCCACGTCCGCGCATCGGTCTTCCTGCTAGCACCCAAAAGCCATGGTCGGTTGTGCCACCCGAGGCCCTAACTTCCGGCAAGCCGAAACGCTCTAAATTTAACTGCCGCTGTTTTAGCAAAACAAAAGCTGCTCTTGGGACTCTACCGACGCGATTGGCGGCACGATCGGCAGGATCAGCGTCAGATCGCGTCTATCCCCGTTCACAAACAGACTACGCAATTTACAGCTGGCAGCCTCGGCATGGCTCGCTGAGAGGCCTGCATCCTGGCAAGAGCAGGAAGGACGCAGCAAGTTCAGATATGTTCACGGCCGCTCGATACGGCGTGCGAGAACATGGCTCAGCCCGGCGGCAGATTGTTGCAGGCCGTCGTGAATCCCATGCGAAACCCGGCTGCTTGCGGTAAGCGGGTCGGTCGCCGCCTTTTTCATATTCTGCGCGGATTATGCCAGTGGCTGGCGCGCGCAGGGACGAACCTCGATAGACGAAAACTAAGAGGCGACCTCCTTACGGCTCCGCTTCGCCGGCGCCGGCGTTTCAGGCTCTTTCGGTTTGCGTCCGAGCCCATCGTCTTGGCCAATGCCGAGCGCGCCGCGGTGTAATTCGGCGCGACCATGGGATAATCCGCCGGCAAATGCCACTTGGCGCGGCGGTTGTCGTTGAAAGCAAATACAGCCCGGCAGGATTATTGCGGTGCTCGTTCGCTGGCAAGCTTCGGTCAGTCCCACCTAGCCGTATCCAAGGAACAAACCTGAGCTGCATTGCCGAGTATCTCGGCGACGGCCGACAGGGACAACGGAAAGGTAAAGGATTTGCGGTTGAAATTTACTTTTTCCGAATTGTTCGGTGCTAGGGGACCGACCAACACGCAGCTAACTACTCTACTGGGGGAGTGAAAGAGTGATGCAGCGTCTGTCTGCCGCAAGGCTCGGTGACCTTCTGGCGGGAGACCTGCGTGTTTTTGGTGGGCCCTCCACGATCGAACCGCTCGCCGGCCGCATCAGGGCGGAGCAGGTCAGTATCGTGCTTCGCAACACGCCTCTTGGCATGGTTGCGAACATACTCAATGCGGTCACTTTTGTTATGGCGGTTTGGGGTTCGCCCGACCAGACAAAAGCCATCCTGTGGGCGAGTGTCATCATCGGCGCCGCTGGGTTCGTCGGCCTAAGAGCGAGATCATCGTTTCAGTCGGTCAAACCAAGGTCGGTGTCTCGCCGGACAACGCAAAACCTGGTGCGCAACGCATTCCTGTTCGGCACTTGGTGGGGCGCACTTCCCGTTCTGTTCTTCGGCGCGGCAACAAATGCCGCCCAGGTCGTCATCACCTGCCTGAGCGCGGGGATGATCGCGGGCGGCGCCGCGTCCTTTTACACGATTCCTATTGCGGCCATCGCGTATACGCTACCGATCTTCGTCGGTTCGGCGGTTGCGATTGTGTGGATGGAAGGCGCCGTCAATCTGCCCGTCGCAATCCTGATAGTAAGCTACGCCATCACGCTGTTTCGTGCAGTGCTTGCTCACGCGTCCGAATTTACCCAAAGCTTCATTCTGCAAACGGAAAGCGAAAATGCCATTCGCAGGGATGTCCTAACGAGTTTGCCAAACCGGTTCAGCTTCAACGAGCGGTTGGAGAACGCGTTGGTGGACGCAAGGCAGTTTGACCAGCACTTTGCGCTGCTTTTGTTCGATCTTAGCAATTTCGACGAGGTGGATGATCACTTTGGCCGGGCAATGGCGGATGCCGTTTTGGTCGAAATGGCTGCGCGACTTCGCAAATCGACGCGGGAGAGCGATGGCATTGCCAGATTGGAGGGTGGCGAATTTGCAATAATCGCTGCGCGCGATATCAGGCCAGATCAAATCGGGTCCTTGGCCAAACAGATCATAGATGTCATGCGCGCTCCTTTCTTGATCGAAGGCCGCGAAATTTATTGCAGGACCTCTGTCGGTATCGCTTTGGCGCCCACTGACGGGTTGGATGCTAACCAGCTCTTGCGGTGCGTCGACACCGCGCTGCACAGGGCCAAGACTCTGGGGGCGGGCTCCATCCAGTTTTTCAGCGCGAGCGACGATGACGCTGCCGCAAGGCGCAATGCCCTTGAACGCGATCTGGCATCTGCACTCGCCAACGACGAGCTTTGGCTCGCCTTTCAACCATTTCTCGACCTCGGGAGCGAACGCATCCGAGGTTTTGAAGCACTTCTGCGATGGCAGCATCCGACCCTTGGCGCGATCCCTCCGTCGGAGTTCATACCTATCGCTGAAGAAACCGCATTGATTCACACCATCGGGCATTGGGCCGTCAAGACGGCTTGCCTGGCAGCAGTGCATTGGCCGCGCGACCTCCGGGTTTCCGTCAATCTGTCGGCGGTCCAGCTTAAGGATAAGGCGTTATTGGATGGAATAGTAATGGCCTTGTCCGAGACTGGCCTAGAGCCAAAGCGACTTGAGGTCGAGATCACGGAATCGGTTCTGATCTCGGATTTTGAAGACGCTATTTCATTGTTACAATCGTTGAGTTTTCTGTCCGTCACGGTTGCCCTTGACGATTTTGGCACTGGCTTTTCATCCCTGACATATCTTCGCAAATTGCCTCTTTCGCGGCTCAAGATCGACCGGTCTTTTGTCCAGGATATGCTAGCCGATGCGGACTGCGCCGCGATTGTAAGATCATTGGTTCAGCTGGCGCATGAGCTTCGAATTGAGGTAACGGCCGAAGGCGTGGAAACTCCCGAGCAGCTCGACTATCTGCGCCGTGTCGGATGCGATGAAGCTCAAGGCTATTTGATCGGCAAACCTGTCCGGATAGACGACATTCCTGGCATTGCCGCGAAGCCGTTTGGTCTGGAGCTAAGTAATTGAATCGCAGGACCCGGCATCTTGGTGCGATGGCCTGGTTGTCTCGTACCCCACGTTGACGGCCGCCTTACTGAGGTAGACCGAAGGCCGAAAGTCCTGGTGCAAGCACTGACGTGACGAAGCATCCGATCGAGGTGGTCACCACGTCGATCGTCGCTGGCGCGGGTCTCGGGAGAGGAGAGGAGTGGCTGATCGCAGCGACGTTGAGATCGGGGCTGTAGCTTTGAAAGTTGCGTGATCGGCCGGCACTCCCGTGAGCCAGGTTTTCCGGGGAGGTGGGCGCCGCATCCTCGTGGCGGATCGGGGCCGGACGATATATCGAACAGATCGGCCGGAATGGTGGGAACGGTGTATTTTGCCAACTGGTGAGTCGGTTGCAGCAGCTTGTTTGGAATTGGCTTGCTTACCTACCTTGGGGCATCACGCCGTCTCTTGAACCGTCAATACCCTGACAACACATTCTGCGATGGTCGGCGGGGGTCGAGGAGGCGCCTGCAAGCAAACCAGCGTTCAGCAGGTCCGGAGGAACGAATGAACCTTGAGGCTTTCAGCAGCCCAGTTTTCGTGAAGCGCGCAGCCTACATCGTGCAGGAGATTGCCAGCCTTGCGGACGCTATCGATTTCCTCAATGAGTGGCCAGAAGATCGCAGAGACCCGATCCACGAAGCCGCCCTCAGGACATGCTATGACGCATACGACGGGCGAAAACCTGTAAGCGTAGCGCGCAATGCTTTTTTCGACTTCGCAAAACGGGCCGCCATATTGGAAGATGCAGTTTCCGCCATGCAGTGGCTCGCTGTCTGCAAATCGGGTGGTGGAAAAGTGCAAGTCTAGGCATCAGCAACGTATGCGGGGCTGGCGCTAGGCACGTCGAGAGGGCATTGTATCGACTTTCACGATGCAGCGGAACGGCTCGGCTCGGCAAACAAGGCGGGGGGCTTGTTGCGGCACGACCGGATTTGGGGGCAGGGATGAGCGGCTTGAGCAGATTTGAGAGGCCGGTCGTTGTCCAGGTTAGCCCACACAGCTCAGAGCGCATCGTGGTCGACGTCAACGACGCGGCCGCTATCTTGCTCCGCGGTCTTCAACGGCAGACCTTGAAACGCAAGGTAGCCATGGACGCCTGTCTGCAGGTGTTGCGTGGTGAGGCTCATCCGCCAGCTGCTCGAAGAGCTTTCGTCGCAGCCGCGCTCGAAGCAAAGATCCTGCGCAGCGATTAAAGCTGGATGCTCAGGATTTTCTCCTTCGCATCGCTGCTGGCTGCTTTTTGATTGGCGAGGCGATCCGGCTGTCCGCTCATACGCTTTGTTCAGGGCCATGACCTGAGTTGGGGCCTTCCAAGCGCCGATTTGGCTGGTTAGAGTTTGCAGGGGCGCGAACAACCGGATGACGAACGCGATGATGCTGGAAAAACTGCGCGCCTGTTGGGGGTTTACCCCGACCGTCGATAGGAACGTCGCCCTGGTGGATGGTTTTCTGAAGGGCAAGCGCTTCGCCGACCTGGCGCAGGAACATGACTTGTCGACATCGAGGGTGCGCCAAATCATTGAGAGGGCTGATCGGCTCGTGGGCGGCGGCATCCTGACCGAGGCCAAACCGTCCAAGGGCTCGCCTCGAACCCAATTCATGGTCGACTATCCGTATGTGTGGAAGCTGGCTGAGATGTACCGGCTCGGTAGCGTCACGCCGCACCATTTCTTTGCGGAGTTGGAACGCGCTGGATCGCTGGAGCGGCTCGTTGACAAGATGAAGCGATTACCCGGGGGCGCCCGAACAATACGTGAGCTGGCGCGCCTCGTGTGGCAAAAGGAGAGGGGCGAGAGCCCGTGGCCTGCAATGAAGCGGTCAAGCATTGCGATCGTGCAACCAAGCTGCCCGGTAGACCATCCGAACCGTGGCCTTCAATGCCAGCTCGCCTTGGAACCGGCCCTCCAGGACTTGATTGAGAGCGCGGCGGGATCAGGCTGGACCGAGGACGAGATTGCATACGCGCTCCTCGAGCTCGCCGGCGTGCGCCTCAAGGGGCAGCTACCGAGCGGGGCGTTGTTGGATCGGGATAGTGCTTCCTGAAACAATGAATTCAGCCATATTGGGGAAAACAGCTGTTTCACCTGTTTGGGGTAAGGGTGGAGAGTTATGATGACCCGCTTTACGCTAACCGACCTCGGCAACAAATCCGGCGAGGTGGTCGAGGCGGCATACCGAGGGCCTGTTGAGATCACAAAGCGCGGCACGCGCAAGTTTGTGCTTCTGACCGCTGAACACTTCGATCGATTGTCGGAACGAAACGCACAGCGGCGTATTGTGTCGAAGACCTCAAGGGAGCTGAGCGTGATGAAATTTTCGCTGGCCTGAACGCCGTCACCTCGAGGGATAACGGAGAATGACTGAACCCGAACACGGCCACGTCATTCTCTATTCCTACCTGTGGCGCGAGAATTCGATCGCGTGGCCGAAAGGCTCGGACGACTTGCGTGATGGTAGTTGTCGCAAGCAAGGATGGCCGCACGCGGCCTCTGCTTTTAAGGGCGTCACTCTGAAAGGAGTCGTCTGACGCGCATCAAGCCTTTGAAAAGCGGCCAGCGAGGGGAGTGAGGGCGCGCTGGCCACCGGGCGATCTGTTCGCTGGCCTCTACGAGTAGCCCTCTAGCGCCACTGTAGCAAATATTGACAATATTTGTCACACTCCCCATAATTCTGGAGGAAGAAAAGGATTGGCTCATGGCCGCAGATAATAGCATTCATGTCCGCGTCGGCGGGCAACTCCACGCCCATCTCCAGCAGCAGATTGGCGAGAACGGCCTTTATGAAAACGCGAGCGAATATATCCGCGCCTTGATTCGCCGCGATCTGCAGACCCGCAATGAAGCATGGGACTGGCTGAAGAGGCAGCTTGAACCGGGCCTAAGGGCTGACGAAAGCGAATTCAAGGCCGTGTCGGCCCAGGATGTCATTCAGCGCAACCAAAGCCGAAGCCTCTAGGCATGGCAGGGTTCTTGTTCTACCCGCCAGCGGACGCGGCGCAGGACGGGATCTGGAATGATACCGTTGAGAAATGGGGCGAAGCGCAGGCCATCCGCTACATACCTGCACAAGCACCTGCAGACCCTTTCCGAAACACCTGCGCTCTGGCGAAAGCTCCCCGGCAACCTGGCGATTCCGGCCGATTTGAAGCTGGACGCCTATTTCAGCCACCACGGCCGTCACTACGTGTTCTTTCGGAAGCTTTCCGGTGACCGGATCGGCGTCATAAGCATACTGCATGATCGAATGGACGTGCCTGTGCGGTTGGCCGAGGATCTCCAGGCCCTGCAATCGCGATCCGAAGACAGGTAGTTGGCCCAGTCGGCGGAAGCTTCGATTTTTGCGCCACCGGCGGCCGCATCGAGCTCTTGGTCGCTGCTGCAAGCATGGCTAACCTACCCTTATCACTCCCCGGCAACGGATTCGCGAGATTGCGTGGCTGATCGACGTCCAAACCTGTATGCGCGGCCGTATGGTAGCAAGCCGGACTTATCGCGGGGTCAATAAGCAACTGCAGGCAGGCAATTTATTGCGTGTCCACGTTCCGCGGCTGCCTAAGATGGGGCGAACCATCAGGGAACGCCGTGATACCTCTTGAAATTAAGGTCACTGCCGCGCGCAGCCTTCTCTCCGTTGCATGGGATGACGGTGCGGTCTCGCTGATCCCAGCCTCCACGCTGCGGGCACGCAGCCGCGCTGCACAGGAGGTGCGGGCGCACATCGACGGTAACAAACGCTCGTTCGAGACCGTCACCGTGACGAGTGCAGAGGCGATCGGTTCCTATGCCATACGTTTGGTTTTCTCCGACGGGCACGACCGGGGCATCTATCCCTGGAGCTATCTGCGCGAAATCGCTGATTCCGAGGCTTGAGGAACGAGAATGGACAATTTTGTGGAAGGGCTGTCGGAAGTCAGCTGCGATGTGCTGGTGATCGGCGGCGGCACTGCCGGACCGATGGCGGCGCTCAAGGCGAAGCAGAAAAATCCTGCTCTGAAGGTCGTCCTGCTCGAAAAGGCCAATGTGAAGCGTTCGGGAGCTATCTGCATGGGCATGGACGGACTGAACAACGCCGTCGTTCCAGGATATGCGACGCCCGAGCAATACACCAAGGAGATCACGATCGCCAATGACGGTATCGTCGATCAGGCGCCGGTCTTTAAATATGCCTCGCGCTGCTATGATATTATCCAGGAACTTGACCGTTTCGGCATCCGTTTCCAGAAGGACGCCAATGGCGATTTCGACCTGAAGAAGGTCCACCATCTCGGAACCTATGTGCTGCCGATGCCGAATGGCGATACCGTCAAGAAGGCGCTCTATCGGCAGATAAAGCGCGAACGGATATTGGTCTCAAACCGCTTCATGGCAACGCGCCTGTTGACCGCCAAGGACGGCAGGATCGCGGGCGCCACTGCTGTGAACACGCGCACGGCTGAATTCCTGGTACTGCGTGCCAAGACCGTGATCCTGTGCATGGGCGCGGCGGGCCGGCTCGGATTGCCGCATTCCGGCTATCTCTTCGGAACCTATGAGAATCCGACCAATTCCGGTGACGGTTATGCCATGGCCTATCATGCGGGCGCCGCGCTCGCGAATCTCGAATGCTATCAGATCAATCCGCTGATCAAGGACTACAACGGCTCGGCTTGCGCTTACGTTGCCGGTCCGTTCGGAGCCTATACCGCCAATAGTGAGGGCAACCGCTTCATCGAAAGCGACTACTGGTCGGGACAGATGATGCAGGAATTCTACAACGAACTACAGTCCGGCAAGGGGCCGGTGTTCCTGAAGCTCAACCACCTTCATGCCGACACGGTCAGCGAGATCGAAGAGATCCTGCACAAGGTCGAGCGCCCGTCGCGCGGCAGGTTCCATCAGGCGCGGGGCACCGATTACCGCGAAAAGATGATCGAGATGCACATCTCCGAAATCGGCTTCTGCTCGGGTCACAGCGCGTCGGGCGTATTCGTCGATGAATTTGCCCGCACCACGGTGCCGGGCCTCTACGCTGCGGGCGACATGGCGAGCGTGCCACACAACTATATGCTCGGCGCCTTCACCAATGGAGCCGTCGCCGGCGAGCACGCTGCCGAAGTCGCGCTGGAAACCAGCCTCGCGGATTTCGACAGCGAGTTCGTCCGGGCGGAGCGCGAGCGCGTGTTGGCACCGACGCGGCGTGAAGACGGCATCCCGCCCAACCAACTGGAATACAAGACCAGGCGGCTGGTCAACGACTATCTGCAGCCGCCCAAGGTGACGGCCAGGATGCAGATCGGCCAGGCGCGGCTCGCCGAGGTCAGGGATGATCTCGAAACCGCCCTCGTCGTACGCAACGCCCATGAACTGATGCGTTCGCTCGAAGTGTCGTCCATTCTCGACTGCGCCGACATGGCGGCGCATGCCTCGCTGTTCCGCACGGAGAGCCGCTGGGGGCTCTATCACAACCGCGTCGATTATCCCGAAAAGGATGACGACAACTGGTTCTGCCATACGCTTCTTCGCAAGGTCGACGGCCGCTTGGTTTCTGAGAAGCGGCCAATCCAACCCTACATCGTTCCGATCGAGAACGAGGAGCGGACGGCCTATGACCGTCTGCGCGTTTCCAATCAAGCTTGACGAGGAAAACCATGCCGCTTGCGCTTTCACCCACGGCCGTTCCCGTCGTCGTGGACGAAACAAAATGCATCGCCGACAAAGGCTGCACGGTCTGCGTCGATGTCTGCCCGCTGGATGTCCTGCGCATCAGCGATCTCACTGGCAAAGCCTATATGAAATTCGACGAGTGCTGGTACTGCATGCCGTGCGAGAAGGATTGCCCGACTGGCGCTGTCACCGTCAGCATCCCCTATCTGTTGCGCTGACATGACTGCATTCGATCCCTTCGAAGATTTTGGCGACACCGAGGAAATCGGCGAGCGTCTGAACGATGCAGACCCGGCCGTGCGACGGCTTGCCGTGATCGACCTTGCCGAGACCGCGAACGCGGATGTGCTGCCGCATCTGCTGACCGCAGTTGCCGACCCCGACGCGACAGTGCGTTTGCAGGTGGCGATCGCACTGTCCGAGTTCGACACCGTTGAGGCGGCTGCGGGCCTTGCCCGCCTGGCGGCGGATCAGGATTTGACGGTGGCCCAGGCAGCAGCCGATAGCCTTGCTGAACTGAAGGATCCGGCGACAGCCGACTCCATTTTGCCGCTCGTCAGTCATGGCCGCGCCTTCGTCCGGGCTGCGGGTTTTCGCGGGCTGAAAGCGTTGCGTTCGCGTGGGGCACTCGCCCCCGCTCTGGCGGCGATGCGGGATGAAGATGCCAATGTGCGTGCACAGGCGCTCGGCGTGGTTGCCTATCTCAAGCTGGAAGAGACCTTGCCGTCCCTCATTGCCGCGACGCGCGATGCTGAAGCCATCGTTCGGTCGGTTGCGGTCAACGCCTTATCCTTCACGAGCCAGCCCGCCGCAGCGGCCGCCGTGACAGCTGCCCTCGACGATGAGAACTGGCAGGTACGGGCCGCGGCGGCCGATACGCTCGGCCGTATCGGCCAAACCTCGGCCGTCGACGGACTGACCGCCGGCCTTTCCGACGAATATTGGCAGGTTCGGCAAAAATGCCTGAATGCGCTTGGCAAGCTCAAGGCGCAATCGGCAGTACGGCAGATTTCCGAGTTGTTGACGAGCGACCTGGCCTCGCTCCGCAAGGAGTCCGCGGCGGCGCTGGGTGAAATCGCCGATCCATCGTCGCGGGCTGTCCTCATGCACCATATCGGCGACGCCGATCCGGACGTGCGCAAGACCGTTTGCTGGGCGCTAACGCGCCTCGGTTAGTCTCTCATGTTCCCTGTCAAGGGTTGAAGGCAAGAAGGCTCGCCTGCTTGGCAGGTTTGCGAAGCAGTCGGATCGGCTGAAGCTGCACAGGGCTGGGGGTGGAGCTCAGAGACGACGGTTGATCAGACTCTCATCCGCGGGTTGGGTACCGGCCTTCCGTGTTTTCGTCTCGGGGCTGTCCTCGGTCTAGAGGGCGGGCGTCGGGCGCATCGGCTCGGCCACATAACTAGCGACGGGAATTCCCCACCGTGGCCCCACCCCAGCACTGCGCAGCAGGTTGGGTCGAGGCCGGCTATGACGGCGCGACCTCCCGGCCGATGGCCCACAAGAAGGCGGCCATCTCGCGTGCGATCGCAGCCACGACCACCGGCGGCTTCTTGCCGGCGGCGCTGAGGCGACGATAGCGGGCGCAGAGCCGGACCTGCCCCTTCCAGGCAATATCGCGGACAGCCTTGGGCAGCCCCTCGAGCCGGGCCCTCAGGGTCTCGCTGACCCTGGCAGGATAGCGATAAGTCCATGCCGCTTCGACCAGGGCGCGGCGGGCGCGTCGATTGCCGGCGAGCGTCAGGCTCGACCGGCGAACCGTGTCACCGGTCGAGCGCTCCCCCGGGACAAGGCCGAGAAAGGCCATCAACTGCGGCGGCGTATCGAAGCGACGCACATCCCCAATCTCGGCCGCAAATATCACTGCGACTAGGAACGAGGCGCCGCGCATGGCCTGATAGGCCTCGACGACCCGCGCCATGGACCAGGTTGGCACGACGGCGCGCAACTGCTCGTCCAGGCGGTGGAGTCGCTGAGCCGCGTCCTCGATCGCGTCGATCTTCTCCTGGAACACGATCTGCTGCGCGGTATGCTCGAAGCTCTGGTGGGCAAGCCAGCGCCGGTGCGCCAACGTCCAATGACCGCCGTTCTCGTAGATCCGCCCATGGCGCAGGAGGAAGGAAAGTAGCTGCTGGCGTTTGCGGCGCAGGTCGTCGGCTGCGGCTTCCCGGGCTCGCACCAGATCGCGGACAGCCTCGTGGACCACGTCCGGCACCCACACCCCGCTCAGTTCGCCCGCCCGATGCAGCCGCGCCAGCGTCACCGCGTCCCGCCGGTTGGTCTTGACGCGCTCGCCCGGTCGCTTCGGGATCAGGGCCGGCGCAACCACCATGCAGTCGTGTCCAAGATCGCGGACCTGCCGGCACAACCCGTAACCCGTCGGCCCAGCCTCGAAGCAGACGTGCAGTCGATCATACTTTTTTCCCAGCTTCTTGATCGTCCGCTCTATCGCCGCCGGACTATTCTCGATCTCGCCGACGAACCGGACGTCGCCGGTGCGGCCGCCCTCCGCGATCGCAACCGCGTGCTTCTTCTTGGCTACATCAAACGCGACAAATGCTTCGCTATACTCTCCCATGGCGCCCTCCGTGCGTGAGGATCGGCTCGGCCCATCCGAGCAACCCTCGTCTTTTAATCGCACGAAAGGGCGGGCCACCGATCTCCGCCTCGGAACATGACGTCTAGTGGAAGCCGAAGCGCAGCCTCACCCCGCCGCGCGCTTCGAAACCATTTCCATCAACGTGTGAGGGCGTTCGATACGGATATGGCGCGGCGTCACCGTCACCAGCCCTTCCTTCTGGAAGCGCTTCATCATCATCGTCACCCATTGGCGTGTGGAGCCAACCATGGCCGCAATCTGGTCATGCGTCACCTTGGCATTGATGACGATTGCCTTTCCATCGCGCACGCCATGAAGGCTGCCGAGATTCATCAGGAACTGCGCCAGACGTTCGATCACCGAACGGGTGCCCAGCATCTGAGCCATCGCCGAGTAGCATCTGCCTTTCGCCGCAAGCCCCTGCAGAAGGCAGAGCGCAAAATTCGGAAGTTCGACGACGAGCTTCCTCAACGCATTGGCCGGTATGAACAGCATCCGGCATTCACTCAATGCTTCTCCCGTCTCGCCGTCGGTCCTTTCTCACCCAGATCATGATAGGAATAAGGAACCTATTCCTATCCGTCCAGCGTATGTTCCGTTTCTGTTCGCGTTAATTAGGGCGATCAGATATGGCAAACCGCTTGCACGAGTAAGCCCAGCGCTGCTTTGACAGACACGCAACCGTAAATCGGCTTCGTTCTGGGATAGCCCGCTCGTAAGATAAGAGCCAACGAGAGGATGATCAGAGATGTCCGGTAGCCAGCGACTAATGAAGGCGAGCGAGATTCCTGCCTTCGTCGACCAGGTGATCGAGCTCGGCTGCGACATCTGCGCCATCGGCCACTGGGCTACGTACTCGGTGACCATGAGGAGATGGGGGCGGGGGCCGAAGATCTCCAACGTATATGTGAAGAGTTCGGCGATCGTGACTTTTTGCTGCCGGAGATCGTTGCCTACCTGCGCTCGATTGGCCGGTACATGGAGCCCGCCTCGCCAGCGACACATTGGACCGAAAATCAAAGGACACACTAGGGGAACGAGGGTCGAAGCGGTAGCGGGCAAGCTCGCTTGAGTGCTATGCCCATCCGACATGGTCCTTTTTGGAAAGTCTCAGGAACAGATCGAACCAGAACCGGTATTCAGGATCTTCGCCATTGCCGGACGCTTCGAAGGCGCAATAGGCGACGGACGTAATAGGGTCTTTGCCATGCCGGTGGGTCGCCGCTTCTATCGCCTCACCGTCAGCAAGCCCCTCCCAGCCCTTTACAACGCTGTCGTGATTTCCCACACCGATGTCCTCAACTGTCTGGGAAAACATATGCCTGATCTGGGCCTGCACAATGCGTTTGCCTGCGCCTAGCATCAGCTTCAAATGTCGGATGAATCCAGGGGAGAGAGCGATTAGCCGATCCGTCCAACTTGGCGCCGATGGTTCGGCGACTTCCAGAAAAGCGTTGAGGCCCTGGCTCTGCAGGACATCGATTTGACCGAAGCCGACAAAGCTGAACTGAAGTCCACGGCTTTGGCATTGTTCGGCCGTCTTCAGTCAGAGCTCGATTCCGCCCTGGTGCTTATCGACGCCAGGCGGGAACTGGCCTTCAGGAACGCCTGCAGGTCAGTCATCGATTGTGCCCTACACCTGTATGCCGCCGAAACCGACCCCCAATACGATTAAAAGAGGACGACGAGCACAGCAGGCGATCCCGCGCCAAACGGCATCTGGCTGTCAATGAAGGCCGACTACCGAAGGAGCATGCCAGTGTCCTCAATGAATTCATCAAGCGAATGCACGGCCCCAAGCAGCGCTTGCTAGTGTCCGATATTGACTCGCCCGTGCCAAGACTCAGCCACGTCTACCGCGAAATATCGGCCGATGCATTGCATGTAAGCTGGACGTCGCTGCATCGTCACGTTTTTACGGACAAGGACGGTGACGTCCAGTTGACGCTGGAGCCCAAGGTGGGGAGGGACGAGCTTGAGGAGGCGGCGTCCACCCTCGCGCTTTCCTTGCTTTTCGCAATGCGCTCGCTCTTGATCATCTTGCCAGAGATCTCAGTAACGTATAATCTCCAAGGCATGTTCGTGAAGTACAAGAAAATATACAAACGGGGATTGCAAATAGTCGCATAATCTGAATTATGGAACTGGCGGGCTCATAAATAAAACAATAGCTTAGTGCTGATAATATCCATTATGTTAAATCTAGACCGATTGGCCGGCAGCACTGCCTCCGCTCAGCTTTAGCCGAGCTGATCTCATCTAGGTGCGATGTCAAACCGCTTACCAGCGCGCCAGGACCACTCTGAACCGATTCGTTGAAATTGGGCACGTTGGGCTCATATCAGTCAAAAACACTGGAAAAATGGTCCGTCCATTTCAGCACGGCCGCGGAAATGGCGATCAACGGCATGGCCTATCATCGTATAACTGCGGTGTTCAAAGGCTGGACGGGAGAGATCGGCTACTGCCGACGCCGACGGAGCAACCCCCCAAGGAAACTCTCAGGCAAAAGTGACCGCACCGCCGAACGATCTGGAGAGAGACGCCTCGAGCGTCCACCGAAGGGGAAAGCCGGCAGGCCCGGTTAAGCTCTCAGGTAGCCGAGACAGATTTGGGGATTTCGCTGCGGGCCAACCTCGCACCCATTGCACTGCTCGGAGTTCAGAATGCCCAAAATTGTTGTGATTGGCGCCGGAATTGCCGGTGTATCGACGGCTTATGCGTTGTTGGAGCAAGGCTACGACGTCACTGTGGTCGAGCGGCGACGCTATGCCGCGATGGAAACGTCATTCGCCAACGGCGGCCAGCTGTCGGCAAGCAATGCCGAAGTCTGGAATCACTGGTCAACCGTCCTCAAGGGCATCAAGTGGATGCTTCGGCGGGATGCGCCGCTCCTCATGAACCCTACCCCGTCGTGGCACAAGTACAGCTGGCTGCTTGAATTCGTATCCAATATTTCGCGATATCGTGAAAACACGATTGAAACGACCCGCCTGGCTATCGCTGCCCGAAAGCACCTCTTCGAGATCGCTGACCGTGAAGGCATCGACTTTGATCACGTCCGTCGCGGGATCCTGCATGTTTACTGGGACAAAGACGGCTTCGACCATGCGTTGAAGGTGAATGAGATGCTGAACGAGGGCGGCCTCGACCGGCGATCGGTGACGCCCAGCGAATTTGCCGGGATTGAACCTGCCTTGCATGGCAAGTTTTATGGAGGGTTTTACACCCCGTCGGATTCGACCGGCGACATCCACAAATATTGCGCGGGCTTGGAGAAGGCCTGCACAAAGCGTGGCGCCCAATTCATCTATGACGCCGCAGTGACCCGCATTGAACGCCGGGATCGCTTTAACATCGTTTGCGCAACGGATGGCGCCGATCAGACGCTGGTAGCCGACGGGATTGTAGTGTGTGCGGGAACAAATAGCCGCGATATCGCTGCGATGTTCGGGGATCGCATCAATATTTATCCGGTGAAAGGGTATTCCATTACGGTGGAGTTGGACGGGGCTGCGGCAGATTCCTCCGCGCCTTGGGTAAGCATTCTGGACGACCGCGCAAAAATCGTGACCAGCCGGCTCGGCGCAGCTCGGCTGCGGGTGGCAGGGACCGCAGAGTTCAATGGCGTCAATTTCGACATCCGCGAAGATCGCATCAGACCCTTGGTCGACTGGACGCGGATGATGTTCCCGAAAGTGGCGACTGAACACGTTGTGCCGTGGGCAGGGCTTCGACCGATGATGCCGAACATGATGCCGCGGGTCGGCAAAAGCCGGGTTCCGGGTGTCTTCTATAATACGGGTCACGGGCATCTAGGGTGGACGCTTTCTGCCGCAACATCGGCCATGCTGGCCACGGTTGTGGCCACGGATCTTCCGATTGATGCTCGTTTGGCAGCATAGAAGAAGTCCCTGCTTGCAAGCTCAAAGGAGAATTGAATATGACCAAACTGACATTGGAAGTCGCCAATTCCATCATTAATCGGGCGTGCTCTACAGCAAGCGGAAAAGGTCTCAAGCCCTTGAGCGTCGCGGTGTTGGATGCTGGTGGCCACTTGGTCGCGTTCCAGAAGCAGGACGGGGCTTCGATGCTCCGCTTTGAAATTGCATTCGGCAAGGCATACGGAGCTTTGGCCGTCGGTTTCGGTTCACGCTGGCTCGACAAAGCATCAGCCGACCGCCCTCACTTTGTAGCCGGACTCACCTCTATATCAGGTGGCAAGATTGTGCCCGTCCCCGGGGGCGTCCTGGTGAGAGACCAGGCCGGTCGGTTGCTTGGTGCGGTAGGGATTACTGGAGATACATCCGACAACGATGAAGCAGTGGCCGTGGAGGCCATCGAGATTGGCGGTTTGAATGCTCAAGCGGCCTGACTCAGGCAACTAGGCAAGGGTTTCGAGTTCGTCGGGCAAGAGACGCAGATCTGGCGGCCGATCAGGCACATTTGAAATAGCGTCTGCTCCGTCGGCGAGAATTTGGCATCTTTCGTGCACTGAGCGCCTTTAGATTGGTGGGCAGATGCAGCCGCCAGTGTCGAGAACGTTTGGATAGAGGGTTACAGAATGGATCAGCAAGCTTCCTACGGCTTTGCGCCGTCTGAGTTCGAGGAGCGTGTCGCCAGGGCTCAGCGGTTGATGGGCCAACATCGCCTGGACGGCCTGTTGCTCACTTCGATGGACAATATCCGGTACTTCATCGGTGTCGATTCCACATTCTGGGAGAGTTACACCCGACCTTGGTTCGTATTGGTGCCTGCTACCGGGGTTCCCCTTGCGATCATTCCGGAGATCGGAAGGGCTATCATCGAGAAGACGTGGATCAAGGAAATCAGATCCTGGCCTTCGCCTCGGCCCGAGGACGAAGGCACATCTCTCGTTGTCGCTGCGATATCCGACCTGCCCCGTCGACACGGGCGAGTCGGAGCTGAGCTTGGTTTCGAACTGCGACTGGGGATGCCGGTAACGCAATTGAATGCGATCATCGGTGATCTGAAAAGCGTTGAGATTGTGGATGGCGCGAGCCTCATTTGGCAGCTCCGCATGATCAAGAGCGCGGCCGAGATCTGTAAAATCAAGAAAGCTATCGACATCGCGGGCGCCGTATACGCTCAGGTGCCCGATTTCGTTAACATCGGCGATACTGAACGTACGATCCTTCGGGAGTTCCGTGGTCGCTTGAATATGGGCGGCGCCGGCGCTATCCCGACCCTCATTTGCAGATCCGACGTCGGCGGGCCTTTCGAGATTACGGGCGGGCCAAGGGACCGGCCAATCGCTGATGGCGATCTGCTCTTCATCGACACGGGCACGACCTTCGACGGGTATTTCTGCGATTACGATCGCAACTACCAGGTGGGCAGGGCGACAGATGCCCTACGGTTTGCCCACGAGAAGGTGTGGGAAGCGCACGAGATTGGGCTTCAAGCAGTAACAGCAGGGGTTACGGCCGGATATGTGTTTGAACAGATGGCCAAGGCGCTTTCGTCCGGTGGGACGGACCTCAACAGCAACGGGCGCATGGGGCATGGACTTGGTTTGCGGCTGACCGAACCGCCGTCAATTCGACTGGAGGACAATACGGTGTTGCAGCCAGGCATGGTGCTCTGCATTGAGCCTGCCTTGGAGTACGAGCCCGGTAAAATCGTCCTGCATGAGGAAACAGTCGTGGTCACTGAAGGAAAGGCCCAACTGCTCACCCTTCGGGCGCCGAAGCAGCTAGCCCAGATACGCTGATGGGGTTCCTTTCTTTCACCGAAGCTCTGTTTGGCGACGAGGTAGCTAGCGACCGCCGGTCATATGATCGAAAGCTCCCTTGCAACCTCCGCAAACGCCTCAACCGCACGGTCAATGTCGGCAGTGGAATGCGCCGCCGACATCTGCGTGCGGATCCGTGCCTGCCCCTTGGGTACCACCGGAAACGAAAAGCCGATCACATAGATGCCGCGCTTCAGCATGCGGGCCGCCATTTCCCGCGCCAGCGTGGCATCGCCCAGCATGACCGGAATGATCGGGTGGTCGGCGCCGGCCAGCGTGAAGCCGAGCTTGCCCATCTGCGACCTGAACCGTGCCGCATTCGCATAGAGGCGTTCGCGCAAGGCGTCGCCATTGCGGATCAGCTCGAACACCTTGATCGAGGCGCCGGCGATCGCCGGCATCAGCGTGTTGGAAAACAGATAGGGCCGCGAGCGCTGGCGCAGCCAGTCGACCACTTGGCTTTTGCCCGATGTGTAACCGCCGGATGCACCGCCGAGCGCCTTGCCGAGCGTTCCGGTGATGATGTCCACCCTGCCCTCGACGCCGCAATGCTCGGCCGAGCCACGGCCGTTCTTGCCGACGAACCCGACCGCATGGCTGTCGTCGACCATGACCATGGCGTCGTATTTGTCTGCGAGATCGCAGACTCCCTTGAGATTGGCGATGATGCCGTCCATCGAGAACACGCCGTCGGTGGCGATCAACCGGAAGCGGCAATCCTTCGCTTCCTTCAGCCGCGCTTCCAGATCAGCCATATCGTTGTTGGCGTAACGGAAGCGCTTGGCCTTCGACAGCCTGACACCATCGATGATCGAGGCGTGGTTCAGCGCATCCGAGATGATCGCATCTTCCTCACCAAGCAGCGTTTCGAACAGGCCGCCATTGGCGTCGAAGCAGGAGCCATAGAGGATGGTGTCTTCCAGGCCGAGGAAGGATGAAATCGTCGCCTCGAGCTGTTTGTGTTCCTCCTGCGTGCCGCAGATGAAGCGCACCGACGCCATGCCGTAGCCATAACGGTCGAGCGCCTGGGTAGCCGCTTTTCGCAGGTCGGCGCTGTCGGCGAGGCCGAGATAGTTGTTGGCGCAGAAATTGAGCACCTTTTCGCCGCCGACCTCGATCTCGGCCGACTGCATCGAGGATATGACCCGTTCGGATTTGTAGAGCCCGGCCGATTTCAGGCCGGCAAGCTCGTTCGAGAGATGAGAAATGAAAGCGTCGGTCATCGGCAGACTCACGGCAGCACAGCCCTCCCCGCACTGGGGAGGACCTCTCGGCAGTATGTTGCGGTACTATGCGTAATTTACCGCTGTCGACCATGCGGGATCAGCATGCTTCTCCCAATACAGGTCTGCCAGCTGGCGTGTTAGAGCGCCAACCTTGCCGTCGCCTACAACGGTTTCGTCAATCTTGGACACCGGCATGATCCCGCCTGCTGTAGACGTGATGAAAACCTCATCGGCGCCCTTCAGTTCGTTGCGATCAATGTCGCCGGCGCTGACGGATAGGCCCAGTTCGTCGCACAGATCAAATACGGTCTGCCTGGTAATGCCGGCAAGGACACCATAAGCCGGCGTCTTCAAGCGGCCGTCTTTGACGGTGAAAACGTTAAAGCCAGGCCCTTCGGCAATGTTGTCGTTGATGTCGACGATCAATGCAGTTTCGGCACCATAGTCGTACGCATCGAACAGGCCCTTCACCAGATCGAGCCAGTGATAGTTCTTGATGGTCGGATCGATCGACTTGGGCGGGATCCGGACAGTGTTGCTGATGGCGACATGCAGGCCGCGCTCGAGCTGCTCCTTGTTGGCAACCGACCCGAAAGGCACCGCGAATGCGATGAACCGGTTCTCCGACTGGCGCGGGTCCCGGCTAAAGGTGGGCGAGCCACCTCGCGTACAGATCATTTCGACATAGGCCGACTTGTGTCCGGAGAGCGCTACACAGGTCGACAGGATCTTTTCGATCTCACTGCGGTTGTAGGGAAGCTTCATGCGGAGCTTTTCCATCCCGCGGAAGAACCGGTCCACGTGCAGATTCAGCCTAAAGAACCTCCCGTCCCACACATGAACGGTATCGTAGGTGGCATCGGAATGCAGAAAGCCCCAGTCCAGAACCGACACCTTGGCTTCGGACATCGGCAGGTACTGACCATCCATGAACGCCACGCCGTGAGGATACTGTCGTTGATCCTGGTGCCGTTTTTCTATGGCTGGGAGCGTCGTTGCAGGTTCGGCTGCTGCAATTGTCATTCCTGAGTCCTCCAATCTTGCAATCTCGCATAAGCGCATCACCGCCGCAGCGGCTCCGGACCGGCTGCACACCGCGCGTGGCCGCCTTTGGTACGGCCGCCGGAACAATTAAATCGCAGACTTCGATGGATTGATTGCGATCAAAGTAGCGGCTCCGCCGCAATGGACGCTTCAAAAATTGGATGGAAGTGAGGGAAACGCTAGAGCTTACACTAGCACCCGTGGCTCAAATTTTACTCGGTCCAGCGCAATCATGCTCTTGAACTTGCGGACGTTCGGATTTGTATAGAGCTTGGTTTTCACAAAAACGTCAAAGTCCTCGACGTCTTCCACTGCTACAATAAGAACGAAGTCAGCATCACCTGTCACCATATAGCATTGAGTAACTTCTTTCGCCGCCCTCATCGCTCGCTTGAAGTCGTCGACAAGATCCAGACGCTCACGATCGAGCTCCACCGTTACGACCACCGTCAGAGACTTCCCGAGCGCTTTGGGGTCCACCAAGGAGATATCAGCGGTGATAACACCGTCGGCCCGTAACTTATTCACGCGGCGCATGCATGAGGCAGCTGAGGATCCCACCAGGTCAGCCAACTCGGCGAATGACAACCGGTTGTTCTTTTGCAGGGCTCCAAGTATGCGCCGGTCAAGGTCATCCATCATTTTAATACCCTAGAGGCGAATCCACGATTGCGCAAAGCGATCCGAAACGCTCGTTGCAGGATCTGACGCTCGATGAAACGTTACCCCACTTGAAAGGTGTCACTGTTGCAATCGTCGCGGAAATGCGACGGTTCATTTCACACGGACGCAAATTTCGCCCAAACCATTTCAAACGCTTGGGGCATTCTGCACATGGTACAAACCAGGGCCATATGATGGCCGCCAGACTTTGCTGAAGGGAGCCAGCATGCACTCAGTCGACGAGTTTTATCACCTGGCCGACGAGGTCACAGCTTGGCGCCGGCATCTTCATCAAAACCCCGAACTCGACTTTGCCGTGCACGAGACGGCACGGTTTGTTGCGGACAAGCTGGCGTCATTTGGAATCAACCACATTGAAACTGGCATAGCCGGCACCGGCATCGTCGCTTTGATCCAGGGTGAGGGTGGCGAAGGGCCGACTATCGGCCTGCGTGCCGATATGGACGCATTGCCGATCCATGAAACGCCGGGAAAGGATTGGGCCTCGAAGACCCCCGGGAAGATGCACGCCTGCGGTCATGACGGCCACACGTCGATGCTGCTTGGTGCTGCGAAGTACCTCGCTGGGAAACGGGATTTCAGGGGCGCCGTCGCGCTTATCTTCCAGCCGGCCGAGGAGGTCGAATTGCCCTCGGGCGGGTTAAAGATGGTCGAGGACGGTTTTTTAGACCGTTTTCAAATCTCCCAGGTCTTCGGCATGCACAACTGGCCAGGGATCGATGTCGGTAAGTTCGCCATTTGCGCAGGCCCTATGATGGCCTCCCAGGATGATTTTGACATCGTTGTACAGGGTCGCGGCGGGCACGCTGCAGCCCCGCACTTAACAGTTGATCCCGTCGTTATCGCCGCACAGGTCATTATAGGCCTGCAGGCTCTAGTGTCGCGCAGCACCGATCCAATCGAGTCACTGGTGATCTCAGTCACGAAACTCCGCGCTTCGAATGCTTATAATGTGATTGCCGACGAAGTCGAACTTGCAGGAACAGTCCGCGCGTTGGCCCCTGTCCTGCGCGACTTCGCTGAGACCCACTTAGAGACGACGGCTCGGAAAATCGCACAAGCTTTCGGAGGCGACATTTCTTACCGCTACCGCCGATCGGTTCCAGCCACTGTGAACGACACCGCAGCCACCGCCCTTGCCATTCGTGCGGCGGGAGGCACCGGCGCGACCGCAGTAGACGCGAAGTTGAAGCCGGTCATGGGCGCCGAGGATTTCGCTTACATGTTGCAGGCGCGCCAAGGGGCCCTCATCTTCATCGGAAATGGTCCTTCGGCTGCGGTGCATAATGCCGGTTACGACTTTGACGACGCAGCAATTCCGTATGGGGTGGCCTATTGGGCCAACGTCGTAGAGGTTACGCTTGGTGTTGGCGGCGGTTAACCGGCCGGGGCCGATCAGCCGCCCAGCACCAGCAAGGCAATTTGAAGAGCTCATTGCAAACCCCTGCCACTTGTGGACGATACGTTTCATGTCGTCTGAAGTTTTGGCCGATTGGACGCGGTCATTTCCTCCATGATCCTGCAGCAATCAACTAACGACAAGCCGGGGCGTTGTAATGAAGATACTTGTTGGATGGCACGCGACCGATGACGAGCTGGCTCGGTTTCAAACGGCGGTTCCTGGTGCCACCGTTGTTGGCCCCCGTCCTGAACCTCACCTTTCTCGGTTCGATCTGACACTCGAGTCGATTGCAAATGACATCAGTGACGCAGATTGCTTCGTTGGATGGGTCATGCCCGACGGTGCACTGGACATCGCCAAGAAGCTGAAATTGATATGTTGGATGCATACGGGTTGCGACGAGCTTGACCTAGCTCGCCTTAAAACGCTCGGTGTCCAGGTCACCAATCTACGTGGAGCCAACAGTATTCCGGTGGCTGAGCAGGCCATGGCGATTATGCTGGGTTTGGCCAAGCGATTGCTTTTTAAGCACCAAGCTGTCGTCAACGGCGACCCCCTGCTGGTTTTTGCCAACGAAACGCGGTCGGCCATGCTGAATGGTCGAACTGTCGGCGTGATCGGCTTGGGGCAGATCGGGTCGGCAATCGCCAAGCGTGCCAAAGCCTTCGATATGAAGGTACTGGGGGTTCGTCTTCATCCGGAGCTTGGTGCCGGCGTAGCGGATGAGGTGTTCGGAATCGACAAGTTGCATCATGTGCTGGCGCAGAGTGACTACGTAGTACTGTCGACGCCAATCACAAAAAAAACCGAGGCTTTCATTGGCGCCGCCGAGATTGCGGCGATGAAACATGGTGTTGTCTTAGTGAACGTCGCACGTGGCAATCTCATCCAAGAGAAACCTCTTTATGATGCGCTGCAGGCCGGCAAGATCTTTGGCTATGGTGCGGATGTCTGGTGGAATTATAAAAATGCTTATCCTGCGACGTACCATTTTCCAGCCCCTTCAAGAACCGGGATACAGCGGCTTCCAAACGTCATAGGGTCAGGCGATCAGGCCGTGAATGCGGACGGTGTTCTTGATGGGAACATCGATCGATGCGTGGAGAGTCTGGTTCAGTTTTCCAACAACAAGCCACTTACTTGGAAGATAGATCTTGACCTTGGATACTAGGCCGCACCGACAGGCGTCCGCCCCTTTGCGGACCGATGCTCACGTGGTCGTGGCGGAGCGTTCTGCGGCCCCTGGGCTGCTTCCCAACCGCGCAGGTTCGCTTCGGCCCACCCACCCAAGCTTCAAATGAAGAGCGCGGCAAGCTGCCAGTCTCCAGCTTGAGCATGCACTTCGGCCAGACTTTGGCTGCATCACTCATTCTCTCAGATAGGATAGGTCGCACCCGTGGGCAGCGCTGAGTGCTGCTGGGTAAGCCTTGACCCGGTATTGCTTCAACTGGCGCCCATGGAGCGCAAACGCGGGCTGGGCTAGGGGTCGTCTAGCGCGGTAACCCCTCCAGGTCGTACTTGCAACCGCTCCTGGTAGCGCCACCTGCGGAGAACACATTTCAAATGCATCTAACTTTGTGCGTCATTCATTTCATGCATCCGGCATCTTTGGCGCAAAGCGGGCTGAGCGTTGCGTCATAGTCCTAGCTGAGGCAGATCAATTTGTGAGGCTCTGAATTGTCGCTCCCCCGTTCCCTTGGCATTCTCAATCTTGAAAGAGGAGCACGCGCCGGCGAGTCTGCGTCGGACGAGGCCATCGAAGCTTTTAAGGAGAGGCTTCCTTTTCCAGTCATCGCAGAGACCGTTGAGGGAGCTTGGGCCGACAACGTCATTCAGGGTGACCCAGCGCTTGAGCCAGCCTACATTGCTGCCGCTCGTCGCCTCGTTGCTCGAGGAGCTGTGGCGATCAGCGCAAACTGTGGTTACTCGGTCCGTCACCAAGCCGCCGTCGCTGCGGCAGTTAAAGTCCCCGTGGCGGCCACAAGTCTCGTACTGCTTCCATTGCTCCTTAGGCAGTTTCCTGCTCCCGCACGAATTGCGGTGATTGCGGCGGATTCGAGCTGCCTCGATGACAAGATGCTCGCCGTTCAAGATTCGGCGGATCGTGAGCGCGTTGTGATCGGCGGTATCGAAGGTGGTGTCATGTGGCAAAACGAGATGCAGCGCCCGCCGCCGTATACAGATCCATCCATTATTGAAGAGGAAGTCTCGGCGTGCCTGAAGGGCTTACGATCGAAACACCCGGACATCCAGGCGGTCCTGTTCGAATGTACATTGTTCCCCCTGGTCTCTCCGGCCATCCGACGAAGCACCGGATTGCCGGTCTACGACATCACAACCCTCTGTCAGCTCACTTATGCGGCCGCGTGACAAAACTTACCGCAATGACATTCGGCGCGCCGATCCGCTCAGGCTCTCGAACCTTGCTCAGCTGCAATTCCACCGAACGGGATTTTAGATCAGCGCAGCACCAGAAGCATCATACCAGTATATAGATCGTCATGCAGGTTGATGAAAAGCACACTCAGATAACTAGCCGCAATGGCGTAAAAAAGGGGAAGTACCATGACAAATGAAATCCATCGTCTAGGCCAACAGGTTGTATCGGGAATACTATCTCGTCGTGATTTTCTTGGGCGTGCCGCTGCGCTCGGTCTTAGCGCACCTTTCGCCAACTCGCTGCTTTCCAATGCAGCGCGCGCCGCGCAACCGGTCAAGGGCGGAACACTTAAGGCTGGCCTGCAGGGCGGAGCGGCCACCGACACTCTGGACACGGCACACTTTTCGACCTCGGTAGATATTACCTTCGGTCGCGCATGGGGTGAACAGCTTGTGCAGATCGATCCCAAGGGCGGACTTCAGCCGGCACTCGCCGAAGAGTGGGGCTCGTCGAAGGACGCCAAGGTCTGGACCTTCAAAATCCGCAAGGGCGTGCATTTCCACGATGGCAAGGAAATGACCCCGGCCGACGTGCTTGCCACTATGGAGCGCCATTCCGACAAGAATTCAAAGTCGGGCGCGCTCGGCATCATGCAGGGCATCGATAAGATTGCTGTCGACGGCCAAAATGTGGTCTTTACGCTCAAGGACCCCAACGCCGACCTCCCCTTCCTAATGGATGACTACCACTTGATCATTCAGCCGAATGGCGGCAAGGACAACCCGGCCGCAGGGATTGGCACCGGCCCCTACAAGGTGACGACCAACGAACCCGGCGTCCGTCTCGGGGGTGAAAAGTTCGCCGGATATTGGCGCGACGACCGCGGCTTTGCCGACCAGGTCGAAGTCATTGTCATCAATGATGCGACGGCCCGAATGTCCGCTTTGCAGAGCGGCCAGGTGCACATCGTCAACTTTGTCCAGCCGAAACTCGTCGATCTCATCAAGCGGGTACCGGGCATGACCATCCGGAACGTGTCAGGCCGTGGCCACTACGTCTTTGTCGCCCGCTGTAAGACGGCGCCATTCGACAACAACGACCTGCGCTTGGCTTTGAAGTTTGCGATCGACCGCGACGAGATGCTGGACAAAGTGCTGCGCGGCTATGGCACGGTCGGCAACGACTTCCCGATCAACGCCGCCTACCCGCTGTTCACCGAGGTTGAGCAGCGCAAATACGATCCCGACAAGGCCAAGTTCCACTACAAGAAGTCCGGCCATGACGGCCCCGTGCTGCTGAGGACGTCGGACGTCGCCTTCCCCGGTGCCGTCGATGCCGCACAGCTGTTCCAGCAAAGTGCTGCCAAGGCCGGCATCCAGCTCGAGATTAAGCGCGAACCGGGCGACGGATACTGGTCAGAAGTCTGGCAAAAGCAGCCCTTCTGCGCCTCCTACTGGGGCGGCCGCCCGACCCAGGATCAAATGTATTCCGTGGGCTACTACTCCAAAGCTGACTGGAACGAATCGCAATTCGTCAACGACAAGTTTGACAAAATGCTTTTCCAGGCTCGCGCCGAGTTGGATCCCGAGAAGCGCAAGAAGATTTACGCAGACATGGGCACAATTGTGAATCAGGAAGGCGGTACCATCGTCCCGATGTTCAACCAGTTCATTGATGCGACCGGCGCAAAGGTTGAGGGTTGGATCGACGATCCGAACTATGAGCTGTCAGGATACTATGCCCTGTCACGGTGCTGGATTGCCGGTTGAATCGGAACCAGTAGATGTCTTCTTCTATCGCGAAACTTGGTGCCCAGCGGATTGCGCTGGGCATCATGCTGCTATTGGCCGTCTCGGTCCTGATCTTCGCTGGCACCCAGATCCTGCCCGGCGACGTTGCGCAAGCCATTCTCGGACAGTCCGCGACGCCGGAGTCGCTCGCCAATCTGCGCGAGCAGCTCGGGCTCAACCAGCCTGCCTATGTCAGGTATTTCCACTGGCTGGGGGGTGTGCTCACCGGTGATCTCGGCACGTCCATGACGAGTGGACAGGGGATCAGCAGCGCTATCAAGGGCCGCCTGTGGAACACTCTGTTTCTGGCCTTCTGGGCGGCGACCGTGGCTGTGCCGCTGGCGATCATCCTCGGCCTGATCGCAGTGCGCTACCGCAATGGCTGGGTCGACAAGCTGATCTCCGGCCTGGCCCTCGCCTCGACCTCGTTTCCCGAATTCTTCATTGGCTATGTGCTCGTCTATTTCTTTGCCGTGAAGTGGCAGATCTTCCCCGGCATCTCGACCGTCTATGACGGCATGCCGTTCCTCGAGCGCATGCAGGCGATCGCCATGCCTGTGACGGCCCTGACCTTGGTTGTGCTGGCCCATATGATGCGCATGACACGCGCGGCGATCCTTAACGTCATGCAGTCGGCCTATGTCGAGACGGCCGAGCTGAAGGGCCTGTCGGCCTTCGCCGTCATCCGCAGGCATGCCTTTCCGAACGCAATCGCTCCGATCATCAACGTCGTCATGCTCAACCTTGCCTATCTCATCGTCGGCGTGGTGGTGGTTGAAGTGATCTTCGTCTATCCGGGCATGGGACAATATCTGGTCGACCATGTCACCAAGCGTGACGTGCCGGTGGTGCAGGCGGTCGGCCTGATCTTCGCCGCCGTCTATATCAGCCTCAACATCATCGCGGACATTGCGGCGATCGTCGCTAATCCACGGCTCAGACATCCGAAATAGGCGCCGGGCATGCTCGATATCAAACGCATACCGATCCCGGCGCTGATCGGGATCGTGCTGACGGCCATGTTTGTCCTGGCGGCGATCTTCGGCCCGTTGATCGCTCCGCACGGCAATGGCGAGATCATCGGCGATGTCTGGGAACCGATGACTGCGGCGCACTGGCTTGGCACCGACAATCTCGGCCGTGACCTATTGTCCCGCATGATCTACGGCGCCCGCATCACGCTGTTCATCGCCGTGCTGGCGACGGCGCTGTCGTTCTCGCTCGGCGCCATCCTCGGCTTCTCAGCCGCGGTGTTCGGCGGCTGGTTCGACATGCTCCTGTCGCGCCTCGTCGACCTGCTGATGTCGATCCCGACACTGATCATGGGCCTGGTCGTGCTCTCGGTGCTGCCCTCCAACCTGGTGACGCTGATCCTGGTCATGGGCATTCTCGACTCAACCCGGGTCTACCGGCTGTCGCGGGCGGTCGCCGTGGACATCAACGTGATGGACTATGTCGAGGCCGCCAAGCTGCGCGGCGAAGGCAGCGGCTGGATCATTTTCCGCGAGATCCTGCCCAACGCGCTGTCGCCGCTGGTGTCCGAACTTGGACTGCGCTTCATCTATGCGGTGCTGTTTTTGTCGACGCTCTCCTTCCTCGGCCTTGGCGTGCAGCCGCCAGATGCCGACTGGGGCGCCATGGTCAAGGAGAACAAGGACGGCATCGTGTTCGGCATCGGGGCGGCGCTGATCCCGGCGGCGGCGATCGCCATGCTGGCGATTTCAGTCAATCTCGTCGCCGACTGGGTGCTCAACCGCACGACCAGTTTGAAGGGAGGACGCGGCTGATGGCTGACACGAAAACGAAACCCGGCGTGCTGCTCGACATCCGCAATCTGCGCATCGAGGCCACTGTCTATCCGCCAGGCGAGTCGCCGAGGAATATCACCCTTGTCCACGATGTCTCGCTGACCCTGGAGAAGGGCAAGGTGCTCGGCCTGATCGGCGAGTCCGGCGCCGGCAAGTCGACCATCGGCTTGTCGTCCATGGGCTATGGGCGCGGCGGCGTGCGCATCACCGGTGGCGAGGTCATCCTCAATGGCCGCGACATCATGAAAGGCGGCAAGGAAGGCTTCCGCAAGCTTCGCGGCCGCGAGGTCTGCTATGTCGCGCAATCGGCGGCTGCCGCCTTCAACCCGGCGCACCCTCTGATGGACCAGGTGGTGGAAGCCACACTTCTGCACGGGATGGCGACGCGGACGGAGGCCGAGAAGCGCGCCGTCGCACTATTCAAGAAGCTCAGCTTGCCGAACCCCGAAACCATCGGCGAACGGTTTCCGCACCAGGTTTCCGGCGGCCAGTTGCAGCGCGTGATGACGGCCATGGCGCTCTGTTCGGAGCCCGACCTGATCGTCTTCGACGAGCCGACTACCGCGCTCGACGTGACGACGCAGATCGACGTGCTGGCGGCGATCCAGGATGCCATCCGCGACACCGGCGTGGCAGCGCTCTATATCACCCATGACCTTGCCGTCGTCGCCCAGGTCTCCGACGAGATCATGGTATTGCGCCACGGCCGGCTGGTCGAATGTGGCGACACGCGACAGATCATCAAGGAACCGCGCCAAGATTATACGCGCGCCCTGGTCTCCGTGCACGAGATCGAGCACGCTGAGCAGAAGCCTGGCGCAACGCCGTTTCTGTCGGTGAAGAATATCACCGCCGCGTACGGGGGTGGCAACGTCAAGGTGTTGAGGGACATCTCGGTCGAAATCTATCCGGGCCAGACCTTGGCCGTCGTCGGCGAATCCGGCTCTGGCAAATCGACACTGGCGCGCGCGATCACCGGGCTTCTACCGCCCATGGAAGGCACCCTCACCTTCGACGGCAGGCCACTTGCCAACCGGCTTGCCGACCGGCCGAAGGAAGATCTGCGTCAGCTGCAGATGATCTACCAGATGGCCGACGTGGCGATGAACCCGCGCCAGACGGTGGGCACCATCATCGGCCGGCCGCTGACTTTCTATTTTGGTCTTAGGGGTGCCGAACGCGACAATCGTGTGAAAGAACTGCTCGAAGAGATCGAGATGGGTCAGGGCTTCATCGACCGCTATCCGGCCGAGCTTTCGGGCGGCCAGAAGCAGCGAGTGTGTATCGCCCGGGCGCTGGCCGCTAAGCCGAAACTCATTATCTGCGACGAGGTGACCTCGGCTCTCGATCCTCTGGTGGCAAATGGCATTCTGAAGCTTTTGCTTAATCTTCAGCAGATCGAACGGGTCGCCTACCTCTTCATCACACACGACATCGCGACGGTCAAGTCGATCGCCGACTCCATTGCGGTCATGTATCGCGGCGAGGTGGTGCGCTACGGTTCCAAAAGCAAGGTGCTAACGCCGCCGTTTGATGACTACACGGACCTGCTCCTGTCGTCGGTGCCGGCAATGGAGATCGGGTGGCTCGAGCAGGCCATTGGTGGCAGGAAAATGGCGAGCGCGGGGCATTAGGCCGAATTCTTAAAGCAAGGTGCCAGGGGTGTCATCGCCTCCCGATCCCGATCACTCGATTAACCGTCGATTCCACGAACGCGGTCGAGACGACCTCGCCATAGCGATGGCGTTCGGCGTTTGGGCATGAGATCGGCATTGTTGTCGACATAGCGACATAGCGGCTGAACTCTTCCAGATATCGGCGCAGCTTGCGCACTTCATGTGGCGGATCGCTAATGAGATCAAAGCCATCGCCAAAATCCTCCAAAAGCGCCAGGGCCCCATCGACGTAGGCATGCCAGAGATGACGCCTCACGCTTTCAAGCACGGCGACTGCCGCAGGTGCAGCCGCATCGAACGGCGCAGGTAGGCCTCGCGCCATCTGTTGCAGGACGGTGATGCGCATTGTGATCTGGAAGTAGTCGAGGACGTGCTCGGCATTAGGACGCATGTACCGTTAGAGGTCACTCAGGTAGCAGGTGCCATCTGAGCGCCGATGTCCCGAACCCGACAAAGCGCGCCGACACCTGACAGCGGGCACGCCGGCATTCATGGGTTGATCACCCTCGTTAAAGCGTGTGCGAACCTCGTTCCGCGAGTGGCACGCCGATTGCGCGGATAATGAGGCAGACGCAATATGGAGATAGACCTATGAAACTCACTTCCGGCTATCAGGCCTTTTGGGATGCCGCCCACGAGAACTATCCCGATCAGATAAAACCAGGCGGACTTCTTGATCAGGGGTGGCAAGATTTCCTTCCTGACTGGCCAGGAATGTGTGACACCATCAGCAACGTCCTGAATGCTGATCATTCTGACCGCTTTGCAAAGCCGTCCGATCGGGTATGGATGCAGACTCTCTTCCCATGGAGTGCTGACAAGCGCTCCACAAAAGCTGGCGCCTTAGCAAAGACTTATAAAGGGCTGATACTTCTCAAGCTTCCTTTTGACCTCGCTTTATATCCACGGCTCATTTGGGAACTTCAGCCGAGAACAATTCTAGAACTCGGATCATATCAGGGTGGCAGTGGGCTATGGTTTGCTGATAACATGTCGGTGCTCTGTGATATACCCGGTGAAGTTCACTCCTTTGATTTGTATACGAAATGCGTTCACGAAAACGCCAAGAAGCATCCATTGCTGACCTTTCATCAAGTAGACTTATCTGACGTTGCTAACTTCGATGAAGATTTGCTGACGAGACTGCCCCATCCCTGGCTTGTGGTTGACGATGCGCACGTGAAGGTATTCTCAATATTTAGTTACTTGAACAGATTTATGTCATCCGGCGATTACTATGTAATAGAGGATAATAGTGCTGTAGTAAATCAGGAGGTTATCGATGGATTTCGATTGATAGAAGAATCAGGATTCGTAATAGATACTTATTACACCGACGCGTTCGGGATTAATGTTACTTGTGCGCCAAATGCATGGCTTCGAAAGTCGTAGCTTGGCTCTGAGAGAGAGCTTCGCTCGTAACCCAGGCAGGACGTAGCTCGACCGGAGTTGCGAGTCTGTCGACGGGGCGATCCACAGGGATAGCGCAGTCGGGTGATCGCGGCCGGTTAGACGCCATGACCGTGGCGCGAGCGGCGTAGCCGCGCCAGTGAGTTTTGAGGACTAGCCTTACTCACGAGTTCGACCCACGCGGGTGGCAAGAAATTTGCACGGGGTGTTACGCCGCCTGATGGTCGGTGATGGGCCTGAATCGAGGAAACGTTCAATGAGTTCAACCGAAGACCTACGGCTGGGTGAACCGCACGAAGGGCGCTTTTTGGTGGTGAAGTCCGACCGTCTCACGCGCATATGCGCGGCGCTGTTGAAAGCAGCCGGCGCTTCAGAGGACGAAGCGCAAGCAGTCGCCACCGGCTGCGTCAACGCCAACCTGGCTGGCCATGATTCTCATGGGGTCATCGCCATTCCAGGCTACATCGACAGCCTGAAGGCAGGGGATATCGTGCCGGGTGCAGAGTGGACAATTGTGCGAGAATCCCCCACCACGGCTGTTATCGATGGCAATTGGGGTTTTGGTTTTCATGTCAACGCTAAGGCCATGGCGCTCGTGATCGAAAAAGCAAAGATCGCGAACGTCGCGGCGTGCACAGTCTTCAGGCAGAGCCATGTCGGACGGCTAGCCGCGTATCCTTTGATGGCGGTAAGCGCCGGCATGATCGGGTTTGCGGTCGCTGGTTCCGGTAGCTTTCCCGATTGTGTCGCGCCCTTCGGTGGACGTGAGGCGCGGCTTGGCACCAACCCCATCTCGATCGGGGTGCCCTCCAATCTCCAAGCCCCATTTCTGCTCGACATGGCAACCTCAGCCGCTGCCGCCGGCAAGCTCGAAGTGGCGATCGCGCGTCGTGAGAAAATTCCCGAGGGCTGGTTGATCGATGCCGAGGGACGCCCCACGACCAACCCCCACGACTACCTCAAGGGCGGGGTGCTACTGCCGCTCGGCGGTCCCGAGGGCTACAAGGGCAGCGGCCTCGCCGCAATCGTGGAACTGTTGTGCGGACTGCTGCCAGATCCTGGTTTCGGGCCCCAGCCGAGCGGCCGGGAGAATTTAGGCTGCTTTATGGCTGTCTTCAATGTGGCAGCGTTCTGCCCGCTTAACAAATTCAAACAAGAGGTCGCCGAGTTCGCGCGGTACCTTAAATCGGCGACGCCGTCGGAAGGCTCGCCCGGCGTGTTCTACCCCGGAGAGATCGGATATTTGCGCGCACAGGAGCGCATGGCAAACGGCATTGAGATAGAGAAAGCGACCTGGGACAAGCTGCGCACGCTGGCGCGTAATTACAGGCTTGCCGGAGAACTTGATCTCGCCTGAAATGTATGACGGATGAAGGTCGGGTTTGACGCATATTGGCGTAATACCGCGGAGCGTTCGCCTGCCACTGCCCCAGGAAGTCGGCGACGCGGCGTTTGACACATAAATCAAGAACGGGCGGCCGATGGTGGTGGAAGATCGGCTGTTCTGCGATCGAAGACGCTCTATCGCCCGTTCACGACGTCCTCTTCGATCTCGTATATCGTCGACCGCTCCTTGCGACGGGCCGGCGTCGAGGGATCCCCCGTCCAAAGGCGCCAGTCGCAGAGGCGTGATGCTGAGTGAGGATCTGGATCGGCACATCAGGCTTCATCACGCCCGCGGGTTCTAGTTCCGCACCCAGTCGCTGCTCCTGCGCAACTTTGTGGCCTACGGCCTACGCAGAGGCCTGCTGCGATCAGGTCGTCAGCGCGGACCGCACGCGTTACTTAGCCTGGGCGGTCGAAGCCCCGTAACCACTCGCGATCAGGTGTGCAGCTGACCCACCTTGTGCGCTCGCGCAACGATCCGCTTTCATTGGTTCGTAGCCAGTCTGACTATGAACAAGACCGTGTCCAGAATCTAACATTAGCCCCACATTCCTAGTGCTTTGCGGGAAAGTTTTCGCACCATCCTTGGATGGCTTGAGGAAAGCGATTGTAAATCAGTTACCTAGCTGGACGTTTTCTCCGTCGGCACGTCCCTTGCAATGAGAACAGCATATACATCAAAAGCCAAATTGAAGGATCCCAGAATGTCTCGCCAGATGAAGTTTGTAGCGTTTCTCTTGGCGGGGCCAACTTGCCATCATCATGCCATGTGGCGCCATCCGCAAACAGAGAATCGGTTTCTCGACCCCGCGTTCTGGGAAACGCTGGGGAGAACGCTCGAGGCAGGCAGATTTGACGGACTGTTCTTCGCGGATGTTCTCTCTTTCCATAACGAAACCACTATGACGCGAGGCGGGCAGATGTCGTTGCTTGATCCTGTCCCGCTAGTGGCGATGATGGCCCGGGCGACGTCGCGCATTGGACTCGGTGTGACATTGTCGACGACTTTCCAAGACCCCTATGCGATAGCCCGAGTGCTTTCCTCGCTTGATGTGCTAAGTGGTGGCCGCATCGCCTGGAACATTGTGACTTCCTTTAGCGACCTGGATGCGCAGATCTTTGGCGAGGAGGCGCTCCTTCCGCGCAGTGAACGTTACGAGCGCGCCGAGGAGGTCCTGAAAGTGTGCCTCGACTTGTGGACGGGGTGGGCGGACGGCGCGCTCGTCCTTGACAAGGAGAGCGGCGACTTCATTGATGAGGCGAAGGTGCGCCGCACCGAGATCGCCGGGAAATACGTCGGAGCAAGGGGCGTATTCACCGTCCCACCGAGCCCTCAGCGACACCCGGTCATTATGCAGGCCGGATCGTCACCGCGCGGCCGCGATTTTGCCGCCAGCCACGCCGAGCTTGTCTTTACGCTTCAGCACTCGTTGCCGGACATGCAGGAATTTTATGCCGAGATGAAGGATCGCGTCGGCAGGGCGGGGCGGAATCCGGACGATTGCGCCATCCTTGTCTCAGTGGACCCGATCGTCGGCGAAACGAACTCGCTTGCCCGCGAAAAGCAGGCTTACATCAATGACTTGGTCGACCCTCACGTCGGAATCCCCTTCATGTCTGACCACACCGGGCTCGATCTGTCGCAGTATCCGGTCGACAAGCCAATCATCGACATCCCGGCAGAAACCGGCTCGCGCGGTTCCTTCGATATCATCCTTCAAGGCACCAAGGCCAACAATCTCACGCTCGGCGAAGCGGCCAAGCATTTTGCCGTAAGCGAACTCTGCCCTCAAGTCGTGGGCACGCCCGAGACCGTGGCCGACCAGCTTCAGGATTTCTTCGAAAATAAGGGCTGTGATGGCTTCATCGTTACGCCCACCGAAATGCCAGGCTCCTTCGAGGCCTTCACGCGATCGGTCGTCCCGATCCTCCAGAAGCGCGGTCTATTCCGCAAGGAGTATCCGGGCTCGACTCTGAGGGAAACGATCAAAGCGTAAGCGATCCGATGACGTGACAATTGGAACTACCGAAGCGGCGTTCCGGGTACCGAACTGACCACAGCTTAGACGGTCCCTTCGATGAGGACTTCGACGACATTGTCGCGGATCCTCGTCTCAAAAACGGCAATTGGACAATCGGCAGGTCCTCTGACCACCTGCCCAGTCGTGATGTCGAATTGTGCACCGTGCAAAGGACACTCGACCAGTCCATCTTCGAGCCAGCCATCCGTCAATAGAGTATAAGCGTGACTGCATACGTTATCCGTTGCGTAGACAGCGCCGCTCATTAAATATATCGCAATTTTCTTTTCACCAATGACGAATGGATACATCCCGTCGGTGTCCAAGTCATCCAGATGGCACAGGCTTACCCAATTCATGGTCATTGCGTCCTCACATTTACATTGAGGCTCGCGGATCCAGCTCCCAAATCACCAACCGTTGAGCAACTCTGTACCAGTATTGAGTCCTTGATGAGCGCCGTTGGAATTGGCTCGCCCCTTCGATCGGCGCGCCGAAGTGCCGACATCTCCCGCCCTTTATTAACGCTTTCAGCCCCTACCAAGGATCCGGCATCGTCAACTCCAATGCGCAGCCAACTCTCGGAGTTCAGGTCGCCGATCTGGTGGAAACGCGATGCCCTCTTCGGTAATCCAAGGCATTGAATGTTGCAGTCATATTGGTCAGACCAGAACCATGGAAGCTCGTTGAACATACCATTTCTTCCCAACATGCTGGTCGCTGCCACGGTGCCTTGAGCTGAAGCAGAGCTCCATGACTCTGTGCGTATATGCACCCCTAGGCGATCGACAGGATAGCTCGTCACCTCGCCAGCAGCAAAAATCCATTCGTCGGAGGTACGGCATTGTTGATCGACCAGGATTCCATCAGCCGTAGCTAGTCCGCATTGAAGGGCAAGCTCGATGTTAGGAATAATGCCAACACCCACGACCAGAATGTCAGATCTGACCTCGCCTTCAGGCCACCTCAGAACAATATCGCTTCCGTCCTGGAAGGCTTCGCTGATGTTGATGCCAAGAAAAATCCTGACGTCTTGTCGGGAATGCATCTTGCGGGCAAACTCTGCGAGTGGAGGCGTGGCGCCACGCGACAAGAGTTCCGGTGCGCGTTCCAGCAAGGTGACGGTGCATCCATTGCGCTTTGCTGCCGCTGCTATTTCCAAACCAACGAAGCCGCCTCCAATGATAGCAATACGCAGATGGTTATCCAGGGCCGTCCTTAGTCGCTGGGCATCTAAAATCGTGCGTAGATAGAAGACGCGCGCAGGGTCGATATTCGGTAGATCCAGATGGCGTAGCCGCGATCCTGTGGCCAACAAGAGCCTATCATATTGAATAGAAGAGCCATCCGATAGCGCTATCGTTTGATTGGGGCGATCGATGCTGGTCGCAGTGAGGCCGTCCCGCAGTGTCACGTTCGACTTATAGATCTCGGCAGGGCCAAGGTCCGGACGAACTGGCTCTGTTGTCTTCAGGTATTCTTTTGAGAGGGGTGGCCTGTCATATGGCGCCCCTGGTTCTGTCCCGACAACGTACACAGACTGACTTGGGTCGAGCCGGTGAAGTTCAGCAGCAGCACGGTGGCCAGCCACTCCACTTCCGATAATAACAAAGTCGCCCATCAGATCCGTTCCCGTGTCCGTCTCTAAGCGGTATCTGATAACGCTTAACATCAACGGCTGGAACGTTCCTAGATACAGCTGCGCTCGATTTTGATCATCACAATCCGATTCTAGACCGGCTGTCGGTGCGCCGCTCACGAGTCAACGCGCCGAAAACTGTCATGGTTTTACGTCCATTGGACAGCGAAGATCAGCACTGTTACGCTGGCATAATGTCTTATCGCTACAATTCTGTTGTCGACCTTATTCACAAGCAAATAAGCGCTGGCACTCTAAAGGTTGGCGACCGTCTGCCGTCGATCAGGCAGCTCAGCCTCCTGACCGGTTTCAGCACCGTCACGATCCACCACGCGTACGAACTGCTTGAAAGCCATGGGTATTGCAGTGCGCGCCCCCGATCAGGGTTTTACCTGGTGCGTACCCCACTACAACAAATGGGCGATTTTCCACATGACGGCGAGAACTCGATCGAACCTATCTCGATCGTGGACTTCCCACATGCCCTGCTGCTGTCATGGCAAAAGCGGACGCTGGATGCCTTCGGCGCACCTCATCCCAGCGCCGACCTGTTCGATTGCGCTGACGTCGACAGGGTGATGTGTCGCCTTCTAAGGCGGAGAAAGGCGATTGCCGCCAACTCCGTAGGAGGCGACCCTGAACTCCGCCTCCAAATTGCGAAGCGCGCAGCGCAGCGCGGCGTCGTTACCCGTCCTCAAGACATTGTCATTACCGGTTCAGCGATACAGGCGTTCAACCTCTGTCTCGATGCCCTTACTGATCCCGGCGATGTCGTCTTAGTAGAAAGTCCGTCGTATTTCCCTGCCTTGTCGAGTATTAAGCGACGAAATTTACGTGTGATCGAGATCTATTCACACCCAGTAAATGGCATTGATCCTGACCAGCTGGAGCATTTGGTCAGGAACAATGAAATCCGGGTGGCCGTTTTAATGGCGAGCAACCATTTTCCGACCGGAATCACCTATAGCGAAGATCGAATGAAAAGGATCGTCTCGGTAGCAAAAAAGAATGACGTTACGATCATAGCGAATAGCATGCTCGATGATATAACGTACGACAGTGTAACTGATAACTCGTTGCGAAAATTCGACTCCGGTGAAACCGTATTGCAATTTAGCAGCTTTGAGTGCGGTCTATCCCCACAATATGGGCTTGGATGGATTGTCGCCGGAAAACATTCGCAGAAAATATTGGCCGCGTCCTACTTGGGCGACTACGCGCCGAATGATCAGCGCATACAGCAGGCCGTAGCGGAGTATCTTTCCAGCCGAAGCCACGACAGGCAGTTGCGACGCATTCGGGAGACTCTTGCATCGCGCATGGAGCGAGGGCTTCAACTGCTCGCCGACAGCTTGCCGACGGGATGTTCCGTAAGCCGACCAACGGGCGGTTACATGTGTTGGGTTCGTGGTCCACAAAAATTTACGTCCATGACTGCGGTGCTCCAACTGCACAAGCAGAACGTCAGCATTTTGCCCGGCTCGGTATTTTCCGCCGCAGCCCGGTCATTCGAAAATTTCTTTGCCCTGAACTTGTCGTTTCCATGGTCAGCGGAAAACGAAGCGAAGATTGGCAGCATCGGCGATTTGATCGCACAAATTGTCGGACGCTGACTTCTGCGACCTTTGGGAGACCGCGAGGCATTCCGTTTCGAGAGCCCGTCCAGGGCCTGGGTCGAGAGCTTCAACTCCCGCGTCCGCCTTGCCATAGCCGGCGCCTTCACCGGCGGACTGCGCGACAAACTGTACTGATGCGCTTTTCCGAAATCTGTACATTGCGTGGCGCCGCAGATCGCGCGAAAACTCCGACATGGGCCTGGTATCAAGAGCCCCAAACCACGCAACACGGCTGCAGTAGTAATGCATTGGTGAGTTACTCCTGCCAAGTCGCCAGACAAAGTGCTGACAATGGTTTCTTCCCCGGCCCGCCCGATCGACTGCGACGTCCACGTGGCACTCCCAGACACTCGCGCGCTGCTACCATATCTTGACGACTACTGGCGGGAGCACGTCATCCGCCGTGGTCTTGATCGCGAAGACTTAGAGCTCAGTTCGTATCCGCCAAGCCTCCCTCTATCGTGTCGCCCGGACTGGCGTCCCCAGCAAGGGCTTCCCGGTTCACAATTCGAGCAATTGCGGGATCAGGTACTTGACCCATTTCAGTCACGATTCGCCATTTGCAACGTGCTGCATGGCTCGCAGATCATGTTCAGCGAGGACCTATCCGCAGCACTTTGTCGCGCCATAAACAACTGGATTAGCGCGGAATGGCTTGATCGCGACCCTCGACTTCGGGCGTCAATTGTCGTGCCGGTACACAGCCCTGAACTAGCAGTCGCAGAGATCGAACATCGCGCTGCCGATCTACGGTTCGTGCAGGTGCTCATGTTGGCTATGGGTGAGGTGCCACTTGGTAGGCGACAGAATTGGCCGATCTATGCCGCGGCCGAGCGCCACGATTTGCCAATTGGCATCCATGCGGGAAGTAGTCTTCGCAATCCGCCCAGTCCCTTGGGCTGGTCGTCGCACTATATCGACGACTACGTATCACAGGCACCGGGATTCTCTGGCGCTCTCAATAGCTTGGTGGTTGAAGGTGTTTTCAACAAATTTCCGCGCCTCAAGGTCGTATTGCTGGAGTCCGGTGTGACTTGGTTGCCGGCGCATCTATGGCGCGCGAATAAACAATGGCGCGGCGTACGATCTGAAACTCCCTGGCTTACCCGCCCGCCGTCGGAGATTATTCGCGAGCATGTGCGGCTGACTGTCCAACCTTTCGATGCCCCCCCAACAGACGGGCAGGTCCAGACGATCATCGATCAAATTGGCTCCGATGAAATGTTATTGTTCTCCACCGACTATCCGCATTGGCATTTCGACGGAACCGATGCGGTTCCTCAGGGGCTATCGCACGAATCACTATCGAAGATGCTCGCGGACAACGCTTTGGCGACCTATCCCCGCCTGAACTGACCAAAGAACAGCGAAGATTACCAACATGGACACAAACCTGCTCAACCAGAAGCCGAAGGTCGCCGCTCCGAGCCATACGGGGTTTATTGACTGCGACATTCACGCGACCTGGAACTCGTTGGCCGATTTGGATGAGTTCCTGCCTCAATACTGGCGCGAGCATCGCGAAACCATTGGCTCGCGCTGGCGCCAGGGACTGGCGAAGACAATGAACTACCCTCGGATGAGCAAGGGCGGCGGAGTACGGCAGGATGCTTGGCCATCGAACGGCTGCGTTCCCGGGGCTGACCTTCCGATGATGCAAAAGCAGCTGCTTGATCTGTTCAACGTCGAATACGGCATCATGGTGCAGCCCATGGAGCTTAGCAGCGAGCGCAATGTCGAATTCGGCGCGGCCCTGGCGACCGCAGCCAACGAATGGCAGCTCGCACATTGGTGTGATCCGGAACCGCGGTTGAAGGGCGCGGTTCAAATCAACGTGGAGGATGAAAAGGCGGCCATTGCGGAGATTGAAAGGCGGGCGGGAGATCGGCGTTTTGTGCAGGTGCAGTTTCCGCAGCGTGGCGTGGAGCCGATCGGGCGTAGGCGGTACTGGCCCATTATGGAGGCCTGCGCGGCTAACGGCTTTCCGATCGCGATCCATATCGGGGGAATAGGGGGGCACCCGTCCACTGCCGGCGGTTGGCCCTCCTACTATCATGAGGAACATCCCGCCTATGTGCAGGCCATGCAGAATACGGTGATTAGCTTGGTTTGCGAGGGTGTATTGTCGCACATTCCCAATCTGAAGGTGATCCTGCTGGAATCCGGATTCGGATGGCTGCCTTCTTTATGTTGGCGACTGGATACGGCGTGGAAACGTTTGCGCGCAGAGGTGCCACTGTTGCGTGAAAAGCCATCCGAGTATGTCCGCGAGCGCATTTGGCTTACCACCCAACCCGTTGACGAGCCGGAGCGACCTCAGGATCTGCTGTCCACGATCGAATGGATCGGGGAAGATCGGTTGATGTTTTCGACAGATTACCCCCACTGGGACCAAGACGATCCGCGCTATGCATTCAAGGCCGCCTTGCCTGAAGCGTGGAAGCGCAAGATCTTCCATGATAATGCACGCACGTTGTATGGGCTGAGCCAATCATGAGCCGCCATGTGGTCGCCACGGTAGACGAAATTGCATCTGGCACGTGCAAGGTCGTGACGGTCAAAGGACGGGAAATTGGCGTGTTCCGCCTTAAGGACGAGTTCTTTGCTCTAATTAATCGCTGTCCTCACCAAGGCGCACCGCTTTGCCAAGGCGACTTGGTTAGCAGAGCTGAGTCGCCTTGTCCTGGGGAATATCGCCTCACCCGTCGCGGAGAGATAGTGCGTTGCCCTTGGCACGGTTGGGAATTCGACATTCGCACAGGTCAATCCTGGTGCGATCCTGATAGCGTGCAGGCGCGTACTTTCACCGTCGAAGTCGAGCCCGGCGAGGTCTTGGCCAAAGGCCCTTTGCAGGCAGAAACCGTCGCGGTCAATGTTGACGGGAATTATGTCGTGATCACAGTTTGAGCGGCACTGGCGCGACCGAACCGAGCCCTCTTCCAACAACGGCTTCGAAGACCAGCGATCCTATTGGCGACGCTATCACCGTGCCGACGTCCCCGGTGTCCTCGCCGATCTTCCGGAAGCGGAGCGCGCTCTATTCTCGGGCCGCTCGTTGCACTCCGGCCATGCATCCTCCGCCGACATCGACAGCGCTCCACACAGACGCAGCTCGGCCATATCTCGGTCAAAATGACCGGGAAAATATCACCGCCCGCGTGATCGGTTCCTGACCAATCCCACCAATGCGCAAGACGTCGAGCACATGACGTTTGTCGCGTCCGCGACACGGTGTTCGATGTCCGTCCTTCAACTTCACTCTCATGCTCTTGAATTCATGGCCCATAAAACATCGCACGAGTTAATTCTGCTCAGGTGGCACGGCTTTTGCTCCCGTCCCTTTGGAGTCGGGAGGAGTTGCCCACCGACATTCGGGTGGAGCTTGAGTTAATCCATTCGTGCTTCATCAGAGGCTACAACTTCCACCGAAAGGGAGATCTAGCCCGCATGCACGCGACGCTGAAGACTTTATCTCATTTTGATCGAGCTCGCGTCGCCCACTTAGAGCTCGAGCCCGAGCAAGAACGGTTTGTCGACGAGTTGGATTTTGTGTTCTCCGAGCTTCAAGGTAACGCACGCCCCGACCTGGAGCACCCATTTGCAGTCGATGTCCGCCATCAGATCGTTGGCTTCTTTGTCCTGCGTGAACAAGCGGCCTTGCCTGAATGGGCCCCGCCAGGCGTGATTACCTTGCACAGCTTTCGCGTAGGTCGAGGATACCAAGGTAACGGATATGGAAAAGCGGCCACTGAACTTGTCTCTCAATGGATTTCCACAAACCGCCCATCTGCCAACCGCCTCATGCTTGCCGTTGAAGAAGATAATGTAAGGGCTAGACATTTTTATCTGGCGTCTGGGTTTTCTGACACCGGCGCTACTTACTGCGACAAAAAGTTTGGCTTGCAAAATGTCCTTGAACGCGAGATCGGTTCCGTCTGAAGTCGAGATTATTGTGACTTCCTTTGTCGGCTGTTGCCCGATCATCGCAGCGGTCAAATCGCTCTTGCTATACCCGTTCAGACTCTCAAACTGATCCAGTACCTCGAGCGTGAAGCGGCGAAGCTGAAGTCGAAGCGCCGGAATTGCGATGGCTAAAGCGGGATTGGATCCGCGGACTTAACCTCTTCCATCATGACGCGAGTTCGGAAGCTCTTCACGTTTCCTTCCTGGAAAAATAATTGGCGTGTGAGAAACGTATACTCGTCCATCCCCCTGGTGTTAATGATGAGGATGAAGTCTGCCCCTCCGGTAACGTGGTAGCATTGCTGCACCTGAGGGCAGTTCAGGAACCGTCTTTTCATCCCGTCGAGCAAATGCGGTTTTCCGTTTTTAGCCGTCACCTCGACGATGACCGTCTGAGGACTCCCAACCGCTCTCTCGTTTGAGATGGACATGTCCTTTCTGATTATCCCTGTGGACGAAAGCCGTTTTAGGCGTCTCGCCACCGCCGCTGCAGAGAGGCCAACGCGGTCCGAAATTTCGTGCTGCGGCATGAGGCTGTCGAACTGCACCAATTGCAGGATTTTTATGTCGAAATCGTCGAGCCGAGTTTTGCCAGCCTGCGTCATCTAGGCGTTCTCCTGATATAGGTGGCTCTCAGCGCAAATTCTGGGCCATGATAGTTCTCACGTCGCAGCGTCTGGACGGTAAGGAGGGCTCGAACGACATGAGGCTGCTATGTTTGGTTCTGAACCACGGGCCGACGAGTGGAAACGACCACCGCGTGGATGGTTCGAGGCTAAGACCCGGTTCGCCGTCGCTTTCGTCGTAGGGTTCGTCAGCCTGGCGAAACCGGCCTCGCGCAGAGAATTCCTGACAGTCCTGAGAACGTTGACTTGAATATGGGAGGTAGACCCTGAACCACACAAACCAGTCAACGAACCGACAACGGATACGCGACCTCTCCTCACGCCAAGTCAGCGGCGTCGTTCAATCCCGAGGTCGGTTCGGACCGCAATCCCTGTCGGGTCCCCAGACACCCGCCAGACTTTATCCGCACACCCCACTCCTACAAGTGGATCGGTGTTTATCGATCAGTTCTTTTACCCTCCCTTTGCAGTGCGCCTCGGCGTGCGCCCAGCGTTCCGATATCTCGGCGCATTTCAGCTCCATCTCACGAAAATGCGTTTTTGCTACGGAAAGCTGGTCATCGGTCGATCGTTTTCCGGGTCCTCCTCCGAACTGCAGGGCATCCCTGCACTCTTCAAGACTCACCGGGAACACACCAGCGAGTTGGCTGGCAAGCTCGCTTCGGCGCTGTGTGGCGCAGTCATCCTGAGACAGGCGCTGGGCGATCTCGCCAATTTGTGTGTGGGCCTCCCTGAAAGGGATGCCTCGCGACGCCATCCGTTCGGCGGCGATAGCCGTCATTGATGACCCGTCTTCGAGATGATCGCGCATCGACCTCACGTTGAACGACATGCCCTTCACGATAAGCGATGTGAGGATGAGGGCTCTCTGCAGGGCCTCCTCGGAAAGCCTGAGAGGTGAGCAGCCGTAGTTGCTTACTTCAATCGAGTTGCTGAAAGGCGCTTTGCAGGTAGCCGTTGCGGCAGAGACGTATGCACCAATTACGGTGCTTGCCGACCCCTTGATGTGTTCAAGCAGGAACGGGTTCTTCTTTTGCGGCAGCATGGAAGAGCCGCCGGCAAGATTTCGAGGAACATCGATCAGAGCGAACTCGCGTGTTGTCCAGACCTGCAGATCCTGGGCCACACGACTGAGCAAGGTTGAGATGCTAGCAAAGATAGAAAGCCCGTGCAGGTGATGGTCGCGGCTCGCGACCGCATCAAGGGAGTTGAACGACGGCTCTTCAAATCCCAGAAGACTTGCGGTTTTCAAAGGATCAATCGGCATACTGGTGCCTCCGCCGGCACCAGCTCCCATAGGGCAGTTCCTGATGTCTTCCAGCAGGCTATGGAGGCGCTGGCGCTCGCGCCCCAGAGCGAAGAAGACGCCAAGCAGATAGTGCCCTGGCGATCCGGGGAGTGCGATCTGGTACTGGCTGTACAGCGGGGCCACAAGGCTTGACGCTTCCTCCACTCGCTGAAGCAGGGCACCTTGTGCAATTCCTATCTGTTGTGAAATGGAACATGCAGCCTCCCGAAGAACCAGGAGAGAAATGGTCGCGTTCAAGTCGTTACGGGATCTCGCAAGGTGCAGCCAGCCGGCCTTTTCCGGGCCAGCTCTGGCCGCAAGTTCGGCCTCATAGGCCAGATAGACGCCACGCGGGGCATCGCGGCCCTCCAAAGACTGAAAGCCCTCGTCTTGGAGATCCAAAATGTGCTTGAGGAGATCGGCAGCGGCCGCCTGGCTGACCAAGCCCTGGTCCGCAAGCATGACCAGATGTGCTTCGTCTATGGCCGCCTGATGCTGCAGAAGGCGGCCATCGCGCGAGATTTCGATAGGGGGGGCGAGCAACTTCATCGCTTCAGGATGCAGGGCCCACCTGCCCTCGCCCGGCCCAGGGTCTTGCTTGTCCGATTCGTCAGCAGCCGTCTCGATATCGATTACAAGGGAATCGATCATCCGATCAGCCGCCGCGGCGGCAGCATCGAGTTCATCAGCGACGCCTACGGCGTAGGCTACTCTGTCTCTGAAGTCGCCCTTTATTTGAACGTCGCCTCCCTCAGATTTCAGTAGCCCGGCCTCTGGCACTGTCGGGTCTGGATTTCGAGAAAAGCCGAGGCTTTTGAGCTTCCCTGACGTGGGAGCAAGTCGGAAACGGATAGCTCCCGCCCTTGCGCTCCCGCGTGGAGGCGTGAACCCTTCTCCCGCGTAGAGCCTAATCACCATGTCAAGGATTGACGTTCCCAAGGCGTGGGAGAGCATGACTGGAATCATTCCTCCAGCCAGCCTGGGGTTGACCTCGATGATGACGGGGCCTGACTCGGTTATCACGAACTCCACATGAGCCGGTCCGAACTCCAGGCCGAGGGCCGACACTGCGCCTGAGGCAAAAGAGGCCAATTCCTGGAGGGACGGCTCCAATAGCGGGGCCGGGAAATCGTGCCCCACCTCGACGAAGCAGGGAGGCGGGCCTTTGTGTTTGGCAAGAATTCCAAGACAATGCAGCTTCCCATCGTACGCAATTATCTCCGCAGAGTACTCCTTACCCTCGACATATTGCTGGATGAGGATGTCGGGACTGGGCAAATCCACTTGGTCTTGCAGTACACTCTTCGCGCTATTAAAGCCCGCGATGGCGGCCGCAGCACTGTCGCATAACCGCACGCCGCTACTACCGCTTCCCGATACCGGCTTCACGACCACCGGTAGAGTGCCATGGGCAAGAATATTCTCGACGTCTCGGATGGAAGTGGCCAACCAAGTTTCAGGAATCGGGATTGAATGCCGCTGTAACTCGGTCGCTTGCTTCCATTTGTTCCGGCATGTGGCAATAGCCCGCGCATTCGCTGCTGGTAGCCCCATCGCCATCGCGGCACTAGACGCTGCTTCCACAAAATAATCCGACGACGAGTATATTCCTGCCAGGCCGCTTAATTTGGTAGCGACCCCGACGAGTTCATCCGGACTGCGCGTTTCAGCTTCGATTAGTTGGGCGACGGAGTCCCTAAGAAAGGGATAGCGCGCTGGATTGCGAGTAACGAGGTAGGTTTCAAAGCCCAGGAGTCGGGCCCGCTTCATCAATAGTTCGCCAGTGCCAGTCGTGTTGCTTTCCACGAAAAGGAAGCTACCTCTGTTCATCAAACTTCCTCCAAAAGGCTCAGGACAGCTTCCCGGCTTTTCCGCCTCCAAAGGTATCGGTTCCATGGCGGGAGAGCGGTCGAGGGATGCTCTTCGCTAGACGGAGTGTCCTGGAGAGCTCCCTCATGTAGGCATCCGTTCTGCCTGAGCCACTCGTGGTCGTAAGCGGTTTCTACGTAGCGGTGCCCCTCATCGGGACATATGACGACGACGGTTTCTCCTGGATACTGCCGAGCGCGCCAACGCCCGACAATGTAGCTCGCTCCAGAGGTCGGACCGGCGAAAACGGCGTGCCGCTCGTGGAGGGTTCGCGTTGCAGCAAATGCGAGCGGAGCCGAGATGAGATGCACCTCGTCGTAGAGTTCATGCTTCACGTTCTTGGGGACAAGACTGTTCCCCAGCCCCCGCAGCTTCCGTTCGCCATCCTGTTGGCCAAAAATGACGCTGTTGAAGGTATCCACTCCAATTAGGCGCGCGCCAGGGGCTTTTTGGCGGAGGCGCTCTATCGTTCCGCAGGTAGAGCCGCCTGATCCCACAGAACCGACCAACGTTACGTCGGCGTCCAGCATCCCCGATATTTGATCGGCGAAGAGCTTATAGGCTGCGGGGTTGTCCGGTGTTTCGTATTGCCGGGGCCAGAAACAGGAGTGGCCTAACTGTCTCATCCTGGCATGCAATGCATCGAGGCGGCTTCTTTGATATCCACCCTCCCTCGCCTTTTCAGTTATGATGCAGACCTCGGCTCCCAAGGAGGTCAACCTGTTTTCCAGGCCTCTGTCCATCACTGGGTCGGTGAAGATTTCGAGCTGGAATCCACGTTCCCGGCAAACTACGGCCAGACCCAGCGCGAAGGTTCCGCTCGAGGTCTCGAGAACTTTCATGCCGTGCGTCAAAGTCCCTTGAGCCAGCGCTTGCTCAATGATGTACTTCGCTGGGAGAAGCTTCATGAACGCAAACTGCGCGAGATAAAGATTTGTCTCACACTTAATAATGCTGGGGAGGGCATAGGCTTCGGAATATCCGGCGTATGGCAGGCGTTTGCGAACAGCGTCCATATTGCTTGCCTCACCTGCAGCCAGTCACATGGTCAGATATATTTTTGGCGAGTTGTAGAACGGCGCTACACGGGCGAGCACGGACCGAAGCTTCCGTGGAAAGTCAGCCGCCATTCGATCAAGCAGGATTCCGATCATTGTGCCGCTATGCGCGACGATAACCCCGAGAGCGCTGGTGGCCTCGCATGCTTTCAGCATCGAGTTGAGATGCTTCTTTGGAGTTCGCTCCTGATGCAAAAGAGCGCTGGATGTGGCTATTTTGCCTATCGTCGCCGCATCACCCCATGGAATTGCTATCCGTGCGCGGTTCAGGAGTTCTTGATATTCGGCTCTTTGATTGGTGGAGATCTCACCTCGCCGTTGATCATAGTCGACGGTTTCGACCGTCCCTCCTTCATCGATACCAACGATTGCTAGCGGAGGCATTTGGCCTAGGAAGGAGAGAAGGCGACATGCTCGCTGCTGATATGCGACCACGCCTGGGTACATCACCCCGTCGGATGGCTCGATCTCCGCCATTAGCTTCTCGATTAGTGATGTCCGGACTCTGCGCCTGAAGCAGCAGGCGATTGACCGAGCAGTCGCAACAAGATCCGCAGACGAACTCGCCAGCCCTTTGCCTTCGGGGAGTTCAGATTGCAAAAGGAGGACTCCTCCTGTGGCGCTGAGCGCAGTCACGAGATTTTCAGCCAGTCGTTTAGCCTTGACTTTATGCGACGGATAAACGGTTACAGATCGGGTGCCTGCAATCGGTATGAAGTGAGCTCGCGCAAAAAGCGCGATGGGCATCGTGACCAAGAAGTGAGAGTCCCGGGCAATGGAGCCGACCGGCAACTGACCTTGCAGCAACTCGCCGAATGTTCCGCAACAAAGAGCGTCGCTGGAATGAACCCTTGGCTGCAGCCCGTCCTTAGCGATGATCTGGGTCGCATCCGGGCCATCGAACGTCTGGTGAGACATGTATGGCCTCCAAATTTCATCGGCGGCCGCTTCGAGAAGTTCGCTAGTCGACATGCCCGCCCCGTCTCTTGGAGGGTCGATGGGATGCCTGGAATTCTGAATCGCCATATCACCTCCCCCGTCAGGTACATTGAATTGCTAAGGGACCAGACCTGGATCGCAACAGGGCTCGGGTTTCAGTTTGTATACTTTCTACCTAGGGTGCCAGGTGCCTGACCTCAGACTTTGGGGGAACGTACCATTGTCAGGGATTTGCGGACGCAAAGATTCTGTGAAGTAACTTGAAGGATTTGTTGCCATGTTGATTGTCGACCCGACGCCGAACGCGATTCTACCGCGCGTTACAGCGACCTGTGCCGCACTAAGCATGGAGCCCACACGCAACACTGATTACGATAAGCCCCCCGGTTCACGCCGGGGGCGTTCTGTTGCACATAGAAATCAGAAATCCGCAAATCCAGACGGTGTGTTTTGGGCATACTTCTAGCGAACTGCTCCCCGTGCGGTTCGATAAATATCGATCGAAGCTTAAAGCGAACCACTTATAATCGAACCCTGCAAAACGAACCGAACGGCCACGCCACCTTTGTCCGGGCCTACTTGCGCGCCTCAAACAAGGAGCAAGACGCCGGACGCGCCCGCACCGACCTTGAGGCGTTCGCGAAGCAGCACGGTCTGCGGATCGCCGCGACCTACATGGAGACCGAGAGCGGCGCCCGCCTCGCCCGCCCTGAGCTGCTCCGCCTGCTGACGCCAGCCAGGCGACATCCTGCTGACTGAGCGGGTGGACCGCCTTAGCCGGTTAAACACGGCCGATTGGGAGCGGCTGAAGGATGAGATTCGCCGGCGCCACGTCAAGGCGTCAAGGTGGTCGCCCTCGACCTCCCGACCTCGCGTATGATGATGGGCGGCCGCGACGATGATTTTACCGCCCGCATGTTCGATGCCCTCAACGGGATGCCATTGGACATGCTGGCCGCGATTGCCGGCGTAACCGATGATCAACCGTGCCCAGGCATTGAGGACGACCGCGACGTAGATTCCAAAGGGTTGGCAGCGCGACGTTACGCTTGAGGAGAGGGGTCGCCAGCAATCTGGTGTCGCGCATTGCCTCGCCTGAATTGTTCCCGAATATTCAACCGTTGCCTCACATAAGTTGCTCCCTACCGAGGGGTATGAGCAGGGGCGACGATGGGACGGCTGAGCATGGCGACAAGGAAAGAACTGACGACGGCGGTTTCAGAGCGCTATCGTGCTTCGACGCGAGCGGAGAAGGCGAGAATTTTGGATGAGTTCGTCGTCATCACGGGCTTTCACCGCAAGCACGCGATGCGGCTGCTACGACGCCGTGAAGGGCCGTTTTCAGGCCGGCGAGCGCGGCCGCGAATTTATGATGAAGCGGAACGCAATGCGCTCATATTGCTCTGGGAGGCGTCTGACCGCGTCTGCGGCAAGCGGCTGAAAGCGTTGCTGTCCGTCCTTATCGAGGCAATGGAACGGCACGGTCATTTTGACCCAGCGCTGGAAATCCGGGGCAAATTGCTGGCGATGAGCGCGGCCACGATCGACAGGACGCTGCGACCGATCCGAGAAGGCCTGGGACGTCCCCGACGACGGCCCGCGGCGCACGCCCTGCGACGGAGCATTCCCATTAGAACGTCGGCGGATTGGGACGATCCTGCGCCAGGCTTCGTTGAGGCGGACCTCGTGGCCCATAGCGGCCCTTCGACTCGCGGCAGCTTCATCCAAACGTTCGTGCTCACCGACATCGCGACCGGCTGGACGGAATGTGCGCCCCTGCTGGTTCGCGAACAGACACTGTTGAGCACGGTGCTCACTGAATTGCGCAAGCAACTGCCCTTCGCGCTTCTGGGCCTAGATACGGACAACGACACCGTTTTCATGAACGAGACGCTGAAGGCCTATTGCGACGCCGCCAACATCGTCTTCACGCGCTGCCGCCCCTACCGCAAGAATGACCAGGCCTTTGTTGAGCAGAAGAATGGCGCCGTGGTGCGTAGGATGGTCGGATATCGTCGGTTCGAGGGGCTGGAGGCCGCCACGCTGCTAGCGAAGCTCTACCGGTCAGCGCGGCTGTTCGTGAACTTCTTTCAGCCATCGTTCAAGTTGATCGCGAAGCAGCGCGACGGCGCACGTATGCGCAAGACGTATAGTCCGCCAGCTACGCCGCATCAGCGTCTGGTTGCCGACGCTCGCACCTCCGATGCAGTCCGCTCCCGTCTGCAGGAAATCTACGCCGGGCTCGATCCTGTCCTGCTATTGCGCGATATCCGCGCCGTGCAGGAGCGACTCGCTGCGCTTGCCGATACTTCGCAGGCCATCCGCCCTGACGGCACAGCTCAACCAATCGACCTTTTCCTGGCGAGTTTGCGGACAGCTTGGAAGGACGGAGCTATCCGGCCGACGGATCGCCCGATTGTGAAGGCCAAAAGAGGGCGGCGGCGTCCTGACCCTCTCGTCAAGGCAACTGCCGACTTGCGAAATTGGTTCGAAGCCGAACCATGGCGAACCGGCAGCGAACTTCTGTCACGACTGCAGGCCGAGTATCCCGGCGATTACCCGAACAAACTGCTTCGAACACTTCAGCGTCGGCTGAAGGTCTGGCGCAGCGAACAGGCGGACGCGCTGCTGTTTGGCCCCTTAAACAACGGGCCACCGATCCCGGAGATCGCAAGGCCAAACTGAGGCTTCCTGGCGCTCGCCAAGGAGGCCCGACGCTCCGAAACCCCGGCCATCTCCGCGCCGGGCCTCCTTCACCCAAGCCGGGAGCAAAATGGATGAGGCAACATTCGAGCCTCAGGGAGCATCGTTACGTGAGGCAATACGGGCCTCTCATCCAGATCGTCGCGCTATACCCTGAGAGCGCTGGATGTGGATAATGGCAGCGAGTTCGTCAACAACAGGCTGATCGAATATTGCCTCGGTCACGGCATCGAACTCACTCGCTCGCGGCCTTACCGTAAGAATGACCAAGCGTGGATAGAGCAGAAAAATGGTGCCGTGGTACGGAAGCTCCTGGGGTATCGGCGCTTCGAGGGCTTGGCGGCGGCCAGAGCGATCACGCGCCTCTACGCGGCATCCCGGCTGTTCGTGAACTTCTTCCAGCCCTCGTTCAAGCTGGCTGCCAAACAGCGTGACGGTGCGAAGGTGGCTAAGCGCTATCATCCACCGCAGACCCCCTGCGAGCGTCTCCTGCAGGCGGAGGCTATCCCGATGGCCGCCAAGAACAAGCTGCGCGAGATCGCCGGCGACCTCGATCCGCTGAAGCTGCTGGAGGAGATGCGAGCTGTCCAGGCTTATTTGGCGGCGCTGGCTGACGGCGAAACACCGCCACCGGCGACATCGGAACCGCCCAACCTGGCCGCGTTCGTAGCCAGCCTATCGAGCGCCTGGCATGCGGGCGAAATCCGTCCGACCTTCTCCATCGAAGCCAAACCGCGTTACCTGCGAAGTCTACAAAAGGTCTCGACACAAACCCTTATTGCGAGTCCCTCGCCGACGCTCAAACCGGTGATCCCACCCACTCCTCCCGCGACGATGCAGGAGAAGCCGAAGCCGGTCTACGCCGAGCCTGGCCAAGCCCGCGTCCAGGCGCTCCGCATGGTGTGGCCGATCGTTTGTCGCCGATTGGAGGAATTCCCCAACATCAACGCCACGCAGCTCTTCGAGGAGCTGTGCGTCCAGTTTCCAGGTCGATTTACCCGCAAGCAGTACAAAACACTCGTTCGACGGGTCAATCTCTGGCGCCAAGCGGCTCGCGCCCGCGGTGTTGTCGTTGGGCCAAAGACTTATCGTCGGCTCAACGACAAACCGCGCGGCCGACGTCCCGACATCGTTAAGGACCATTGGGAAGAGATGGCACGATGCCTTGAAGAGCGTCCGGATCAGACCGCACTTGAACTTCTCGTCGAGTTCCAGGCCCGTCACCCCGGACGATACAGCTTGCACCAGCTTCACACGTTGCAGAAGCGAGTAAGGGCGTGGCGACAACAAGCCGTGCAGCGGCTCATCGGCGAGGTCAGCAGCCTAGCGCCGTATGTCGCTTCAGACTCCGCACGTCTGGCGAGCGGGTAACATTCTTGATGAGGCAGCCGGTAACAAAATTCCTTGAGGCAACACGACATCTAGTCTTGGAACAGAAATGCCGTGGGATCCAGACATAGCGATTTAGCGATGCCAGCAATTGTATCGACACTGATATTTCCAGCGCCGCGTTCCAACTTCGCGAATGTAATCTCCGAGACGCCGATCAACTCTGCCATCTGATAGCGCAAAAGGTTTCGGCGCTCGCGCTCACTGTTGATAATGGCGCCAAGGCGCTTCCGGATTGATTGGTCTCCAAGCTCATGAACCCAGGGCTCGATATCGGTTTTGGCTGTCAACAACGTCGCAATCGAGATCCGAAGAGAACGGGCCATCATGTCTAGGGTACGCAAGGTGACATTGTTCTTACGCCGAGCAGTTTTGATATAGGTCCGGTAGGCGAGACCCTTACCAGGCGAAGTATGAAACAACTTCGCCATGTCCTGGTGACGAAGTCGCCTTTGTCGGCGTTCGGCCTCGAGGACCGTCGCGATGTTGGCGCGAAGCGGGTTGTCCACTTCGCCCTTTCCATTTCGCTTCATAAATCGATGCGTGCGCACAATTTGCCTGTCGCTCGGCCCTTTTGCCCTGACGATGTAGCCCATAGTAAAATGACAGACAACATAGCCCGAGCGCCACTCATTTCCGACCCCGGCGTTCATTCGTAAGCCTTAGCGATTGCGCGCGCTGGCCGCGGCAGGACACAGTTCGGCCGAACTCTGGCGGAACTGAACATCGAGATCCTCTGCGCCAATTCCAGCCAGGCCAAGGCCGCGTGGAGCGCGTCAATCGCACGCTTTAGGACCGGCTTGTGAAGGAACTGCGCCTCGCGGGCATATCCGACATCGAGGCGGCCAACGCCTTCCTGCCGGTGTTCACTACGAGCTTCAACCAGAAGTTCGCCAAGGCCCCCTACCCGGCGTGACAATCTGCATCGCGCCTTGAACGTCGCGCCCGATCGACTCCGCGACGTGCTTTGCAAGCGCGAGCAGCGCTATATCGGCCAGCAGTTGTCGTTCTCCTACGAACGCAAACAGATCATACTCGAGAAGAACGGCATCTCGTGCGGGCTGGTTGGCAAGGAGCAGCGCGTCACGCACACTGCGATCACCGGGAACAAGCGGCTTGGTGAAGTGCGCCTCCCCCACCGTCCGGATTTTGAGCCTGAGACACTTGCACAGCGATTTGTGAAATAGTTTATTGATCCAATGAACCTGGAGAGAAGTTAGTCATGGGAACCAGCGGCCAACTTTTGCTTCCTGGAAATGTCGGTCGCGAAACGCGCCAGGTCGGCAACACAGTCAAGCTCAGTGTCGCCACCAACCGGTCATGGCTCGACGAGGAGTGCCAAAGAAAATCAGTCAGCGATTGGATGACGGTCACCTTCTATGGCCGATTTCGTGCCGCGCCAGATTCACAAAGGCGACAAGGTGCTCGTCCAGGCGCGCGTGTCGGAAAGCATGCATCAGAAGGACGGCGTCATCCACTCCACCACGGACGTGATCGCCGAAGACATCGATCTGTTCGCTCACGCCAGCCCGAGACCCGATCAGTGAAGCCGGCGCGTAAAACCATTGGCGCTGCCCTTGCGATCGCGGCGACATCTTGCGGCCTCGCCCTGATAATGCCGCCAGTCGCCCCAGCGCAGGTTCCCACGTTGGACACCGCCACGACGCTCGACGTCTATACCCCGGGCGACCACGTAGCGAGCAATCCGATGCGCGTCGTGGTCCTCTCGCCCACGACGTTTCAGGATGTCGAAAGCAAGCAAAAATACCGGCTCTACGGGGTTGACGCCTGCGACCTGGGCCAGACCGCGAGGCTCGGAAAGCAGACATGGCCATGTGGCGTTGTCGCCATGGCATGGCTCGTGAACGCCACCTTGAACAAATGGGTTGTCTGCTCGCCGATCCGGAAAGACGAGGCTGTCATCGTCGCGCGTTGCGCAACCGGCGAAATGGCCGACATCGCAGGCGAAATGCTGAAAGCCGGTATAGCCATCACCCTCCCCGACGATCCCGATCGTCGCATCCCCATCTACGCCCAGCTCGAGCGTGAAGCTCGCGAATCCTATCGCGGTATTTGGGCCAGCGCCTTCCAGATGCCTTGGCTGTACCGGAAATCCTCGCCAAATCCATGACCCCGGAGCACGACATGCGTCCCTTTCGCCATATCCTTCCCGTCGTTGCATCCGCGGCGTTGCTCGCCGGCTGCGCCGGGCGTTCGCCGGATGCTTCACATTCTGCTTTCGCCAGCCCCGTTGCGGTCACTGACCCCTATTGGACGCCGGGTTGGGTCAGCCGCAGCAGGCAGGAGTATGCCCCCGACTGGGGCCGCTTCCCGCCGATCGTGACCCGGCTCACCGGCTACCCAACAGAAGCCCAGGCGAACAACGCTTTGCGCCGCTCGCGTTGGAGCTCCGTGCCTGTGCGATCGCTCACGAAGGAAGGCATAAAGACGATCTCCGTCCCCGCAGAAGCCCCGGACATGATTGCCGCAGGCGTCCGCGTCTTTGCCTGCCGGCCAGGAGCGCTCAACGGCTATTCCGGCCGCGTGCAATATTACAACGGCCCCGTCGTCGCCTGCGCTTGCGACCTCCTGTCGGAAGATGGCCGCGTGCTGGCCCGAGTACCCCTCAATTTCTACTACTGGCAGAAGGCTTGGCGCGTCCAAGACCCAAGACCGTCCTACAAGTCCGTGCCGTGGGCCTATCAGGAACCCTCGCCCCCAAAGAGCAAGGGTTGGTTCGGCGACCGCTATTAAGCGGCGCCGTCACACTCCAATGGTCGAGCCGAACATACGGCGGAACGGTCCCTGTCGCAAAACCAAAGCTTTCGCGACTGGCTTCTGCGACGCTACGGATGTGTCGTCACGCAGCTTGCCGATTTACTACCACGTCTCTCTCGCTATCGGCCGATGACCGCTCGGCAATGCTCTCGCCGAGCCTATTTTTCCCAGGCGGTCGCGGATAAATTCTAGCAGCTACACGCAATTCACCATTGCCGGTCATGCTCTTCTGGCTGGTGCTCGCTTCGCACGAACACATCCAGCACTTGCGCTATATCAACCCCTGAGGAGGATATATTGCGCACCATGCCCCTCGACATCGCCGGCCGCATGGCTCCAATAACGCAGCATGCCCCGACGAGCGCTGCCACGGCATCGCCGTCGTTCTCCGTCAATAGTTGCTCCGCCAGCGCTCTCACCCCTCGCGGAATCTGATCGATATCTTCGCCACCGAGCGACCATCGACGATTTTCTTCCGTCACGGCGACACCTCCTGCACTGTTCGATTTGACCATTGGCGCCCGAGCTGGCGGAGCGGATCTCCCATCACCGCCGTCAGCACATGAGACATCCCGATTGCCGTCGCGATCGATAACGTTGCGGTCGCCGAGGCACCCAGGAAATGGCCAAGCGACCAGTTGTACAGCGCCAGCACCGGCAGATGGATCAGGTAGAGGGCATATGAGATACCTCCTAGTCGGTGCAGCACCCGCCCTGGCCAGGTCACGGAACCGGCCTGCAGGGTCGCCCTTGCCACGATCCAACCGCACATCAACGCCAGCATGGCAGTCGCCACGCCATGCGTCGCCGGCGGCAAGATCGCCAAAATGAAGGCCGCGACCGACATCCAGAACGCCGCTTCCATGTTGCCGATCGCCCGCACGTGTTCCGCCAGACGCGGCCATGAGCTTGTCCCCATGATTGCTCCGATCGCCAGCCCGACCGCGATTGCATCGATGCGAAACGTCCAAAGCGTCCCGCCCCATGGCCGGGGCGTGAACGCCCCGACCACGAGGACGAGCCCGGCCAGCGCGACAAGCGCACGACGCGGTAGCAGGAACACCAGGAGCGGAGCCAGCAGGTAGAATTGCACCTCGGCGGCGACCGACCAAAATGGCGCGAACGCAAAGGCGTTCCCGCACCCTGCGGCGCCCCCGAAACAGGGCGCCCAATGTACATTCGAGATAAACGCGAAGGCCGCCTTCGCATCCTCAGGCTCAATGCCGCTTCCCGGGATGATCAACCCGATCGAAAGGATGGTGCCGACGCACCAGGCCAGCGGCACGATCCGCATGGCACGCCTGACATAGAAGGCCAAGGCTGCTTCGAGCGCGCCGCGCTCATGGCGCAGGCTTCGTAATGAGCGTTCCACCACCAGGCCGGAAATCACAAAGAACAGGTCGACCCCGACGCTCCATGCCGGCGCAAACAGCAGAGCGGCGGCCGTCCCGCCTTCTCCGAAGACCGGCCCGACATGCGACAGCACCACCAGCCCGATCGCCAGGCCTCGCAATTCATCCAGCCCCGATAAGCGAGCTTCTTGTTCCATCCAAATATCACGCTCGACAATCACTAGTACATTGATTTAATCATAGGGCATACAAGCGAGGCAAGGAATGCACGAACGCCTGACATTTGTCGCAGTCGCGGCTGCCCTTACATTGGCGCCTCACGCTTCGGCTCAGTCGCTCACGCATGATCCGAACGCCTGGCGCGCCGTCGCCTATGCCGATCTCGAGCTCCCGAACTCGGAAGCTGTTCCCTACGCCTCGCTATGGGCCGACCGGCTGAAGAAGAACAACGACCTCTACGCGGCCAAAGGCGATACGCGCTTTGTGGTCGCCAACGCGCCGGCTTCCGAGAGCCACATCGTCGTGCGCAGCCCGACGAAAACCGTCGTCCTCTCGGTCCTGCACACGCTTACCGGCTGCTCGCCCATCCGCACGGACCCCGTCGGCAATGCCACGCTGAAACGATGCCCGATGCGCTTGGCGATCTATCAGAATGGCCGATCCACGGTCGCCGACGCTGGCTCCGGCTGTTTCATCGAATATGGCGCGCAACCGAACAACGTCCGCCCCGACCTCGCCCGGAATGGTGCGATGGGTGCATATGATGTTCAAGCCAAAACCATTCGCGCCGGCATCGTATTCCAAGGTGAAATCGCCCCGGAATGCCAATTCCGGGTCCCTGTCCCGCAACCCTAGAGGAAGCAGCCCACGCCTGTGTTTCGGCAACCTCGATACCCCGAAGGAGCGCAATCATGATCGACATGGAGAACCTGACGTTATTCAGGACACCAGCCTGCCACCGGCCATCGCCAGCGGATCAATGCTTCCCTGGCGGCGCGCGATGCGAGGCCTTGACCGCGGCTCCTGCCGGCGGCCACGGCGGTGTGAAGCTCAGGAGGTTTACCATGTCCACGCTTGCCGCCCTCGCGATTATCCCCATGTCTGCCATCTCCGCACACGCATGGGAGCCTCTAGGCTACCAGTCGCTCACGACCACAGACGCGCAACCGGCCATACAGACCGCATGGTCCGATATCATCGCCTCTAATGCCGCCTATTGGCGTGACGAGCTGCACAGAACCATTCCGGCCGGGCAGATACCGCCACTCGATATCCTGTCGAAGCCCATCAAAGTCGGATCGCATACCTTCATCGTCTCGATCGCCTCGACCCGCAAATGCGAGACTGGCGCAAACAACGCCAGTTCTTCCATAGAGCCTGACCTATGCGAGGCGCGCATCATTGATCCAGACAGCGGCAAAATCGTTGCACGCGCCGAAGCCTGCTACGTCGATCTGTCCGATGACGATCGACCCCAGGCCAATCGTGACGATCGAACCGAAATCGACGTCAAAGCGAACGCCAAAGAGATTCACTTTCGTTCCTTCGTCGGCGGCACGAATTGGCCTCGATGCACAACCAGCGTCAAGCTTCCGTGAGGCACATCCTATGCATCATCTATATTCCAAACTCAGCCGCGTCCTTGCCGCCGGCCTTCTAGTCTGCAATTCGGTGGCGGCAGCATATGCAGCCGGCGCACAATATTGCGAGCGCACCGACTACTCCGCACAGGACATCACAGATGCCGTGAAGAATTCGTCCCTGCACGACGAGCTGAAAACCACATCGTGCAGCCTCGGCGGACTCGGTCGCTTCGAATCCGGCGGCAACAAAGGCATCTACAATGGCTCTTGCTGCACCGGCATTTTCCAGCTGAACAACACCAACATCAAAAACTACGCAGGCATGTCGCGTTCCGAGTTTGGCTGCCAATCCCTCCAGTTTCAGGTCGACACCTGGGCCAAACTTACAAACGACGGCTATAACTCCGCACCCGTCAAGCAGCTCATCCAGATGGGGACCTTCGACGGTCAGAAGGTCGATGCCTCATTTATTGCCGCCTGTATTCAATTGGGGACTGGCAATTGCCAGCAGATGGTTCGCTCCGGGCGCTGTAGCGGATTCTCCGATATCAACGGGACAACGATCTGCGATATGGCGAAGAACGCCCGCTCCATGGCCGACGCCAGCTGCCAGGAAGGTGACCCGGCCGCGTGCTTGGGGCCGGGGGATTTCAATACAGGAGGCGACACAAAACTCGCTTCATCCGCTCCCGGTCCCGCCGGCAGCGACATCAACGTCGCCTCTGGTCAGGTGTGACTCCGTCTCCCTTATTTGAGGCCACGCCATCCGGCCGCAGTCTTCAATGGGAGAGATTTCGCGACGAGAGCTTTCCAACTCCCCGTTTCAGATGGCTCGCCAGCTCCTGGCGCACCTCGTCAGGCCATTGCTCCATCGCAACGCAATTTACTTCGGCCGCAACCAGCGACCAGTACAGCAGATCCGCGTGTCGTCCTTCGAACAGGGCCGCCACGATGAACTGTCCGATCACCAACGTGATCGTCTCGGGCTTGCCTTTCTTCCGCAGAAATTCCGAAACCTCTTCCACCCATGGTTTCGGGTGGCAATCGACGAACGCAGCCGCGTCCCTATAGAGCGCATCGTCTCCTGCAATTTGCCAGATATTCGCTTGCATCGTGAACCCTTCAGCAAAAATGATGCCCCTGCATCGATGCTGGTGGATTCTCTGATGCGAGTCAAAGAAATATAGAATAGATTTGCTGCCTATCGTAGCAAATGCATCTACGCTGATTGTTTAGCATCTTCTACTTTACTTGCATGCTACCGGTTTGTCCTGCGTCCCTTTTTGGCCGGAGGTAGCCGCTTCTTCTCGGAACTTGCCCCAGCGGGGCTGGCTGCCTCTTTCAAAGAAGGTACACCGCTGAACTCCGTCATCGAGCGTTTCACAGCACGCGTGGCCTCAATATGCCGCGCAATCTCGTTGAAGTTGAAGGCGAACGTCTCGATGTCCCGCTTCACGCTGTCGTCGTCACCAGTCCGGCCGATCAGCGTCCACACCGGCACCTTCAGATGCCGTGCCAGACGCTCAAGAGTAACGAACGTCGGGTTTCCCTTCCCCGTCCGCAACTGGTAGAGCGTGCCACGCGACAGCCCAGTAGCGTCGGCGAAACTCGCATAGTCCGGGTACTCGTTCTCGATTTGGCGAAGTCGCAGTGCGAGCAGGATCGAAAGCCAGCCATCGCTGTCTTCTGTCTTGTTTTTAAATATCGGCACAGCTGCACTCCTGCTTATCGGTCGGAATATGACCGCTATTTTCCGTAAAATGTCTAGTGGTTAGGTCGGTAGACCGAAACGATGACACATCGCCCCATCAAAGTGTCGCGGCATCCTCCCCCATGCCTCTCTCAAAGTGAGCCGTATAGCTTTTGGCCGCCGCAAATTATTCCAGGGCACGATAGCATTTCGATCTGCATGCCCTGTTGACAATGAATAATTCAATGATCCAGTTTGGATGGCCTGGTCATCCGACTTGTGAAATTATCGTGTAACGCCTCATCCGGAGGGACAACCCTGTTTTCTTCCCCCGCGGCAGGCAGGCCCTGCAATCGTTGCCCCATACCATTTCGAGTGACTTGGTTCAGATAAACCAGAAGCGAAACCTCTACGCCGCTGTTTCAAGAGCGTGGATGATTTCACGGCTATGCAACGATATTAGGCTGCGCAGTTCACGATTCGCATTTGCCGATTACTCTCAAAACGGGCCGCAATGCTTGGCCCCTGCGGAGTCGGCGAGAATCCAATCTCTATCCCTGTTCGAGCTGGAAAAGGCGCCGGGTAATACGCCGCACTCTGAAGCCGGCACCGCCAAAAGCGGCACCACGCCCCCAGCCGTCGAAAAACGCTTGATCCATGAGGGGCCATCCCATCTCCATTGATCATTATAATGACGATCGATCCGTGATATTATGATGATCAACATCGAAATAGGAGGCTTGCCGTCATGTTCATGAGGTTCGCGTTCGCAATTTTCGCCGGCGGCGTGCTGGCTTTCTTCGCCCTACCTGATCAGGAAGCCGGCCTTCGCATGCTCAGCTTTTCCACTGCTTTCTTGATCCTGTCCCTCGCCGCCGTCTGTGTCATCGCGTTTCTGACGCGCAAACTCGGACGTTATCGTCTTCGCTCGTCTTTGCAGCCGTCGCACGGTGATGACGATCTTCCTTTGCATGACGCTGCAAAGTTAGAGCGGTCCGCCTGGTCGACATCCGGCGTCAACCCCAAGGATCCGAACCTCATCTGGCAGTACCGCCTCAACGATCGGCGCCTTGGCCGCTTCAAACTCTAACAGTCCCAACCGCGCCAGGAACCGCTCAATCACGCGCACAGACCGTCCGCCTGTTTCATCAGGTCTTTGATCTGCCTGATAGGTGGCGCAAATGATTGCACACTGCATGTTAGGCCCGCGTAGTCCATGAACGTCGCTTTGTTCGGAGGGAAAGCGATGGCGGTGGAATGGACGATCGCCCTGACGCGGCGACGACCAGGCTTAACCACGTCAATCCATGGGGAGCATCGTTGATGCCCAGTGGGTTGAATGAGATATCGGTTCAATGATTTAATCATAGGGTAAACGATCTAAAGTCGGATGGCATCCTTATGAGTGACTTTGCTATTCTGGGTCGCACGGTTGGCCCACAGCATCCGGAAATTCAGACGCTCTTGCGCCAGGCGCGGGACAAGCAGGCCCGTGTCTTGTGTTTGTGTCGCCATCCCGGAGTGCCGATGTACATTGCCGCTGTCGGCGAGGAATTGATCGTCAAGCGCATGCCGAACACCGGCAAGGACCATGCGGTAGACTGTGATCGTTATGAACTGCCCCTTGCCCTGTCGGGAAAGGCCGAAGTCCTGGGTCAAGCGATCATTGAGGATCCTGCATCGGAGGCCGCGCGGCTGAAGCTGGCCTTTGCACTGACACAAGGCAAGGCGCGGCAGGGTTCATCCGGCGAGGGGACTTCGCACCACACAGTGAAAGCCGATCCGAAGAAGCTCACGCTGCGAGGCTTGCTTGACTATCTCTGGGAAGAGGCGGAACTGACATTAATGGCGCCCGGCTTTGTGGGAAAAAGAAATTGGGGGTTGGTCCGGAAATTTCTTTGGGGCGCGGCCGATGCAAAGTCGAGCCAGAAGTTCCAGTTGCGCGAGCTGCTGTTTATGCCGGCAATGTACTCGCCTGAACACAAGGATCGCCTGGCAGCGGATCGGGAGCGGGCTTTCGCGGCGGCAGCTAAGGCGAAGCACAAGAAGATCGTGATCGGAATTGTGAAATCGCTGGATCCCGCCCGGTTTGGTGGCAAGCTGTCGATCAAGCATATGCCCGACGCGCCGCTCTTCCTGGATGAGAAAATGTTCAATGCAGTGCCGAAGCGCTTTGCAGGTGAATTAGACCTGTGGCGACTGCACGAAAATTCGCGCCTGATCACCATCGCAACGGTTATGCAGATGCCGTCCGGCATTCTGTCGATCGACGAAATCGGCTTTATGAACGTGACGGAGAATTGGATTCCGTTTCAGCACAACGACGAAAAGGAATTGATCGAGGTCCTGACCGGGGAGCATCGGAGGTTTGTGAAAACGTTGCGCTACAACGTGCTGCCGGCGGTGCCGATGGCGTTCGGCCTTCTGACCGACGTTGACCAACAGGGAACTGCGCTTTTTGTCGTACCGCACGATGCCGCGGAGACGGTACAGGCGGAATTCGACCATCTGATTTCAAGCTGCGAGCTCGAGACCTGGCGCTGGGACACAAGCGGTCCCCGACCGGCGCTACCGGGCAAACAGCAGCGGCTTTCGGCTCCGCCCGGCAGGCAGGCAGGCTTTGGAATATCGACCGAATAACTGAAAAGCCTAAGCGCGGGCGACGGCTGGCGCACCCAGAGGGCAGGCTGAGCCTAGGGGCTTGCGCCTGGCGCCGGTGTTTGCGCTAGAAGCGACCGTCGGGGCCATGATCAGGGAGTGCGAAAAGGAGAAAGCGATGCTGAAGAAATTCGACATGGATCCGGGAACGGGCATTGTCATCGCAACAATCCTCATTTTGGTGCTGTCCGGCGCCCGTCTTTTGAGCCAGTGGAACAGTCTATCCTTTTGGCGAGAGCCGGGGCTGGTCGCGGCTATTGTCCTTGGCTTGATTTCGGCGATTGCGCTAGCCGTCGCGTTGGTGGTCCGGCGACGGCCTCTGCAGAATGTACAGTATGATCCAATGCGGCGGGGACCGGTTATCGATTTGCGGGCGGATTCGAAGACTGACCAACCTGGTTAGATGCGTTTCGGATATCGCGGAGAATGATGGCATTCGGATCGGGCACGTCGGCAAACTGCCACAGGCCAAGGTGCTGCTTTTTAGCGACCTCCTGCGCGACGATATAGGGAGCATGGACCGGAGCGCCGTTCGGAGTGACGGCCGCAAAAGCCCAGCCGGTTGAGATCAGCGCCGTGCCGAGATCGATGCGAGAACCGGCCGCGGATCCTGAAGTAGGCTGTGCGACGCAAACGACGAAGCGCGTTTTGGTCGCGGCCTGCCAGGCGGCCGTATAGCACTGAGGTTTGAGATCCCTGATAAGAGAGACGAGCATGGCAAGGCTTGCCTCCCCGCAATCGACACGCCCCCCTGCCGCATTTGTGAAATAAGTGCCTCGCAGGCAGGCTTGAATGCCGTAGAGACGGTGGGTCTCGCCGGCATAGGTCCAGGTGTCGCCGGTGCTGAAAGATGCTGTGGTGGGGATCGGAAACCAGGGATTGGGTTTGTCCTCGGCCAGTGCCGGAACACTGGCGAGGAAGGCCGCGAGAATGCCAACGGCGGCGAAGCCAGGCTGCATTATTGGTACCTGCTCAGATTGAACCAGAACCGTTGTTTGCCGTCGGTCGTTGTAAGATCGAGATAGTTTGGCTCCGCCCTCTGCTCGCGCGGCGTCACGGCCGATGTTGGACGCGTTCCGTAACCCGAACCTCTCGGGTTCGTGCCCCAGGAGGCAGTCGTCGTATTCCGCGGAGCGCAGAAAGTGCCGTTGCTGTCGGGCTTGTAGACAGTTTGTGAGCGAGAGCTGTTGTCGCTCCCGCTCGATTCCGCATCGGGCGAGACGGCGATCGTGCCGTCCGGGCAAGGTTTGAATTCCTCATACCCGATACGACCGGAACTGCCGGCCTCGGGGCACTGAGGCCAAGACTCCCCACGCGCGACCATACGGAAAGCGCGCTCGACCGGGGGCACACATTCCCCGACGCTCGCCCAACCCTGCGGGTTGAGGATGCACAGCAAGACCTTGCAGCCAAAATCATCAGCTTGGGCCGGCGCCGGGGACAGAGCCGCCAAGGTCGGCAAAACCACCACAACGGGAAGAACCGTGCTCATTTTCATTGTGCCAGCCTCAATTTCGGGATTGCAGTTCATCGAATCATTGTATTAATTCGATATCGTCAAATCAACAACGGCGCAGGATTATTTTAGTGATTCGATCCCGCAAAACGGTACTGGCGGCGGCCCTGGTGGTGTGCCAAGTGGCGTTTGCGAAGGAAGCTTCGCAGAAATTCCAGTACCGAGTTACGGCACCTGTCACGCGCATCGTTAATGCTGCCGTCGACGCCAATGGCCGGGTGATGCCGGCCTATCAGGTTGAGAGCCAAGACGTGCAACGGATCGGGACGGCGCAAAGCACTGACGGCGCGGCCGCTACGGTGACATCGGCCAAGGCTGACAACCCCTGCCCCGGCGTCGCTGCCCTGTCGAAGGAAGACGGACAGCGTATCGTCGAAACGGTCGCGCGCCAGCAAGGCTTTGCCCCGCCGCTCGTCCTCGCGGTTGCCCGGGCCGAAAGCCGCTTCAATTCCGGCGCGCTATCGCCCAAAGGTGCCTATGGCCTGATGCAGCTTCTGCCGTCCACGGCAGAAAGCTACGGGGTCGATATCTGCGATCCCGCGGATAATGTGAAAGGTGGGATCGGCTTTCTGCGCGATCTGCATCGCAGGTTTCCGAACCCTATATACATGCTCGCCGCCTACAACGCCGGCGAGGTCGCGGTTCTCAAATATAAGGGCGTGCCGCCCTACACCGAGACGGTTGGCTACGTCGCCAACGTCATCAACGATTTCTACCAATGGCCATCGGTCGGATCTGAGGCAGTGATGCCCGCAGGGGCGGTGAGCCTTGACCTGGCCGGCGTTCAACCGGCTGCGGCCGGCGCGGCGGATCAACAAAATGATCCGACATCCCGCACCAACTCCCGCAATGGCGGCACCACGAAGTCTGGCGAAGCGACGGCGCCGGTCTGGCAGGGCGGGATGGTGCAAAACTTTGACTGAGGAGAAGCTTTGATGACCTTGTGGAAGATGATTGCGACACGCAGCGCTGGTGTGGCGATGCCGCTCATGCTCTTGGCAACGCAGGCGATGGCCGGGGGCGGAAATCTCCAGCCGGTGCAAAGCACGCTGCAGACGTTGGTGCAGACCCTGACCGGGCCGATCGCGACGGCTCTGGCGGTTCTGTTCTGTATTTTCATGGGCTTCATGGCCTGGGCGGCACGCCTGTCATGGTTTGTGGCCGGAAGCTGGGTTTTGGGCATCGTGCTGGTCTTCGGCTCGGCCCAGATCGTCGAATTCTTTCAGTCCGCGGTCGGCAGGTGATCGGGATGGCAGACGGCCGGATCGATCCTGGCGAGCCCAAATTGTTGATCACTCCGCTCGTCAAGGGCTTGACCCGAGCGCCGACGGTGCTCGGCATTCCCTACGAGCTTGCCGGGTTCATCGGCGTGCTGACGGCGGTCGTGTTCCTCGCAACCCATAATCTGCTCATGCTCTGTATCTGCGTGCCGCTCTATGCGGTCGCCAGGATCGCGATCATGCGCGATTCCATGTTCATCGAGATCATGTTCATCCGTTCACGAAAGACGCCACCCCGAAGCGCCAGCTTCTGGGGTGCGCGCAGTTATCGGGTGTGACCGTGGCAATCGCGCGGGCTCTTCGTGATGAACTGAGTTTCGGGGCCGTATCTCGTCGGGAAAACCCCGTTTCGGCTCACATACCCTATTCACGGCATGTGTCCGACGAGGTGATCAAGACGCAGGACGGCATGTTGATGTCCTTCGTTCACATGAGCGGCCTGTGCTTCGAGACGATCGATATCGCGGAGATCAATTCGCGCCTGCTCGGCCGCAACGACCTTATTCGGGGATTGGCGAATTCGCGCTATGCGATCTACTCGCACATCGTGCGCCGCGAGGTGAAGCCGGCGATCGAGTCGAGCTTCGAAAATAAGTTCTGCCAAGAGCTGGATCAGCGCTATACGGCGGCCCTGCGCACCCAGCGCATGTTTGTGAACGACATCTACCTGACGATCGTGCGGCGCGAGCTGCAGGGCACGGTCGGAACGGCGGATCTTGTGATCCGCAAGCTTTTGGGACGCAGGGCTGCGGACGGTCGCTCTTCGAGCGAGGAGCGGGCGCTGATCGAACTCACGGACGTGATGAAAGCCGTCCGAGAGAGCCTGCAGGCGTATGGCGCGCGGGTTCTCACCGTCGTCAAGCGCAATGACGTTTGGCATTCCGAGCCGCTGGAATTCCTGGTGCAGCTTGTCAATGGCGGGTTTCCGCGCCCGATGGCACTGCCGCGCATGAAGCTCGCGGAGGCGCTGGCGACGAAGCGGCTGTTCTTTGGCCCGAATGCGCTGGAAATTCGCGGGGCATTCCCTGGCGAAACGCGATACGGCGCCATCATTTCGGTAGGCGAGTACCCCTCCATTACGGGACCGGGGATGCTCAACCCAATGCTGAAGGTGCCGCACGAATTCATCGTGACGCAATCCTTCGCCATCATCGACAAGCCCCAGGCGCTCACCCAGATGGAGCGGGTTGGGCGCAAGATCGACATGTCGGATGAAGCCGACTCGATCGTGGGTGATCAGCTCGGTGAAGCGCGCGATGAGCTTCTGTCCTCGGAAGCGCTCTACGGCTTGCATCACCTGACGGTGCTGTGCCTCGGGAAAACCATGGACGACGTGGCACGCTGCGTGACCGATGTCGGCACGGCGCTGACGGAGGTGTCCGCCCTGTGGGTTCGCGAGGACCTGAATTGTGAACCTGCGTTCTGGGCCACCCTGCCTGGCAATTTCGCCTATGTGGCGCGCAAGTCCATGATCTCATCTAAGAATATGGCGGGCTTCTCGGCCTTCCATAATTATCCCAGCGGCCGGACTGGCGGGGTTCATTGGGGAATGCCGATAAGCGTCCTCGAGACGACGTCGCAAACGGCCTACTTCTTCAACTTCCACGTTCGAGACCTCGGCAACTTCACCCTGAACGGTCCCTCGGGCTCGGGCAAGACGGTGCTGCTCGGCTTTCTTGCAGCACAGGCGCAACGCATCACGCCGCGCCCCAAGCTGGTGATGATCGACAAGGATAGGGGCTTGGATATCTTCGTGCGGTCGCTTGGCGGCCGCTATGAGGTTCTGAAGGCCGGTGAGCCTTCCGGCTTCAATCCGTTGCGCCTGCCCGATACGCCGCGCAACCGGGAATTCCTCTTCCAGCTTTTCAGCTTCATCCTGCGTCGATCCGACGGATATGCCCACTCGACGCGCGAGGAGCAAGTCATTCGCAACGCGATCGCCCAGGTGGCGAGCGCGCCGCCCGAAGGTCGAACCATGGAGGAGTTCGCGGAGCTGTTGCGCGGTGCGATGCGCGCCGGCGATGACGACCTGTATTCGCGCCTTCAGCCATGGATGCGGCCGGATCAGCGCGGTTGGTTGTTCAACAACGCGGAAGACTCGTTTTCGATGTCGTCCATTTTCGGCTTCGACATGACGAGCGTGTTGAGCGACGCAACGACCAGTACGGCGGCCTTGCTCTATATTTTTCATCGTATCGAGGAGCTGCTTGACGGGCAACCGGTCATGATCTTCCTCGATGAAGGCTGGAAGCTCCTGGACAATGATATTTTCAGCTACTTCATCAAGGACAAGCTGAAAACCATTCGTAAGTTGAATGGCATCATTGGCTTCGGCACGCAGTCCGCGGCGGATATTGTGAAGTCATCGATCGCCAACACGCTGATCGAACAGACCCCGACCAATATCTTTTTCCCCAACCCGAAGGCCGACGAGGAATCGCACAGGGCGTTCGGACTGTCGGAGCGTGAGATTAAATGGATCCGCGAAACCCCGCCGGAAGCCCGCAAATTCCTGATCAAGCATGATCAGGACAGCGTCATTGCGCGCCTCAATCTGGGCGCGATGCCTGACGCGATCAAGATCCTCTCCGGTCGAATTGAGACAGTTCAGGAGCTCGACGCGCTGCGCGCGCGCGTGGGCGACGATCCGGACGTTTGGTTGCCAGTCTTTCTTGGGAGGGACCCGGAATGAAGACCATCATGGGCGCGACGGTCGCCCTTGTGACGATTTTCGCGGGATCGACGGCCATAGCGGCCGTGCCGATTTCTGACGGCCCGATCTTGTCACAGCGGAGCGAGGACAAGGCCGACAAGGTTCAGATCAAGCTCATCCAGGAGGATACGAAGTCCGCCACGCAGGGTGTCAATTGCTCGGTAACGACACCCAAAAAGGCGCAGGACTTGAAGAGCCCGAAGGCTTCGGTCGATCCGGCGAGTGGCCGGGCGTCCCTGGAACAGGCCAATCCGGACATCAAGGGCTCTTCGGCGTTCGCCTCGACCGGGTCGGGATCGGGCGCTATCGGCGGCAATGCCGGCGAAAGGGGCCAGTTGGATATCACCGGTCAAGTTCTAGGGGGCATGAACGGCAGCATGTCAACGGTGGCCCCCAATAGGCAGTCCTTCGAGACCATGGGGCAGGATATCGGGACCGACAAAACGGTCATGGAAGCCTTCGACCGCAACAGCGCAATTCGCGCCCAAGGCGGGCTGACCTTCAACGAGGTCATCCAGGCAACCGGGTTCTTCGCCCAAGCTTTCAACGTGCGAAACATCGGCACTGCCACACTGACAAGCCGGGGATCCTCCGGCCTGGTAGTGCCCACTCCCCCGCCCCCGCCGCCTGGCGCGGCTGGCGCGACGAGCTGCCCCGGAGGTACGGGCGGCGGCGGTACGGCAGGCAACCCGTGCTGCCTGTCGACGGACAGCGTATGCACGGCGCCGCGCACGACCGACACGGTTGAAAACGTCTCGCCCATGCTTTCGCAAATCCAAAGGGACGCGAACAGCGCCCCCGTCACCATGACGACTGACGAACTTATGTCGGCCGTCAAGCAATATCAGGCTCAATAGGAGAAAAGCGCTATGCGTGGAATTCCGTTAACAGCGGCACTCTTGCTTGGCCTTGGCGGCATCGCCTTTGCGCAAGTGCCTACGATCGACGAGGCTAATCTGGAACAGGCTCGGCAGATTGCATCGGCCACGAGCGAGATCCTCAGCACCGACCGCAACATCATGAACTATACACAAAAGACGCTCCAGGCCGTCACGGGCGACCGTTCGAGCCAGGCGGGCCAGCTCGCGCAGATGGCCTTGGGCGATGGCGGCTTCTCCATGGGGAGCGCGCCTTCGCTTGGTAGCGTGATCTCGGGCGGCTCGTTGTCGTTCGCCGGCCTCGGCAATGGATCGCAGGGCATCGTTTCGAACATGATCAACGGCTTGCAGCTGGTGAAAACGATTTCGGGCCTGATCAATGGCCAGACGACGCAGATGGATAAGAACTACAGCGCCCTGGTCAACGTCGCGGCCACGGTCACCGGACTGGTCGACTCCTCGCAAAATGGGGTGAAGACCCGTTCCAGCGCTTTTCAGTCGGGCGCTCAGCGGATCGGAACGGCGCAGGACATCAAGGGCTCGATCGATCAGAACAGCCAGATCATGGTGCAAACCGGTCTGACCGTGAACGAGCTGATCGGCGCGGTGAACACCGCGACGGCGGCCGCCAATCAGGAAAACATCGATCGTATGAACCTGATCACGCAGGCCTCGCGGGGGCTCGAATACAAGTCCGGCCAATGACGGTGCGCTTTCTTCTATTGGCGGCCGCCATTATTGGCGCTGTCGCGACCTCGGGATGCAGCCACAAGCCACTCAAGGCTCCGTGCTCTCGTGAGGAGGGACCGATGCAGCCACTGGCGTTCGCGGCGCTCGACCCAAAAACAGAACCGGCGAGGCCATTTGGGTGCGGTCCGATGAAGGCACTCAATAGCGATCCATCTCTGTTTCCAGGTGGGATGGCGAAAAAATGAACTTCAATATCACGACGCTTCTGCAACAGGTCGACAGGTTCGGCAATAACTATGTATCGCAAGCCTACCAGAACCTCGCGTCGGCCCTGACCGGCGGGGGACAGGTGGGTGTGGCCGGCCTGATGCTGACGCTGTACGTGATATTCTGGGCTATCAGCATCTGGCAGGGAACCTCGACCGGATCGGGAAAGGAGATGGTCTGGCGCCTGTTCCGCGCCTTCGTCATCTACGCTCTGGCGACGAGTTGGGGGGACTTTCAAACATATGCCTATTCGTTCGCGAATGAGACACCTTCGGCGATCGGGAACAGCCTGCTCACGAGCGTGTCGGCCAATGTGACCGGGACATCGGCCGGGCTGAACTCCGTCAACTCCGTGCAGACGGCCCTGCAAAATATCTGGGATTCGCTTGCCAATTCCACGTCTGCCTTTATCAAGAGCCTTGGGGTGTTGAACTTCGGCGGCTACGTACTGGCGGCGATCATCCTGGTCGTCGGCGCGCTGCTCATCGGTTACGCGATCTTCCTCATCATCCTGTCGAAGATCTTTCTTTGGCTTTTGCTGGCGCTCGCCCCAGTGTTCATCATTCTCATGCTGTTCGGCTACACGACCCGGTTCTTCGCTGGCTGGGTAACCGCGATCGTGCAGTACATGTGTGTGCAGATTCTGGTCTACGCCTTCTGCGCATTTTTCATCTCGATCACCCAGACCTATTTCGACGCGGTCAACCGGTCGAACGGTGCTGCGACAACGACATTGACCGAAGCCGCGCCGCTCATCCTGATCTGCCTCGTCGGCGTGCTGCTGCTGTCGCAAATCACAAACGTTGCCGCCTCTCTCGCGGGCGGAATTGGTATTGGAACTCCTTCGTTTGGGCGGTTCTACGGCGGCGCTTTCGGATCGATGGGCCAAGCCGGTCAGCGGGCGCTGATGGGACGGATGGGCTGGAGCACGAGGCAGGAACGCTTGGCGGGTCGCGAGCGGGCGCGCGTGAGCCTCGCACAGAGAAGGTACGAGGATTCAGCGGAATATGCACGGCTTTCCCGAAAGCTGACGGATCCCGCATAGGTTTGGGGCACCAATGAGCGATGTGAAGGAAAGCGCTGGGGGACCGGCGAAGGAAACCGAGTCTCCATTGCCGTACTACGTGGATGCGGCAATCTGGGAAAAAGATATCGCGCGGCGCAATCGCTGGTCGCGATCTCTGGCGTGGTGTGTGGCAAGCGTCGCCTCGGTCATTGCCGTTGCAGCGGTGGGCGCGCTGATCCTTGCGCTGCCGCTCAAGACTTATGAGCCCTACATGGTGGTGGTCGACAAATCCACCGGGTTTGTCGAGGTCAAGCGGCCGCTGGCCGACGGTCCTTTGCAGCAGGACGAGTCGATGGGGATGTTCGATATCGTCCGTTATGTGAAGGCTCGCGAGACCTACGATCCGAAGGCGCTGAAGGACAACTTCGATCTCGCGCAATTGCTGAGCACCGGCGATGCCTCGAGGGAGCTCGTCGAGCTTTTCAGCCCGGCGAACAAGGTGACGAACCCGGTCGTGCTCTACGGGCGAAACACCGTCGTGGCTGTGACCGTGAAGTCCGTGACATTTCCCAACCAGAGGACCGCCCTGGTCCGGTTCATGACTGAGGAAAAGAGCCAGGCGAACACCGTGCAGCGGCATTGGGTGTCGTTGATCCGGTTCCGCTACACCGGCGTGCCAGCTAAAAACGAGATCCGCTTTCAAAATCCGCTCGGCTTCCAGGTGCTCGAATATCGGCGCGATCAGGAGACGGCGCCGGCACCCACCGCGGAGACACCGCAATGAACGTCGCCGGCATCCTGATGGCAATCGGGCTCGGCGTTTGCGCGGTTCAGCCGGCCCTTGCCGAACAGACTCCTCGGGCGGGATCTCGTGACAGTCGCATTCGCTTCGTCTGGTATCAGAAGGACGATGTGGTGTCGGTGCCGGCCAGCTATGGCGCCTCGACCATGATCGAATTCGGCGATGACGAGAAAATCGAAACCCTCGGCGCCGGCGACGTCCCGGCCTGGAGCATCGAGCCCAACAAGAAGGGCAACGTGCTGTTTGTGAAACCGATCGAGAAGAATGCGGGCGGGAATCTCAACGTCCTGACCAACAAGCGCAGCTATGTGTTCTTCCTGAAGGGCGAGTTTCGGCCGGTTGCGCAACAGGTCTATGCGATCAAGTTCCGCTATCCCGAAGAGGCCTCGGACGCGGCGCTGATGGACGAAGCCCGGGCCCGGGCATCACAACCGAACCGGCAGGGCTTCAAGGCCGAAAATGCCAACTCGTCCTATGCCTATAAGGGTTCGTCGGCAAATAAGCCGCTCGTGATCTACGACGACGGCGTGAAGACCTGGTTCCGCTTCGATCCGGCAAGGGAAGTGCCGGCGATCTATGTCGTCGACAGCGAGCGCAATGAGACCCTTGTGAATTATCGCCGCGAGGGCGCGTACATCGTCGTCGACAAGGTCAATTTCCAATGGACCTTGCGCAACGGACACGACGCAACCTGCGTCTTCAATCTGAGACTGAACAATGTGAACGAACCGACCGGGCTTGAACCTTACCAGCCACAGCGTGTCGGTGGTGGGGTTGTTCAGAAAGTGAGGGGACCCGATGCCATCTCCCAATGAGTACAGAATGCTCGCTGAGGAAGGCACGGCGGTCGCCGCGCCAAAATTCGGGGCGAGCACATTCTTCAAGATCGCGGTGCCGCTGGGCGCGGTGGTCTTCGCCGGCTGGATGATCTATGCGGCGACGCGTGCGCCGGACAAGCCGCTGTTGACGGCGTCGGATGGCGAGGAGTTTCACACCACACAGTTTCCCGCACCTGGGCTCGATACGCCGCGTCCCCAGCTTGACAACGGCACCCTGAAGATCCCGACGGCTCCCGAGGAGCCGCCGGCTGCGCCGGCGCAGCCGCCGTCGACGATCGAGGCTCCCCCTCCACCTCCGCCAGCATTGCAACCGCCTGCAGCTCCACCGCAGGTTCAGGACGATTCCGAGGCCCGTCGTCTGGCTGAGGAAGAACGGCGCAGGCAGGAAGAAGAGGAGCGCCGCAAATGGGAGCGCTTGCGCGCCAAGCAGCTCGTCGTCGATAGCGGCGATGCGCCTGGCAGCGCGTCAGCATTGGGCGGCAATGGTACGGATGCAGCGGCGGCCGGAAACGCAGGCGAGGGCGAGGAGGACCCCAATCGGCGTTTTTTGGCAAGGGCGAGCCAGAGCGGAGCGGATACATCGAAGGCCACGATGAACCCGCGCACGGACGCTCTGGTCGCCCAAGGGACGATGATCAAGGGCGTACTCGAGACCGCGATCCAGAGCGATCTTGCCGGTATGGTTCGGGCCGTCGTGTCGGAGGATGTGTGGTCGTTCGACGGTCGCAGGGTTTTGATCCCCGGTGGCTCCCGCCTTATCGGTGAATATCGCAGTGGCCTCGCAACCGGCCAAACGCGGGTGTTCATTGTGTGGACACGCCTGCTTCGATCGGACGGCATGTCGGTGCAGCTCGGTTCGACCGGCACCGACGAGCTCGGTCGCAGCGGCATGCCGGGCGAGGTCGACAACCATTATTTCGAGCGGTTCGGCTCGGCGATCCTTTTAAGTGTCGTGGGTGGCGCGACGCAGTTCATCGCCAACCTTGGCACTGATCAGAACGGGTCGAACACCAATCAGACCTATACTGATCCGCAGACCGGACAGACGGTGACAATCCAGACGCAACCCAATCAGTACGTGCAGAACGCGCGCCAGATCGGCGCGCAACAGGTCTCACAAAGCCTCAACCGCATTGCTGAAGAGGCGCTTCGCAATTCGATCAATATCGCGCCGACGATCCATGTCGATCAGGGATCGCGAATAATGGTGTTCGTGCGCCGCGACCTCGATTTTTCGGAGTTCTATCCGGACCCGGTACGCGAGGCGTTGACGGAGATACGACGTGAGCGGGCAGCAAAGAACCGTCTTTCTAAATAAGGCGCTGGAGCCGGTGCGGCGCTGGCTCGACGACGATCGCGTGGTCGAAATCTGCGCAAACGGGCCTGGACTTGTGTGGGTCGAAATTGTTGGCTCGACACATATGGAGCCCTTCGACGTGCCCGAGCTCGACCGCGCCGCGATCACTTACCTCATGGAACGTATAGCGGCATCATCCTCGCAATCGATCAGCGAGGAAAATCCCTTGCTTTCGGCCGCCCTCCCCGGCGGCGAACGCTTCCAGGGCGTGCTTGCGCCGGCGACGCCGACAGGAGGCGCCTTCGCGATCCGCAAGCAGGTCGTGAAGGATATGCGCCTTGATGATTACCGGAAGCGGGGGTCGTTCGATACGATCTCCGTCCAGGATCCCGGCGAATTGAGCGAGACCGACAGCGCCCTTTGCGAATATCTCGACGCCGGCAAGATCGAGGATTTCCTCCGCTTGGCCGTGCGGGAACGGTATTCGATCTTACTTTCAGGAGGCACATCGTCGGGCAAAACGACGTTCCTGAACGCGATTTTGCACGAGGTGCCCTCGGATGAGCGGATCCTCACCATTGAGGATACGAGAGAAGTCAAACCACGCCAGCCCAACTATCTGCCCCTCGTCGTGTCAAAGGGCGACCAGGGCCTGGCGCACGTGACCGTTGAAACGCTGCTGCAGGCGGCCATGCGCTTGCGGCCGGATCGAATCTTCCTGGGCGAGATCCGGGGAGCGGAAGCCTATTCGTTCTTGCGCGCCGTCAACACGGGCCATCCAGGATCGATCACGACGATCCATGCCGACAGCCCCACCGGTGCGTTCGAGCAGTTAGCCTTGATGGTCATGCAGGCTGGGCTCGGGCTGAGGAAGGCAGAGATCATCGATTACGTGCGGGCGGTCCTGCCGATTGTCATCCAACAGACGCGCCGGGGCGGCTGGCGTGGAACTTCGGCGATCTGGTTCAGCCGCATGACCGAATGGAGAGCCGCCAGAAAGGTTTCCCAGAATGTCGCGCGTATTGGCTTATAGGCTTTTCCTCGGCCTCATGGGCCTCGCCGCCTTCTTCGCCCTTTGGAGCCTGGCCTACGAGCTGGTGGCGACATGGCGGTGGAACCCCGCCCTCCCTTCCGAAGGCGCCTCGCGCTGGGGGCTTCTAAAATACCAGAATGCGCAACGCAGCCTAAGCGGCCTGTTGGTTGCCTGGCAGCATTTCAGCCAGCGCCTGGCCTATCGTCCCACGCAGGGCGAGACGATCATCCGCGGCGCGATCGCGGCCGCGGTTGTCGTGGCGATCGGCGTCGGCCTGATCTTTGCAAGCCTGATCAATCGCAAGCCAAAGCACTACGGCGATGCGCGGTTCGGCACGATCATGGACGCCGAAAGGAAAAACCTGCTGGCAAAGCAAGGCTTGATCCTCGGCAAGATGGGTGGGGCGACGATCCGCTCGGACGATCCCGCGCACGTCCTGGTGGTCGGGCCGACCCGATCCGGCAAGGGCGTCAGCTTTGTCATTCCGAACGGTTATATGTGGCGAGGATCCTCGGTGTGGTTCGATCCGAAGCGGGAGAATTTCGAGGCGTTCGGTGCACACCGGCAGGCTCTCGGCGACAAGGTCTTTTTCTTTTCCCCCGGCGAGCGGGACTCGCATCGCTATAATCCGCTGGATTTCATCCGGCCCGATGCGCGCATGCCGACGGACTGCGCGGTGGTCTCCTCCTTCATCATCCCGGAGGCCACAGGGAGTTCCGAGATCTGGGCGCGCGCCGGCCGGCAGCTGCTTACGGCCATGATCGGCTATGTCCTGACATCGCCACGCTATGAGGGGCAGCGTCATTTGCGAGCTGTCGCGATGCTTCTGTCGACCGGCGTGGATTTTCTCAGGGTACTGACGAATATCCGTAATGACGAGGAAAAATATCTGCCTTCGTGGGTCGTGCAGGGGCTCAACCAGTTCATCGCGCTGGAAAAGGAAACGCGAAACTCGGCCTACTTCAACCTGACGGCGGCTCTCAACCCCTGGACCAATGATCTCGTTGCAGCCGCTACGGCGTCGACCGATTTCGATATCTCGAAGCTTCGCAAGGACCCGACGGCTCTCTTCATCGGCTGCTCGGTGGCGCAGCTCGACGTGTTCCGGCCCATCATCAAAATCCTGGTTCAGCAAATCCATGATGTGTTGATGGCCTCCTTGCCGGGCCCGGACGAGCCCTACCAGGTCCTGGTGATGATCGACGAGTTTCGCCAACTCGGCAAAATGGAGTCTATAGTGTCCAAGCTGGCGATCAACGCGGGATACGGCTTCCGCATGGTCCTGGTCCTGCAGGACCTCGCCCAGCTCGACGAAGTCTATGGAAAAGCGACGCGGCAGACCACGGTGTCCGCGTGCCAGGTGAAGCTTTTTATCCGCATGAACGACGTGGAGACCTCGGAATATGTCTCTGTAATGCTGGGACCGACCACGATCGAGGTGCCCACACCGATTATCAGAGCCGGTCAAGGTATATTCGGCGCCCGAGACAAGAGTTTAAGTTATCAGGAAAGGCCGCTCCGGACGGCGGCGGAGCTTCGACAGATGCCAGCGAAGCAGGCCGTGGTTCTGGTGCCGAGCGCACCTGGTTTCATGGTGCGCAAGGTCACCTATTATAAGGACGCTCCCTATAAGGCGACCTATCAGGAATTTCGCCACCGGCGCTTGAAGGTTCCGCCTCTCTCCCGATGGCAGGATCTTCCGCTGCGCTCCCTGGCCGACGTCGAAGCGGCGGCTCACACCGCACCAGCGGCGCCTTTCGAGTTGCGGGAACCCGATACCGTCGAAGCGCCGGTTTCGGGCGATAAAGCCTTTGCCGATGCTGCGCCGCCGGCGACCGGTGCGGCCGCTGACGGGGTTGATCCTGTTGGGCCAAAGCCGAAAGTGGATAGCGACAGCGCGGGCGCATCTCGGGCGCTGCCAAGCCCAGGCCTTCGAGCGAGTGGCGAGGCTGAAGCAAAGAGTGAGGACGCCGCTGAAGTTTCGGAGTTGAAACCGAAGCGGACCGATCAGACGGCCGACAATGCGCCGCGACCGCTTCCCACCCTTGGCCGGCGATCGGCGCCGGCAGCATCAAACGCGTCCGACCCGAGCGCGTCTGAAGGCAAGGCAAGCGTCTTGCAATTCCAAGTCCGGCCGGGAAACAAGTCCACGTCGGTCGCCGCGCTGCTCGCATCGCTCGATCAGGAGGTGGAGGCCGGCGCTCGTTCACTGTCGCCGTCAGTGGATAGCGGAGATGTCGACGGGGTACCGTCAGCCGCAATTGAAGAGCTGCAGGATCAAATTAGACGTCACGGCGATCGCTAGGACACGCCCGCCGAAACTGCTTAAGGCAAGCCGTGATCTCATGAAGTCATGAGGTCATCACACTATTCCCGGCCGGGCCGATGGCGCTGGTTCCTTGATAATAGTTGATAAACGGCCTATCTTGAGAGCAGCTCGTCCGAAGGAGGCTTCGTACATGATCAGTGCCGATCTGGGTAAACAGCTCGAAAGCTATATCCAGCAGCTCGTCGATACGGGCCGCTATGGCTCGAAAAGTGAAGTGCTGCGGGAGGGCGTGCGGCTGATTCAAGATCGTGAGACGCGCCTTCTTGCCCTTGACGCCTCAATCACGCGCGGTATTGCCGATGCTGATGCAGGCCGAACGAAACCCGCGAGCGACGTTTTTGACCGGCTTGAAGCAAAGTATCGCTCTATGGCTGAACAGGCCGAAAAGTTAGCATGATCGTTGAGTTTTCGGACGAAGCCGAAAGCGATCTTGAACGGATTGCCGCCTACATAGCGAAGGATAATCCTCGTCGTGCTCTTTCGTTCATCCAAGAGCTACGCGGTAAATGTGAAGCCTTAGCCGAGACGCCAAAGGGCTCTCCTTTGGTGCCTCGATATGAACAGCACGGCATTCGCCGCAGGGTTCATGGCGGTTACTTGATTTTCTACCGTGTTGAACGCGAACAGATTGTGATCATCCATGTCCTCCACGGCGCGATTGACTATGCCGCGATACTGTTTGAGGACTAACATAAATTGGCACCGGCTGTTCTCGGCGTGATCCTTCGGCAGCGCGCCGACCGGGCTCGTGCTGCCGTACTGATGTCGATTTCAGGAGACGACTGCAGCAGAGGTCAAAAGAGGATTTCAGTAGGGACGTTTTGGAACGAGTACGCAGAATTTGTCCGAAAACCTTGCCATTCGTCGGCAAATCGGACAGTGTCCGAATTCAACGAGAAAACGGACACGTCATGCCTCATGACCGCCATCGGCTATGCAAGGGTCTCCACCGGCGACCAGGAAACTGCCCTGCAGCTCGACGCATTGCGCAAAGCAGGCTGTGATAGGGTATTTGAAGACAGAGCATCGGGCGTGAAGACTGATCGGCCTGGTCTCGGCGAAGCCATTCGATATGTCCGGGAGGGCGACACACTCACTGTCTGGAAGCTGGACCGCCTCGGCCGCTCGATGAAGCACCTAATCGAGATCATCGCTGAATTGGAGGCTAAAGGCGTCGGTTTCCGATCCATTACTGAAAATATCGATACGACGACATCTGGCGGGAGCTTGGTGTTCCATTTTTTCGGCGCTTTGGCCCAATTCGAGCGCGATCTGATCAGGGAAAGAACCCGCGCCGGCCTGCAAGCCGCAAGGGAAAGAGGCCGACGCGGTGGGCGGCAGGCTGTCGTGACGCCTGAAAAACTTGAAAGGGCTCGCCAGTTGCTCGCAGCCGGTCTCAACGTGCGCGAAGCTGCCGCGCGCGTCAAAATAGGGAAAACTGCGCTCTATGAAGCGCTGAAGGCCGAAAAGTCAGTCGCATCTACCGTCAAACCGGTATGAGTTCTGCGCGCGAGAGAAGAGAGAAGAATGTCGCTCAGTCACAATCGTCATAAGAAGCTCATCGAGATGGTCCAAACGGACGGCGAAGTTCGGATCCGCGATCTGATGGTGCATTTCAATGTATCCGAAGAGACCGCCCGACGGGACATCAAGCAACTCGAGCAAGATGGGTTGGTCGTGCGCGTACATGGCGGTGCAGTCGCCACACAGCAACCGAAGCTCCTGACGATCTCGTCGCGTGCCATTTCTGAGCTGGCAGAAAAGAACGTTATCGCCGAAATAGCGCTCGGCCTCTTGAAGCCGGGGCAGAATCTTTTCTTTGGTGGGGGGAGCACGGTGCTGGCTCTGGCGCGTCGGATATCCATGCTGCCGGAAATGCGTATCGTCACCAACATGGTTGATACTGCAATCGCCGCCTCCGAAGGCCGCCGGCATCGCGTCGTCTTGCTCGGCGGCGATTTCAACGGCGACTATCGCGTCGTGACCGGATTTGCGGCGCTGCGCACGCTTCGCGAACAGCAGATCGATATCGCATTCATCGGGGTCAATGCGGTGCACCCGACGCTCGGCGTTTTTGATCATGAGCAGGGTGGGCAGGAACTCGCAGCGACGCTTGCAGAACAGGCACGGAAGATCACTGTGCTCGCCGACCATAGCAAGTTCGGGCGGTCGGCGCGTTACCGAACCCTGCCCCATTCTGCCATCGCTACAATCATCACCGATCAGCAACCGGAACCGCATGTGCTGACTGCCATCGAAGGCGCTGGCGCTGACGTCCTATATCCGCCGCAAAATCCGTCATAACACCGCATTGAAACCCTTCGTAGCGGCGTACGGAGGGAAGAAATGCCTCAAATTCTTGTTTGGTTGACACAATTTAACCGCCACTCCTGCCTGTCTCCATCACGATCCGTCGTACTCCCGCGAAAAACTGTCATATGCTTGCTCTATATCTCGGTTGGGACGGGACTGTCTGTTCGTCCGCCAGAGAGAAGGGTTTCTGACATGCAAGCATCACGTCGCACATTTCTTGGCATGACGGCCTTGGCCGCCGGCGCAATAGCATTGCCGCGGTCCATCGTGGCCGCAGCCGGCCAGCGGCCGACCCTCAATATTGCCGTTCAGGACTTGCGTACCATTCTGGAACCGGTAGATAGCTCCTCTAACGCCAATGTTTCCTGGCGCGTGCAGTACAGTATCTATGATCAAATCCTGCGAACCGATTACAATGATAGCTATCGCCTGCACTTCGCGCTCGCGAAGTCGCTGAAGCAGATCGACGCGAAGACCTATGAGATTGGCCTGCGCGACAATGTGAAGTTCCATGACGGTTCCACAATGACGGCCGCCGACGTGGTGTTCTCGCTTGGCGTGGAGCGGTTGCGCGGCGAGAAGGCGCCTGGCGCGGCAGTGTTTGGAAACTTTCTTGCCTCGCTTGCCGATGTGCAGAGGATCGATGATCGAACCGTCCGTCTGGTTACCAAGACGGGGGATCCGGTCTTCACCGACCGTCTCGGCGCCTGGGGCGCCCAGATCATCAGCGCCAAGGCATGGAAGGCCGCCACGAATTACAACGCGTGGGCAGCGCGGCCGATCGGCACGGGTCCTTACAAGGTCGGCGAAGTGCGAACGGGCGATGAGATAACGCTGATCGCGCACGACGACTATTGGGGTGGCCAGCCGCCGTTCGCCTCCATCCGCTTCAAGCGCTTGCCCGAGATTGCCGCGCGCATCGCCGGCCTCAAAGCTGGTGACTACGATATCGTCACCGATATTACCCCGGATCACATTGCGGAGATTGACGGCGTCAACGGCCTTTCAGTTATTGGTGGCGAAACCATGTGGTTCCGCTTTCTCACATTTGCTCCGCTCAGGACTCCCGTCCTGAAGGATACCAATCTGCGACGTGCGCTTGCGTCCGCCATCGATCGGGATGCGCTGGCAGACGGCCTCTGGAACGGCCGCGCGAAGGCGCTCAACGGCTGGCAGCTGCCGATCTTCGGCGAAATCAATGACCCCGAGCGCAAGGGCGTGTCCTACGACCCGGTTCTCGTCAAGGAGCTGCTGGCCAAGTCGTCCTACAGGGGCGAGGAGATTCCCTATCCGACCGTCGGGACCTACTACCCCATGCAGCTTGCGGACAACCAGGCTCTGGTGGAGATGTGGAAAGCCGCGGGCATCAATGTCAAGTTGATCATGTGCGAGAACTGGGACCAGGTTGGCAATATTGGTGGCATCAATGATATGTCCGGTGGCGGCCTCTACGCCGATCCCGTCTCCATGCTCTGGCAGATCATCGGGCCCACCAACGACCTGCAGGCCTCGGGCGGCTGGACCAATGCCGAATTCAATGCGCTCGGCAATCAGCTTGAGACGACGCTGGACCCCGCCAAGCGCAAAGCCGCGTTCAAGCGCATGCAGGACATTGTCGAGATCGAAGATCCCTGCGTCACGCCGCTGCACTCCATGCCGTTCATCTATGGGCAAAGGAAGGACATCTCTTGGCAGCCCAATCCGTTGCCGCAGATGTGGCTGGGCCCGAAGTTGCCGCCCGAGCCTGTGGCGTGAGCCCGATGCTGAACGCATTCACCACGAACAGCGCGGATGTCGCGCTGTTCGACAGGATCGATTTTGCCGCCTTGCGTATGCTGCGCGAGCAGCGGATCGAGGTCGCATTCATTGGCGTCAACGCCGTGCATCCGACCGATGACCTACGAGGAAGCCGAGGGCGGGGCCCGAGGAAGCCGCGGGCGGGGCAGTTCTACACCGTCAAAATCCGTCATGATCCCGCAAATGGTGCAGCTCGGCAAAAACTTTGAGCACACATATCCCGTTGTTTCGACAAGAACTTAAGTCGCGTTGCCGGATAAATCCATCATAGTCCGGCTTAAACCCTCATAAAACCGTCATACAGCTGCGCTATGTGTCTCCCGGCTTCGGGACGCACCTGACTCTTCAGCTTGCTCTCCCGGTTGACAACGAGAGGGTTAGATTATGCAGACAACACGTCGATCATTTCTCAGCATGACTGCCATGGTTGCTGGCGCCCTGGCTTTGCCGCGTTCGCTTCTGGCCGCAGCCGGCCAGCGGCCAAGCCTCAACATCGCCGTCCAGGACCTGCGCACGATCCTCGAGCCTGTGGCCAGCTCTTCCATCGCCAACGTCTCCTGGCGGGTGCAATACAGTATCTTTGATCAGCTGCTGCGGACCGACTACAACGACAATTTCCGCCTCAACTTCGCGCTCGCGACATCATTGAAGCAGATCGACGCGAAGACCCATGAGATCGTCCTGCGCGACAATGTGAAATTCCACGACGGCTCGACGATGACCGCTGACGACGTGGCGTTCTCGCTTGGCGTCGAGCGGTTGCGCGGCGACAAGGCGCCGGGTGCCGCGGTGGTTGCCAACTTCCTCTCTTCGCTCGCCGATGTGCAGAAGGTCGACGATCGCACGGTCCGCCTGTTCACCAAAACTGAGGATCCGGTCTTCACCGATCGTCTCGGCGCATGGGGTACTCAGATTATCAGCGCGAACGCTTGGAAAGCCGCCGCCAGCTACGACGCATGGGCGGCAAAGCCGATTGGTACCGGCCCCTACAAGATCGGTGATGTGCGCAGCGGCGATGAGATGACCCTGATCGCCCATGACGAATATTGGGGTGGTAAGCCGCCGTTCGCCTCCATCCGCTTCAAGCGCTTGCCCGAGATTGCCGCGCGCATCGCCGGCCTCAAAGCCGGAGACTACGATATCGTCACCGACATTACGCCTGACCATATCTCGGAGATTGAAGGCGTCAGCGGGCTTTCCGTCACCGGTGGCGAGGCCATGTGGTTCCGGTTCCTGACCTTTGCCCCGCTCAAGACGCCTGTTCTCAAAGATGTCAATCTTCGCCGCGCGCTCGCCTTCGCGATCGACCGGGACGCGCTGGCTGACGGTCTCTGGAACGGCCGCGCAAAGGCGCTGACCAGCTGGCAGTTGCCGATCTTCGGCGAGATCAACGATCCCGAGCGCAAGGGCGTGTCCTACGACCCGGCCCTGGTCAAGGAACTGCTCGCCAAGTCGTCGTACAAGGGCGAGGAAATTCCTTATCCGACCGTCGGGACCTATTACCCCATGCAGCTTCCGGACAACCAGGCTCTGGTGGAGATGTGGAAAGCCGCGGGCATCAATGTCAAGCTGATCATGTGCGAGAACTGGGACCAGGTCGGCAATATCGGCGGTATCAACGACACGTCTGGTGGCGCCTTCTACGCCGACCCTGTCTCCATGCTCTGGCAGATCATCGGTCCGACAAACGACCTCCAGGCCTCGGGCGGCTGGACCAATGCCGAATTCAATGCGCTCGGCAATCAGCTTGAGACGACGCTGGACCTCGCCAAGCGCAAGGAAGCGTTCAAGCGCATGCAGGACATTGTCGAAATCGATGACCCCTGCATCACGCCGCTGCACTCCATGCCGTTTATCTACGGGCAAAAGACGGGCCTGGAGTTCACGCCCAATCCGTTGCCGCAGATGTGGCTTGGCCCGAAGTTGCCGTCCGAACCTGTGGCTTGAGCCCGATGCTGAACGCATTCAGCACGAACAGCGCGGACGCCGCGCTGTTCGCCAGTCAGGACGTCGTCGATCACCGCAAACGACCCGTTCTCACGGTCAACGACCTCACCGTATCCTTCAGCGGTGTCCCCGTGCTCCACGGCGTCGACCTGACCGTTGATAAGGGCGAGGCGATTGGTATCGTCGGAGAGTCCGGCTGCGGTAAGTCCGTGACTTGGCGTGCGGTGCTGGGCCTCCTGCCAAAGTCGGCTGAGGTCAAGGGCGAAGCGCGTCTGGATGGCTTCAACCTCGCCGGCGCCAGCCAGTCCAGTCTTGATAAGGTGCGCGGCGGACGCATTGCGATGATCTTTCAGGATCCCGCAAGTGCACTCAATCCTGTTCATCGTGTCGGCGCCCAGATCACCGAGGCGCTTCGCCTGCATCGTGGCCTCACGGGCGCGGCAGCGCGCGCAGAGGCGCAGCGGCTGTTGGACCTGGTTGGCATTCCTGATGCGACCAGCAGGCTCAATGCCTATCCGCACGAACTCTCAGGCGGGCAGAACCAGCGGGTGATGATCGCCATCGCGCTCGCCGGTGAACCCGAACTCCTGGTCGCCGACGAGCCGACGACGGCGCTCGACGCCACCGTGCAGGCGCAAATCCTGCTGCTTTTGAAAACCATCCAGCGCGACACCGGCATGGCGCTCGTGATGATCAGCCACGATCTTGCTGCGGTGGCCGCCATCTGCGACCGCGTCTGTGTCATGTATGCCGGCCGCATCATCGAGGCGGCACCCACGCATACACTTCTGAACAGGCCGGAACATCCCTACACGCGCGATCTGATCGGCGCGATCCCTCCCTCGGATGGCCCTCGTGTCCGGTTGACGGCCATCCCCGGTGCCCCGCCCCATGGGGGCGTTTCGGCAGGTTGTGCCTATGCGCCCCGCTGCCGCAGTGCTGACGCCGCATGCGGCATGACAAGGCCGGATATGCGGACGATATCGGCACGCCATGTCGTCCGCTGCCTCCGCGTTGCTGAAGGGATGTGTCAATGACCCTACTTCAGCTCCAAAACGTCAGCCGTCGGTTTCCGATCGGAAACACGGTCTTTGGATCGCGGAAATCTCTGACCGCTGTCGACCAGGTGTCGCTCGAGGTCAGAAAAGGCCAGACGACAGGCGTCGTCGGCGAGTCAGGCTGCGGAAAATCCACCACGGGACGCCTGGCACTCGGCCTGGAACAGGCCGATAGCGGCCAAATCCTGTTCGAAGGTCAAGAGCTCGCGGTGACCGACACCCGGGAATGGCGCGCAAAGCGTCAGCGGATGCAGCTGGTCTACCAGGATACGCTGGCCGCGCTCGATCGGCGCATGACAGTCGGTGATCTGATTGCGGAGCCTTTGGTCATCCATGAAATCGGCGACGGAGCAATCCGTCAACAGCGCGTGCTCGATCTGCTGCACGCCGTTGGCCTGGGCGAGCACCATCGCGCTCTTTATCCGCATCAGCTTTCCGGCGGGCAGCGCCAACGCGTGGTTCTGGCACGTGCACTCGCCCCGAAGCCCTCGCTTCTTGTTTGCGACGAGCCAGTCTCGGCCCTCGACGTCTCCGTCCAGGCGCAGATCGTCAATCTGCTCGTCGATCTTCAGCAGGAACTTGGAGTAGGCATCCTGTTCATCAGCCATGATCTGAGGGTGGTGCGCCATGTCAGCGATCGCATCGTCGTCATGTATCTCGGCCGGGTGGTCGAGGACGGGCGCGCCGATGCCGTCATCGACCAGCCCTTGCATCCCTATACGCAGGCGCTCGTCTCGGCCATGCCGAGGCTTGCCGGTGGCTTCGATCATTACCTGCCCTTGCCGGGCGAGCCGCCAAGCCCAACTGAGCGGCCCTCGGGATGCCCATTCCATCCGCGCTGTCGTCTGGCAAAAGATATCTGCCGGCAGACGCAACCTGAACTCCTTCCACACGGACCAGAACGGCGGGTCGCCTGCCATCTGGTATCAATTCCATGACCGGCTTGCTCCCTTACATCGGCCCCAAACTTCTGCGGGCCGCGCTCTCGATCATCGTCGTCGTGACGATCACATTCTTCGTGCTACGCGCTTCAGGAGATCCGGCCCTGCAGATTCTCGGGCCCGGCGCTCGCGCCCCCGACCTCGAAGCGTTTCGCCAGCGGTGGGGATTGGATCAGCCCCTGCACGTTCAATATCTTCGCTATCTCTGGGGCGCGTTGCACGGCGATTTCGGCAACTCGATGCTGGCCGGCAAGCCCGCCGCGGAGCTTGTGCTTGGGCGAATGCCTTTGACGTTGGCCCTGATGCTGCCGGCACTCGCGCTCAACGTGCTGATCGGCATCCCGGTCGGCGCCTATGCGGCCATGCATCGAGACAGCTGGATCGACCGGTCGGTGATGATGCTGACCGTGCTCGGCTTTACCGTGCCAAGCTTCGTGCTCGGCTTGCTGTTCATCCTGATATTTTCGGTGACGCTCGGCCTGTTTCCCTCAGGCGGGGCCGACAAATGGCAAAGCTTTGTTCTGCCGGTGCTGACGCTTGGCATAGGCGGGGCGGCAATGCTCGCGCGGTTTACGCGTAGCGCCATGATCGAGGTTCTGTCGCAGCTCTACGTCGTTGCCGCCAGCGCCAAGGGCGTCACCTGGCGCCAGGTCATTCACCACCACGCCTTCCCCAACGCCATCATCCCGATTCTCACATTGCTGGGTCTGATGCTGGGCGGACAGGTGGCCGGGGCGGTGCTGGTCGAAAACGTCTTCGGCTGGCCGGGCATTGGTCAACTGCTCGTGGTCTCCGTCGGCAATCGAGATCTCGCGGTCGTGCAGGTCATCCTCCTGCTCGTGGCACTCACCATGACGTCGGCGAACCTGATGATGGATCTGCTCTACGGCGTCGTCGATCCCCGCTTGCGACAAGCGCGCCCGGGATCACACTGAGGAAGCCAGATGCAGAAGAAGTCACGGATTGACCTGCCGACGCTCTTTGCGTCGCTCTGGCTTTGCCTGATGCTGCTGATCGCGGCGGCCGCGCCGCTGATCGCTCCGCATGACATCACCGCGATGGATTTGCGTCATCGCCTGGCGCCGCCCTTCGGCTTCGGCGGCGCGGCCGTCCACCTGTTCGGCTCCGACGATCTTGGCCGCGATGTCGCCTCGCGTCTTTATTACTCGATCCGCACCAGCCTGCTCATCGCCTTTGGCGCAACCGTTATCAGCGTCCTCGTCGGAACCGCGATCGGCTTTCTTGCCGCCTATTTCCGGGGCCTCATCGAGCATTTCCTGTTGCTGCTCATCGACGTCCAGGCGTCGCTGCCTTTCCTGATCGTCGCGCTGGCGATGCTGGCGTTCTTCGGCAACTCGCTGCCGCTGGTCGTCGGCTTGATGGGCCTTTATGGATGGGAGCGCAACGCGCGGCTCGCGCGTGGTCTCGCACTTGCAGCCGGCGCGCAAGGATATGCGGGCGCGACCCGTCAGCTCGGCGCTCATCCCTTGCGCATCTATCTCCGTCACATCCTTCCCAACAGCGCGGCAACGCTTCTTGTTGCGGCAACGGTCACGTTTCCGGAGATCATTCTGGTCGAAAGCGGCCTGTCCTTCCTCGGGCTCGGCGTCCAGCCACCTATGACCAGCCTCGGCGTCATGGTCGGCACTGGCCGCGAATACATTACGCGCGCGCCCTGGATGTTGCTTAGCCCCAGCATCGTCATCGTGCTGACGGCCGTCGCCGTCAGCGTTTTGGGCGATTTCTTGCGCGACAAACTCGATCCCACTCTCAAGTAACGGATATCTCCCATGCGGAAAAAACTGATTTCCATCCTTGTTGACGGCGTCAGCGCTGACACTTTCGAAAAGCATGCTCATCGCCTGCCCAACATGCGCCATTTGGCGGAAAGGGGCTTGCGCGTTCGCCGCCTGAAATCAGCCGTTCCGGCCACCTCTGTCCCCGGACGGGCGACGATGTTGACCGGCGTCGGTCCGGAAACTCACGGCATCTATGGCAACCATATCTTCCGCGGCGACGCTTCCGTGGCGCCGCTGGCCGAAGATCTGCTGGTGCCGACGATCGCAACTCATGCCAGGCAGGCTGGCTTGGATGTGGCTGCTATCGGTCAGGCGCTGGTCAATCCCCGCGATACATCGGTCTATGTCTCGCCCTGGTGGCTCCGCGGCTTCATGACGGGCTATCGTTTCAGCAAGATGGTCACGCCGGAAGCGTTGGCGGCATCACGAGCAATCCACGATCCTGAAGATAGGCTAGCCAAGGCCGGGCTGACGGAGATGGACGCGTTTAGGGATGCTGCCGACGGCGGCGCTCCGCATCTGATCTCGGGCCTGGCGCTCGACCAGTTCCTCAACCGCGCGGTCGTTGCCTTGCTTGGCTCCGACCGGCCGCCGGATCTGTTGCTGACGGAGATCGAGATGCCGGATGCGTTCCAGCATTATCTCGGCTACGACAGCCCGGCGGGAATTTGGTCGGTGGAGTTCGCCGACATGCTGATCGGCAACTTGCTCGCCGTCCTAGAGCGCACCGGGCGCCGCGAGGATTACGTTATAGCCGTCGCCAGCGATCACGGTCATGGCTTTGTCGATACGGCAATCTTTCCGGAAGCCATCATACCCGACATGCACTGGATGACGGAAGGCGCAAGCCTCTACGTTTCGCTCAAGGCCGCCGGCGATCTCGAGAGGGTGACCGAGCGGCTTTTGCCATATGGCGTTGAGCTCTGGAACGACCACCACGTGCCGGAAAATCTTCGTGGGACGGTTGCAATGTTTGTCGCTCCACCCCGGCATTCGTTCGAAGAGCGGCCCAGTGATGCATCCGGACCGCTCGTGGCGACCGGTAGTCCGCACCTCATTTCGACCCACGGCTTCCGGCCGGGCAGCCCGGAAGATGATCGCATGTTCATCCTGTCCGGTGGCGGCATTGCACCAAAAGTCATTAAGGCGGCGGATGCCGATCAGTTTGCACCAACGCTGGCGAGCGTGCTCGGCCTGCCGTTGGAGCCTTACGCTGGGCGGTCCCTGATCGCAGAAGAGAGCCCCATAGCGCGGAGCCCGCAATCGCTTGAACTGCACCTCAAGTAAATCGAAGAAGATGTCCAATGTGGTTACAAATCTCCAACGCGCGCATTGTGTGCGAAGATCATTTAGTAGAGGCGGGCCTCGCAATCTGCGATGGCCTTATCGACTGTTTTGAACAAGGTGGGACTTCGAAAGCGGAAGCTATCGATTTTGATGGCGACTTCCTGCTGCCTGGTCTGATCGACCTGCATACCGACAGTGTCGAACACTTCATGCAACCGCGGCCGGGCGTGCAGTGGCCGTCGCCCCTTGCTGCCGTGCTTGCACACGATTGGCAGCTGCTCGGCAGCGGCATCACGACGGTGCTCGATGCGCTCGCACTTGGCGATTACGATAGCGGGGGCACCCGCACCGCCATGCTAAATGATGCAATCGACGGGCTGACGCAGGCGCGAGCGAGCGGTCTTCTCAAGACCGATCATTACTTCCATTTTCGTTGCGAACTCTCCGATCCGGCCCTGTTGCCGATCGTCGAGCGGCATGTCGATAATCCCGGCCTCAGGCTCATCAGCATGATGGATCACACGCCCGGCCAGCGGCAGTGGCACAATCTGACACTCTATCGCGAGTTCCGCCGCAAGAAGAACGCCCGGGTGTGGAACGAGGAGGAATTCGCGCTCCACCTCGCCGAACGCCGTGAACACCAGCAACAATATGTCCCGCCGGGCCGTTCGACGATCGGACACCTCTGCCGCGAGCGCGATATCCGCATCGCCAGCCACGATGACACGGCAGCCGCGGATGTCGACGAATCCCGCGGCGACGGGATCACGATCAGCGAGTTTCCGACGACTGTCGAGGCCGCGAGCCGCGCGCGAGAACTCGGCATGAAGATCGTCATGGGTTCGCCGAACATCATTCTCGGCGGTTCGCATTCCGGCAATGTCAGTGCCCTGGAGCTCGCAGATCGGGGTCTCCTCGACGTGCTAACCTCGGATTACGTGCCCGGAAGTCTGCTGCATGCCGCATTCGCGCTGGCCGCCAAAGGGTTCGATCTCCCGGAGGCGGTTGCCATGGTGACGAAAACCCCCGCCGACCTGCTTGGTTTTTCCGATCGCGGCCGCATTGCGCCGGGCCTTCGCGCCGACTTGATCCGCGTGCGCCTCGTCGAAGGCGTGCCGGTGATCCGCAACATCTGGGTGGCCGGTCGACAGTATCTGTAAAGAGCGCTCACGCGCCACAGGACAAAAAATGAACTCAAAAACGAAGATGGAAGCGGAGCAGCTTGCCATCGCAGAGCGCTCCGACTGGCTTGGTATCCTGTCGCGCAGTGTTAGCAGTGAGCTTGAGGCCTTGGCGGCTGACCTGGCGACCGGAGTGGCATTTGAATGGCTGAGGACTTGCGATGTCGGCCTGGTGATGGTCCGGGGGCGTGCTGGTGGTACGGGCAACGTGTTCAATCTCGGCGAGATGACCGTCACCCGCGCCTCGGTCCGGCTTGAAGACGGCACTGTCGGGCACGGTTACGTCCAGGGCCGCAACAAGCGCCAGGCGGAGCTGGCGGCTATCATCGATGCGCTGTTGCAGCAGCCGGACCGCCATGACGAGACCATGGCGAAGGTGGTCGAGCCGCTTCGGGAAAAAGCCGAAGTCCGGCGGCTCGAAAAAAGCCGCAAGGCGGCAGCCACCAAGGTCGAGTTCTTCACCATGGTTCGCGGGGAGGACCCAGCGTGACGGTAAAATCTTCAACATCATCTTTGCATGACCGATCCTCAACGAGCACTTCGCTGATGCCTGGCTTTGCCGATCCGGTCTTCGATGCCCAGGCGGTGTTTCGCGCGAGCCTGCTTGCGACCGCCTATCCCGGCCGTGTCGTGCCAGTCGATCGCGCATTGGCGTCGCCGCGGCCTTTTTCATCGGCAACCGCGGCACTGTGCCTGACGCTCATGGATTTCGAGACGCTGGCCTGGCTCGACCGCCAGGCGGCATCCGGCGAGGCGGTTGCCTGGCTCCGCTTTCACTGCGGCCTGCCCGTCACAGACGATCCTATGAAGGCGCGTTTCGCTGTCGTGACCGATGCGCTGACAATGCCGCGCCTCGTCGAATTTCACCCAGGCGACGTGGAATACCCTGATCGCTCGATGACGCTGATCATCCAGGTTCCGTCCTTCAACGAGGGGCCGGCGACCACCTGGACCGGCCCCGGCATCAAGACGAGCGCTCGCGTAAGCATCGGCGGGTTGCCCTTCTGGTACTGGTCGGACTGGGAGATGAATAGAGAACTCTACCCGCGCGGGATCGACGTCATCTTCACGAACGGCAATGCCCTGGTGGGCCTGCCGCGCACAATCGCGGTGGAGGCTTAAATGGCTTATGTTGCCGTCAAGGGTGGCGAACAGGCCATCCTCAACACCCTCAGGCTGATCTCGGAAACCCGTCGCGGCGATCCGGCCTTGGCCGAACTGACGCTCGCCCAGATCAGCGAACAGTTCGGCCTGGCCGTCGACCGGGTGATGACAGAGGGATCGGTCTACGACCGGGAACTCGCCGCACTTGCCCTCAAGCAGGCGCAGGGTGATGTGACCGAGGCGATCTTCCTGCTGCGCGCCTACCGCACCACGCTGCCGCGCATCGCGCTGTCAGAACCGGTCGATACGTCGCGCATGACGATCCGCCGGCGCATCTCGGCGACGTTCAAGGATATCCCGGGCGGCCAGGTGCTTGGGCCCACCTACGACTACACGCACCGGCTGCTCGATTTTGCCCTCGCCGCCGAAGGCCTCCAGCGGCCCCAGGCAGGTTTGGCCGCCGAGCCGCTCGAACAAGATGTGCCGCAGGTCATCGACCTGCTCGACAGCGAAGGTCTGATCGAAGAGGAAAGCGACGAAGGTCAGGGCGAAATCTTCGATCTCACCCGCGAGCCGATGAGCTTTCCAGCAGGGCGCGACCAGCGCCTGCAGAACCTGGCGCGCGGCGACGAGGGTTTTCTGCTCGGGCTCGCTTATTCGACAGTCCGTGGTTACGGCGGCGCGCATCCCTTCGTCGGCGAACTGAGATTGGGTGAAGTGACGGTCGAGATCGTCCCCGAGGAGCTCGGTTTTCCGATTGTTGTCGCGGAAATCGCCGTCACCGAATGCCAGATGATCAACCAGTTTCGTGGCACGGTTGCCCGACCGCCGCAGTTCACCCGCGGTTATGGCCTCACCTTCGGCCACAACGAGCGCAAGGCGATGGCCATGTCATTAGTCGACCGGGCGATGCGCGCCCGCGAACTTGCCGAGGACGTACGCTACCCCGCCCAGGATGAGGAATTCGTCCTTGCCCATACGGACAATGTCGAGACGAGCGGCATGGTCTCGCATTTCAAGCTGCCGCATTACGTCGATTTTCAGGCGGAACTGATGCTTGTCCGACAACTGCGGGCCGAGCACCAGGTCGCCCGCGGGGCAGGACAGAAGAAGGAAGCCGCCGAATGAGCATTGGCACGACGACGAACCACAGCGATACAGGCTACAACTTCGCCTATCTCGATGAGCAGACGAAGCGGATGATCCGCCGCTCGCTATTGAAGGCCCTGTCCATTCCGGGCTACCAGGTGCCCTTCGGCGGTCGCGAAATGCCGCTCGCCTATGGCTGGGGCACCGGTGGCATCCAGGTGACGGCGGCCGTCATCGGACCTAACGATCGTCTGAAGGTGATCGACCAGGGCGCCGACGACACAACCAATGCGGTTTCCATCCGCCGTTTTTTTCAGACAGTGGCCGACGTCGCCGTCACCGAATCCACCGAAGACGCAACCATCGTCCAGACGCGCCACCGCGTCCCGGAGGCGCCACTCAAGGAAGGCCAGGTGCTGGTCTATCAAGTGCCGCAGCCGGAGCCACTAAGGAAGATCGATCCGCGCGAGACTGAGACCCGCAAGATGCATGCCTATGCCGAATATGGTGCCATGCAGGTGACGCTCTATGAGGACATCTCCCGTTTCGGTCGCATAGCCAAAACCTACGACTATCCGGCCATCATCAACGGCAGGCATCTGATGTCGCCTTCGCCGATTCCGAAGTTCGACAATCCGAAGATGGAAAACAATCCGGCCATCCAGCTGTTCGGCGCCGGCCGGGAAAAACGCATCTATGCTGTGCCGCCCTACACGTCCGTCCGCAGCCTCGACTTCGACGACCACCCCTTCGAGGTGCAGAGCTGGAAGGGATGCTGCGCCCTCTGCGGCTCGACGGTGAGTTACCTCGACGAGGTGATTACCGATGACAAGGGTTCGCGCATGTTCGTCTGCTCCGACACCGATTTCTGCAACACCCGTCAGAGAGAGGCCGCGGCGCAACCGAAGACCGCCGGAGGGCAGTCTTGACCACAAATGCGATCCGCAGGCTCACTTCGAAGCCGCCGCTGCTTGAAGTCTCCGGGCTTTGCAAGTCCTATGGCGGCCAGATCGGCTGCCGCGATGTGTCTTTCGCGATCCGGCCAGGCGAGGTGCTCGGCATCGTCGGCGAAAGTGGTTCCGGAAAGTCGACGCTTCTCGCTTGCCTCTCCGGCCGGCTGACGCCGGATGCCGGAACGATAACCTACGACATGAAGAAGCGGGGACCGGTCGATGTTCTCACCCTCTCCGAACCCGAACGGAGACGGCTTGCCCGCACCGACTGGGGCATTGTCCACCAGAATCCGCGCGACGGGCTACGGCTGGACGTCTCGGCAGGCGGCAATATCGGTGAACGCCCGATGGCGATCGGCGCCCGCCATTACGGCAACATTCGGGCTGAGGCCCAGGACTGGCTGCAGAAGGTGGAAATCGACCTTACTCGCACCGACGACAGGCCACGCACATTCTCCGGCGGCATGCAGCAGCGTCTGCAGATCGCCCGCAATCTCGTCACCCGTCCCCGGCTTGTCTTCATGGACGAGCCGACCGGCGGACTTGACGTCTCGGTCCAGGCGCGCCTGCTCGATTGTTACACGGACTTGTCCGCGAACTCGGTATCGCTGTCATCATCGTCACCCATGACCTTGCCGTCGTTCGGCTGCTCGCCGATCGGTTGATGGTCATGCAGCGCGGCGGCGTCATTGAGCAGGGCCTGACCGACCAAGTGCTCGACGACCCCCATCATCCCTATACGCAACTGCTTGTCTCCTCCGTCCTGCAGGTTTGAGACAAAAGGACAACTGATGACCATTCGTTTGCACGCCAAGGGTCTGACCAAGACCTTCACGCTCCACACCCAGGGCGGCATCGTCCTGCCCGTCTTCGACAACATCGATCTTACGGTGAAGTCCGGCGAATGCGTCTGCCTGCACGGGCCGTCCGGCGCCGGCAAGTCGACGCTTCTGCGCTCGCTTTATGCCAACTACAAGCCGGATGAGGGCAAGATCCTCGTCGAGCATATGGGCGAGACCGTGGACCTGCTCGCTGCTGAGCCTTGGGAGGTAGTGGAGATCCGCCGCAGCACCATCGGCTATGTCAGCCAGTTCCTGCGGGTCATCCCGCGCGTCGGCGCCCTTGATGTCGTAGCCGAACCGGTGATCGCCAAAGGTATGCCGGCAAAGGACGCCAGGGCGCTCGCCACGACCCTGCTGACCCGCCTGCGAATTCCCGAACGTTTATGGTCGCTGGCGCCGGCCACCTTTTCCGGTGGTGAGCAGCAGCGGGTCAACATCGCCCGGGGCTTCATCGTCGACTATCCGGTCCTGCTGCTCGACGAACCGACAGCCTCGCTCGACGCCTCCAACCGTGCGACCGTTGTCGACCTGATCAACGAGGCGAAATCCCGCGGTGCCGCGATCGTTGGCATCTTCCATGACGAGGAAGTGCGAGAAACCGTTGCCGACAGGCTGTTCGAGGTCGGCAGTCAAGGGACCACCACGGTTGAGCCTGCTCTGGCCGGCGCGGGAGCCTGCGCCTGATGCCGGAACCATGCAGTCCTCGCTACGGAATTTACTACACCCCAGCTCGGGAACATCCGCTGACGGTGGCGGCGATTTCATGGCTTGGCCGCGATGCGTTTCAGGCTGATGCTACCCGAGATGCCCGGCCGGAAGCTGGCGGCCTTATCACCTCAGAACCACGCCGATACGGTTTTCACGCCACGCTCAAGGCACCCTTCCGGTTGAGAGAAGACACTTCGGTTGAGGAACTGGAACAGGCGCTCGGCAGGTTTGCTGCCTCGCGGCCTCCTTGTCCGATCGGACCGTTCAAAATCGATCTTTTCGGCGACTTCTTCGCGCTTGTTCCCGCCAGTCCTATCCCAACCTTGCGCGGTTTTGCGGCGCAGACCGTCGAAGAATTCGATCGCTTCCGGGCGCCGATGGACGGAGACGACCTCGAGCGGCGCATGAGCCGCCAAGTCGACGAGGTCGAAACGACCAACCTCATCACCTGGGGCTATCCTTATGTCCTGGGCCTGTTCCGCTTCCACATGACCTTGACCGATCGCGTGCCGCGAGATGGACGCGAGGCGATGCGGGCGCGCCTGGAGGGGAGGTTCGAGCCGTATCTATCCGAAGATTACCACATCGATGCCATGTCACTCTTCGTGCAGGAACACCGCAGTGCCGATTTCGTGGTCCGATCGCAGTTCGCGCTCAAGACCGGCGCGGCCCTCAAGTCGGTGGTCTGACGCCCATGGAATTGTTTGGCCGCCTTGTCCTTGTCGTCGGTCCCAGCGGCGCTGGCAAGGACACCCTCATCGACTATGCGCGCGAACGGCTTCGGGCCGATCAGCGTGTTCACTTCGTCCGCCGGATCATCAGCCGCCCGACAGGTCCGGGTGAGGATCACGAACCCGTCGATACGGACGAGTTCAACCGTCGTGCTCTCGAAGGCGGCTTCTCGTTCGACTGGCAGGCGCACGGCCTTTCCTACGGCATTCCGTCGGAGATTGATGACTGGCTGGACCGCGGCGACGTCGTGGTAGCCAATGCCTCCCGAGCCATTTTGCCGGACGCGCGGCGGAAATACCCGCAACTGCTCGTGGTCAATGTCACCGCGCCCATGGGTGTCTTGGCGTTGCGTCTGGTCGAACGGGGACGCGAAAATCTGGAGAGCATCAGGCAGCGTTTGATCCGAGGCGAGCAGCAAAGCGTCCAAGGTGACGATGTGGTGCATATCAACAATTCGGGTGCGCCGGAGGTTGCTGGCGAGCGCCTTCTAGAGCACGTCCTGTTTAATCCGGTTCATATCCTGCGGTTTTGAAGTAGTTGGCACATTCGGCTGGGGTGAAGTGGTCGACGACCGCGCCGACTGCGTTCCGCAGAGCCTTCATGGTTCTCTCGGCCTTTGCTCGCAGCAGCGCCTTGAGTTAGGCGAAGGCGTTCTCAATCGGATTGAGTCGGGACTGTAGGGCGGCAGGTAGAGCAGGCTCGCGCCTGCGGCCTCAATCGCGTCGCGCACGCCGGCGGCCTTGTGGGCGGGCAGGTTGTCCCAGCGAATTGCACCGCCGAAAGTAGCCAACATTTGTCCCACACACGACAATTCTGCCGCCCCGAGGGTGGAGCGGCGCGACAAACCTTTTCCGCGCAATTGAGAACGCTCATGAAATTTCGGAGGTTCTTCAAAGACGCTACACGCGCGGCACGAAAGTTGCTGTTCATCCTTGCAGGGTGCTGACAGCAGGAAGCCGGCGTACGGCAACATCACTGAGTAGCATCCGCCAAACCACGAGAAAGGAATGCACCATGAAGAAGAAGATCGCAGAAACCACCACGGTCATCCGTACGACCACGCCGTACACAGGCACGGTCTGATGACTTGGGAGGGTGGCAATGCGCCACCCTCCCTCAACCAAGAACGGGGAGCAATATGGCCGATTTTGTACAGTCGCACGCTTTGGCGTTGATTTCGGAGGCGGTTGGCGCCTCAACAATAACCGTGCTCAAGGCTGGCAAAGGCATGGCTCCTCGAGCCACCATCGCGACAGCTCTTGCAGACTGTGGATCTAATGTCGAGTTTGCCGATGGTGATTGGCAACGTGGCGGCTATCTCGCTGGATTCCAAAACCTGGTTGATGCGGCTTTGGAATGGACGACCAAAGAATGCCCGCACCTGATCGAGAAGCACCAGCAATCGCTTAAGCGCCTGTTTCCGCTTCTCTCCAGCGCCGCCTTTACCGTTCCAAAAGACCTCACCAACACATCGAGCAAGGAAGAGCGAACACGGTTCTACCATCACGAATATCAGAACAAGCTGCTCGTGGGGCTCGCCGAATATCTGCTCGAATATGCTAGCCGAAGCGGTCTCCGCTTTGTGCTGGTCATCGATCGAGCTTCAGAGATGTCACCTACGGCCGTCAACCTAGTGAAAGTGTTGCGGCGGCTCGACAGCGAACGCCATTTCCGCTTTGTTCTCGTGGACCATTCTAATTCCGTGTTCATTGAAGGGGCCTGTGAAGTCAACTTCGGCTGTTATTCGATAGATGAACTGGTCGGTCTCTTTAAACCTGACATGGCACCACAGAAGCGGCGGTTGATTTTTGAGGCGGCTCGCGGGAATCCGCTACTCCTTCGCGCTCTGATCACCTGCAATCAGGCCGGCATGCCCGTTGTTGGATACTTGAGCTCCAATGCTGCTATCGACTTGCACCTGGCGAGCCTGAGCCCTGAGGAACGCAGCGAGATGCTGCGCTCTTATGTGGAAGCAGACTGCAACCCGACCGATCTCATCGCCCAACGCAACTATGAGACATTCGATCGGGGGTATGCTGACGGTCTGCATGCAGAAATGCATCGGGCCGCAATTGAAAAATATCTCGCTGGAAAGTCACCCTTGGTGACATTCCACGCCTTATCTGTTCGCAACAAATTCAAGCGGCTCGAGCTTATTGCGGAGCCAAGCGAAATTCTAAAGAGCATTGGGCTTTATGACACTTGGTTCAGCTATTTCGGCGAAATGTTTGCGGATCCCGAGTTGCGCGTTTACGGAACAGGAAACGATGCGATCAACGCGGTTTTCATCAACGCAGCCTTTGTTCTTTACAGCTTGGGCTGCGGCTGCGTCTCGGTTCCCTATCTCGATCTTTTCTACTCGAAATTCCCATCAAGCCGCTACACGCCCACGGTGCTTTACGCCCAGTCAATGACCTATGCCAGATATCAACAGCCAGTGAACCTTCCATTGGCGGAACAATACGCGCTGCGAAACCTCGACACAATTGAGCGCGATTTCAAATATCACGAAAAATACCATTACATAAAGGTTTTTGCGGAAAACGCCTATGCCTATATCAAGGCAAGGCAGGGTCAATTTGATGAAGCTCTCCAGCTTTGCACGGAAGGTAAGGCGACAATGTCAGAGACATATGGCGACAATCGCTTCAAACTACATCAGTCAATCTTGATGTATAATATCAGTCAGGTATACGAGCTTGTAAACGAACTTTCTCTGGCGGAGAAAAATCTTGGCGATGTCATCGCGGTTGATCCTTATTACGGCGAATACCAGAACGATCTTGGCAATCTCCTCGGCAAAGTCCCGGGCCGTGAAGTTCACGCGTCAAATGCATATGCGCGCGCGATCGAGCTCTGCCCGCCTTACTACGAGGCGCATTTGAACCGGGCAGGTCTCCGTAAACGTCTCGGTGATACACAAGGCGCGCTTTCCGATCTTGATCGCGCTCTGTCGATCAAGCCCGAAGAATGGCGAGCTCTGCTGGAGAAAGGCAATATCCTTCTCTCAGCCGGAAACCCTTCTGCTGCAATTGAAGCTTACCTTGCTGCCGCTGAGTTCGTTCCCTCACATGCGGACCTGCAGAGCAACTTGGGTCTTGCCTATTCCGAGTTGGAGAAGCCTGAGCAGAGCATCGCTCATTATCAGAAGGCCCTCGATATCGATCCCCGTCATGCGCCGGCCCACAACAACCTTGCAATTGAGCTGTTCAACGCCAAGCAGCCTGATGCGGCGTTGGAGCATGCCAATCAAGCCGTCGATTTTGCCGGCGATCCCGACTACGAGGCCACGCGCAACCATATCCGCATGGCATTGGCGAGTTAGTCTGCTTGTTGCACGAGATGGCGCAGCGAAATGAGGCGAGTCATGGCGAAGACGCCTCCCCCATTCGAGCTCTGCCATCTGCGCTATTTCCTGGCCGGCGGCCGAGCATGGCAGCTTCTGCAAGGCAGGTATCGCGCGTACCGGGAGGAAGGATGGCTGGCGGCTTGCTCGCCGACGACGAACGACAACTGCTATTTGGCATCCCAACGGACCGTGATGGGCTCATTCGGCACTATACGCTCGATACCAAGGAGCTTGAATGGCGCTTGCCAGGCGCGGGGCGCGCAATCGGATAGGCATTGCGGCCCAGCTCTGTCTGTTGCGCCATCCCGGGTTTGGCCCGCGCGCCGATCAATCGATCCCCGCATGAATTGCTCGGCCAAGGTAGTCCAGCGTTGGGACATTCCCCAGGAGGAAGCCGCCAAGCGGCTCGGCCTGACGCGCCCTCGCACCACTGATCTGCTGCGCGGTAAGCTCGCCAACTTCTCGCTTGACGCGCTCGTCAACATCGCCGCTTCCGCAACGAGTGGCGAGGCAACTACTGCTTTTGCGGCTTTAGTGAATCCGGCTCTTCGCCTTCGACCGGAGCGGTGTTAATGCTCCTCGACTGCAGGCGCTGCAGTTCTTCGAGCCGTTCGCCTTTGACGATCTCGGGATCAAGCCGCTCGTTAGGATTCTGCGCCAATGCACGCGCGGCTTCGCTTGCGGCTTGTGCCTGGCGGGCTTCCTTCGCAGCGATGCTTTCGGCGTTGCGCACCATTTCGCGGTCTTGCGCAACCTGCTCAAGCGAGGTCGGATCAGCCGATCCAGCTCGTTCGTCGCGGATCTCCTGCTCGATGGCGCGGTTGCGGATCTCGCGAGCGCGATCGGCCTCAAGCCGCTCAGCGGCCTCGATCTCCTGTGCGCGATGGATCAAAGCTTCGGCGCGCGCGCCGGCAATCCGATGGGCCTGATCTTCACTGACATGCGTGACGCCACCTTCCTGCAGGGATTTGAGATCCGTCCGGATCGCAAGCAGCTCCATGGTGGGCGCCGCGCGCCGCAAGAACTCCGCTTTGGTCTGGCCGTTCATCATGGCCGCTGTCTTGTTAACGGTCTCGTTGATCTGTTTTAGGTTTTCCCGCATCTGGGCCGCGGTGGCTTCTGAACTCATTTGAACACCCTTTCCATCTCGAATAGCGACCACAACAGTACCGGATCGGAAGGCTTGCGTCATCCGATCAATGAATTGACTCACCATCGCGTTATTCGGCTGAGAAGCAGCGACCGAGCGCCAGTCCTGAAGGCTTGTCTGGGTGGCCTGCAGCTGGCGCGCCGAAATCGGAATCTTTACCGGGTTGGCCTTTGCGTAGCTGATCCGCTGGCGAGCTTTCTCGATGACATGCGGGTTTGAACGGGCATAGGCGCGGTCCCGCGCCTCCCTGCCCGGCCGCGGCTTGTCGGCTGCGGCCACAATCGCCTTGTCGCGCGGACCATAGCTTTGTGATGACGCACGATAGGCCGCGGAGGTCGCGACGATTTTCATACCTTGCGCTTGTGCGTGCTGAGCGTAGAGCGCGCGCCATTCGCGAAGCTTGGCTGGGCCTGGTCGCAAGCGCTCACCGTCCTCACCCTTCACGGCGACGACGGCATGGACATGTATGTGGCCGCCCTCCTCGGCCATGTCGGCATGCATGCCGAAGGCGAATTTGTGATTGGGGAACTGCTCATGCAGGAACCCACGCGCGGCCCTCACCAGAGCTTGCCTGTCCTCGCCCGCCTTGGCCGATAGGATCATGTGCATGGTGTCGCGAGGCTTGTAGGAATTCAGGGTCTTGTCCCAGGACTGCGCGGTCTGCCGAACCGCACCCTCAGACGCGATCGCCGCACCGTCGGCGCCGATCGCCGCTCCGTCATGGGTGAGGCGCGAGAGCTGGAACACGACACCGGCTTTGCCGTGGCTGGGTTCCCCGAGCGGCTTCACCGAAACGGCATCCTCCTTGACACCAAGCGCCTCGGAGATCCGCGAGGCGATCATGGCCCGGGTTGGTGCCGAGAACTGGCGATCATGCTGGCGCCGATCGGAAAGGTGAAACCGATGCTTCACCTTCTTGTCCCCGTTCTCACTCTGCACGACGCTGTGTCCGGCCATTGTCGCGACAACACGCGCGGCGCTCGATCCATCCTGCAATGCGTCGATGCGATAGGCGAAACCGTGGCCGGCGAAACCGGCCTGAACTGCCTGTAAAAGGCGCTCGGCACTCTCCTCCCCTGCCAGCGAAAGCCGGAACGTCGCCACATCCTCGCTTTCCCGCCGCTTGTCGAAGCCCTTGCCCCACTGTTTCATTTCCTCGGCAACGGCCCCCTGCGTTGCGAGGATGCGCGCATCATGAGTTTCGAGCGTGACGCCCTCCTTCTGGATATATTGACCGATGGCGGCTGCCCTCGCGACGCCATGCCCGTAGGAAATCACCTTCAGAACGGCCGGCTGATACCCCGCCGCCAGCTTGTCGGCAGCCGCCCTCGATACAGGTCCGCCGGCGAGCTTCCGCCGCTTCGTTGGCACAGCGAGGTTTAATCGCCCGGCTTTACCGCGCGGCGGCTCGAGCTCCCGGGCAGACGAGCGCGGCACGGCCGGTTCCGAGGGCTGGCTTCCCCCGAAACCGCCCTCCCCCTTCCGGCCGCGAACCGTCTTGAACAACCAATCATCGTCATTCGCAGCAAAGGACAACATGGCCCGATGCCGGCGCTTGCGGTTCTCGTCTTCAAAAGCTGCGCTCGCGCGAATCCGATCGGCTATGGCCTGTATGGACGATTGGTCGAGGTTCACGCGCCCTCACCATCCAGCAGATGCGCCGCCTTCCGAAGTTTCAGGCCATGGCCGATCGTCATCGCCGTCAGTTCAGCGTCGACAGCTCTCACCCTCTCATCCAGTGCTTCCCATATCGGCAACACCGCCTCCATGGGAACAGCATCGCCGGAATGAATGGCATGGAGAAGCTGGCTGAGGTTTCGGCCGACCATCCGGACTTGCGAGGCCAACGCCGCGACAGTGCGTGCATTCTCAGCTGACAGAGCGGGACCGATATCCAGACTGGCCCGGATAATGCGCCGCAACGTCTCCGCCCGGTCAAGCTGGAACACCTTGCAAGCCTCGTCCAGGAGCGCGCCCGCCTCCGGCCCGAGATCGATCCGGGAGCGCTTTCGAGCGTCTTTCTGGGCGGCGCTGGTGTCCAAAAATTCCTCACTATGGCGGATGGGGCCTCCCGTCGAAGACGGTCCAGGTCAAGCGAAGCGACGACCTGCTCAGCCAATTTGGACCCAAATTGCGTATCTTGTCAATTCACCATGCAGCATTATACTGATGCGATGTCTCAATAATCCGGAACCAATTATGCATCCCGGAACATTGCACCGATGCGCAAATTCATATTATCACATAGGCACTTATGTGCCTTTGCACTCTGTTGCATCGGCGCATAGGCATAATGCAAGAAAGTCACTTTGGCGCCAAATCGCCTATGTGCCTTGACGCCAAAGTCGAACGCGAACATTGGGAAAAAGCAATGCCGGAACAACGCGCGGTGCAAATCACAGTGGCCTCTCCCAAAGGCGGGGTAGGCAAGACCGTGACCACCATCCTGCTCGCTGGCGAGTTCGCCGCCGCTGGTCATCGGGTGACGGTGCTCGACACCGATCCGCAACTGTCCGCGGTGGAATGGAGCAAAAACAGCCGCCGCGCGGGATACGCTCTTTCAAACATCGACGTCATCCCGATCAGCTCGACCGACGAACTTATCGATCGCCTCGCGCAATCCGACGCCGAGGACCTGCTGCTGGTCGATGTCCAGGGCACGGCCGTGGCCGCCCTCGGACCGGCCGTCGCCAACGCCGACTTCGTTCTGATCCCGACGAAAGCGCACGTCTTCGATGTCAAGCAATGCCTCGGTCTGATCCGGCACATCCGCTCGCTTGGCGGACGCCACCGCGAAATTCCCTACGCGGTGATGCTCAACATGGTTTCGGGGATCGAGCACAACACGATGGCCTTCCGCACAGCGATCCAGTTGCTGCGGCAGGCTGATGCCAGCGTGCTTGAGACCTTTTTGTCGCAGCGGCCGACCTTCGCCTCAATCGCAACCGCCGGGACGCTTTACGAAGTCCGGCCTGTGAACAAGGCCGTGCAGGATGCTCGCGACCAGACGAATGCCCTGACCGCCGAGATCATCAGCAAACTGAACGGAGCCACCCCCCAATGAACGAGAAAAGCGATCGGACCGCAAACCAGCTGCCGCTGCCCGCCTTGAAACCGCGTGCCCGTTCGGATGATCCGTTCTCACGCAACATGGCTGCCATCGTGGAGTCCAGCATCAGCGAAACGGACAGCCTCGAGCAGCAGACGAGAACCAAGTCTGCTGGAGCGGCCAAAGCGAAGCTCGAAAGGCCAAAGGCTGACGGCGGGACAGCCCGGCTGCATACACGCATTCCGGTCTCGCAGATGATCGAGCTGCAGGTCCATTGCGCGCGCAATAGAACAACCATGCAGGAGGTGGTACAGGGCCTGATAACGGAATTCCTTGCGCGGCAGCGAAAGTAGCCAGACGCGCCAATCAGCGTCGATTTTCGTTACGACCGACCGCCCATGACTCGGGCCCAAAGAGGATTGGCTCCATCTCTCCGGGGAAGGCCATCAAAGACGCTGCTGATCGATTAACGTTCGGTTCTATCCATCACGAGAGTGAATCGATCCGCGTCCGCTGATTCAAACCATTCATTGGACGCGCGCGTCCGGCTGCGCGATTCTGTCTGCCATGACCACGCAGCTCTATCGCCTCTGGATCGAACGCCGCGACGCGGATCGGAACATGGCGCGCTTCTATGCGCTGTCGATCGAGGAGACCCTGTTCGGCCAGACCTGCCTGGTCCGCCGTTGGGGCCGTCGGAACCACCGGCCGCACGGTACAGCACTCCTTCGATACCGAGGGCGAAGCCATCGAGCTTTTCCTCGAGCTTCTGCGCGCCAAGCGGATGCGCGGCTATCAGCCGCGATCCGCCTACCCGACGCGCAAAATCGATCCCGTCTGGTTGACAGGGTAGCCGCTGGGCGACGGGAGCCAGGCGAAGTCGTCCTTGTCCTCGCTCTGGTTGGAGCTGTCGCGGCTTGAGTCAAGCGGGGAATTCGACGGCGCCGACAACGATTTTGGAGCTATAGCGCTCGATGCCGCGTTGTCCGTCCACTGGTGCAGTGAATGCGCCCAAGACCGCGACCGTCATGCCCTTGCGTGCTTCTGCCAAGTTTCGGCGAGGCTGTTGTGCAGGTGTTCTCTTGCAGAATCTTGAGGATCGGAAGTGTCACAAGCTCGATCGCGCTTCCTCCCATCGGTACGCGAACACCGATCTCGGAGACGAAGTTGCGGGTACCGCGCGGCGAGCGAGAACATGGGCCACGAGATTGGGGCGCCGGCGAGCAGGCCGTCCTTGGCTTCATGGCGATCGGACTTGTCTCGATCTCAGGATGTTTGACCAAGCCGATGCGGACTGCTTGAGCGCGGTCGACCACGAAATCGCCGTTCCGTGCTTGCGCTGGGGATAACACTCACGTTCACTCTTCGTTCTTTTCCAAATGCGCCCGGCAATATATAGTCTGAGACTCCATCAGCCCTCAGCAGAGTCAGCGCCAATGACCATCCAGCCCAGGATTCTCAATGAACCAACCATCAGCTGTCCAAGCTGCAAGGCCGACATCAAGCTCAACGAGTCGCTCGCAGCCCCATTGGTTGCCGCCACGCGCGAAGAATACGAAATCCGCCTGGCGCAGAGCGACGCATCGATGGCTGCCAGAAAAGAGGAGCTTAAGCGCCAGCAGGCCGAGATCGCCGCCGCCAAAGAGGACATCGGCAACCGGGTGGCTGAGCAAATCAAGCTTGAGCGTGCCGCAATCGTGGTCGAGGAAGCCCGCAAGGCAAAATTGCTGCTGTCGGTAGACCTGGAGGACAGGGATAACAAGCTTGCCGAGCTGGAGGCGACGTTGAAGGCGCGCGACGAAAAGCTCGCCGAGGCCCAGCAGCAACAGGCGGAATTCCTGAAACAACAGCGTGCGCTTGACGATGAAAAGCGGGAGATGGCGCTGACCATCGAAAGGAAGATCCAGGAAGGATTGGACGCCGTTCGCGTGAAGGCGAGGTCCGAAGCCGAAGACGGCCTCAAAATGAAGGTTGCGGAAAAAGAAGAACAGATCGCCGGCATGCAGCGCCAGATCGAGGAGCTGAAGCGCCGTGCGGAACAGGGCTCCCAGCAGCTGCAGGGCGAGGTCCTCGAGCTGGAGCTGGAGTCCCTCATTGCCAGCCGGTTCCCGATGGACATCATTGAACCGGTTGCCAAGGGCGAGTTCGGCGGAGATGTCCTGCACCGCGTGGTCGGACCGGGAGGCCAGTCATGCGGCGCCATTTTGTGGGAGTCGAAACGCACCAAGAACTGGAGCCAGGGCTGGCTGGGCAAGCTCCGGTCGGATCAACGCGCGGCGAAAGCTGATATCGCGCTGATGATCTCGGAAGCGTTGCCTTTCGGCGTGGAAACCTTCGATCTTGTGGACGGAGTCTATGTCGCCCATCCCAAATGTGCGATCCCGATCGCCATCATGCTTCGACAAGCCCTGATCGAGCTGGCCAACTCCCGCCTCGCCCAGAACGGCCAGGCCACCAAAATGGAGCAGGTCTACGGCTACCTGACCGGTCCGCGGTTCCGCCACCGCGTCGAGGCGATCGTGGAGAAATTCTCGGATATGCAGGGGGACCTCGCCAAGGAACGCAAGGCCACAACACGCCTGTGGGCCAAGCGCGAGGCGCAGATCCAAGGGGTGATCGAGTCGACCGTCGGCATGTATGGTGACTTGCAGGGTATCGCCGGAAAAGTAATGCAGGAGATTGAGGGGCTGGATGTGCTGGCGATTGAAGCCTCTTCTCCCGAAACCGAATAGGTGACCTTCACGCCGGCCAAGGTGATCAAGGACGCCTTCACAACGACTGAGCCGCAACTAGAGGACGCGGCTGAAAGAGGGAGCTCAAGCTCCCCCTCCGCAGCCGTCGCTTCGTCACGCTGACTCCTCCGCCTGCCGGCGTTCGCTTGAAAAGGCCGAAGGCCCCGCCTTGCGGCGGAGCCCTCGTCGAGGCGGTCAGTCCCGGTTGGGGCGAGACCAGATCAGCTGCAGGCCTTCCTCGCCTTCCACCTCGATCAAGGTGGCGTAGATCGGAGCGGCGAAGCTCGGGTCGTCCAGCTTGACCGAGAGATAGTCGCGGCCCTCGTTGGAGACCTTCTGCCAGGCGGCTCCGAGATCGACGCTACCCGAGTAGACGCGGAAGTGAGGGCCCTTGTCGGAAGGGTTCTCGACGCGGATCAGCTTGGCCTTGACGTTGAGGTTGAGGGTCTTGATGGCTCCGGAGAAGCCGGAGTTGCCGTTTGAGGTGAAAGTGCCGATGGTAGCCATTTGTCGTCTCCTTGAGTTTCTCGGGCCGCGACCACCGCGACCTCGATAGCGGTCGACAGACCGGAGGCGATCGGCCCGCACCCCGCAGGGGACGCAACGCAGTGGAGGGCAGCCAGGGCGAGGCTTTCTTGTCCCGCGAGGAATGATGGCGAAGCCAGCAGGGGAAGAAAGTCGCGACCGGCTGTTGCGGGCTTGAGAACGAGGCGGAGCGCAGCGAAGACGGCCTTCGGTCAGACCCGTCACATCGAGGACGCAGTTGGTGCGCCCTTCCATGAAACCGCGGCCAGACGACAGGCCAACCCATCGGCATGATCACGGCAACCGCAGCCACGGTGAGGCGCCATCAAACCCGTCTCTCCCCGTCGGGCGCCATCGCATAACGACAGACCGTCCAACCGGAAAGGGATGCGACCGCTCCTCACTTCGGTCGGTTGACGACCGGCCGACTGGCGAAACTCCAAGGGTCCGGCGTCTGCCCCTTCAAGATGGATGTCCGTTACACGGTCTTGGAAATAACCATCTCGGGCTGGACGTCCGCACGGACCGGCTGATCTGACTCGGCCCGCTGGGGTACTACCCGAACTGACCGGAGCCATGGCAGGGTCTTCAGCGGCTGCAGTGCGCCGGTGTGCTAAAGCCACCGACGTGTGCCAGGCGGGACGATACGACCGCATTGGGTCAGAGGTTGAGCTGGCCGCGGTCGGCCGCTGTAGACGAATCGGCTTCACCGAGGGGACGCCGGAGCGATGCAGGAAGACCTCGCCGCGTATGCCACGCAGGCCGGTGTGGATCGCCCGATCGATATATGCCGTACGCCATGCCGCCACCCATCTTGTCGAGGCCTGTTACATCGTCATCGCCGGCTTCGTCGGCATGCGCGTGAGCGAAATCCTCTCGATGGAGGTTGGCGCAATCGAGTTCCGCGCCATCGGCGAAACCGGCGTCAAGCAGGCCTATGTCGTGGCCAGGCTCTTCAAGACCGTCGACCAGCATGGCGGACGGTTGGAACGCTGGATAGCTCCGGAACCTGTCGTGACAGCGGTCAAGCTGCTCGAGCAGTTGAGCGCGCCGTTCCGGGAGGTGTCGGGCAGGCGCGAGCTCTTCCTTGTCAAAAATACGCAGTACGGCGAGATCGTACCGGTCACCCAGATGCACATCGGCTGGCGGATCAATGACTTTGCCCGTCATGTCGGAGTGCCATTGCATGAAGGAAAACCTTGGCCTTCAGCACTCACCAGTTCCGCAAACCTTCGCTCGCTTCATCGCGCGTAAAGACCGATCGCAGCTCCTCGGTCTGGCCGAGCATTACAAGCACGCGTCGGTCGCGATGACCGCGCGCGGATATGTCGGCAGCGACTTCGATCTTCATCAGCTCGTCAACCATGAAAGCCGCGAAGAGACAGCGACAGCGCTGGAAAGGCTGTTGGTGAGCGACCGGCTCGCGGGACGGATGGGCGACCGGATTGTCGCGGGAAACGCGCGCTTCCGGGGACGCGCCGGCGAGCAAGTGAGGCGCGATTACATAGAGTTCGTGCTGAAGGAAACGGACCTGCGGATCCATGCCTGTGACTACGGCTGGTGTGTCTTCCAGTCGGAAACCAGCCGATGCGGCGGCGAAGTTGCGCCGAGCGAGGCAGGCAGGAGCCCCTCGGTCTGCCTGGAGTGCGCCAACATGGTGATCGAGGCGCGTCATGCGCCGTATTGGCGGGACCGGCGGGCCCGCAATGAAGCCTTGATGCCAGGTGCCAATCGGATGACGGCCGCCGTTCTCATAGAAGCGATCGACCAGTGCGAATACGTGTTGAACAGGATCGGAGGAGATGATGAGCACATCTGATCCGCGGTCGCCGTCAGCAATGTCTGCTGCCCGTTCCTATCGTGCTGCTCTTGCCCGTCTGGCCCGCGGCGAAGGACGCCACCCAGATCATCAGGGTCGCGTAGTGCGGATCAGTCCGGCTTCCGTTGCACGGGAGGCAGGCAAGAGCCGCAATCCGCTTTACACGACACACCGCGACATCCTCGATGAAATCGAGGCAGCTTCGCAGGCACCGGGGCCGGCCAAGGATCTGGCTGCAAGAGTGCAAGAGATGGAAGCAGAAATTGCGCTCCTGCGATCGGACGCCCGTCGGCACGCCGAAGAAAAGCGCCAGTTGGCGACCGAGAACCTTGCCCTTCTGCACAGAGCAAGGGTTGCCGAAGGGCAACTGGCTTCATTGCAGCGGCGAGCGGCAACGGCGCCCGCCGCTGAACTGTCTGTCAGGCCGCTGCGCTGACCTGGCTGGATGGCTGCCGAGCATGCATCCAGTCGGCCGCCTGTTGAGCCTTGCTGGCGGCGGTGAAGATAGCAGAAGAGTCATTGCGCAGGACCTTTAACCAACTTGAGATGTACGAGGCGTCATCAGGTCGTGGACCCGCCGCAATCCTAAGGTCTGCGAGGATCATCGATGACCCTACTTGGGCCACGATCTCCTCCATGGCATAGGCCTCGGAGCCGAACCGTCCGGATAGATCGCGGTCAAGTCGATGCTTTGCTGCCGTGGCATGGAGCCCTTCATGGAAAAGCACACTATAATGAGACGCAGCATCCCTGAATGAACTGAAACTGGGGACGTGGACCCGGTCAGCTGATGGCAAATAATAGGCTTCGTTACCGCCATAGACAGTGGCGATGCCAAGGTTGGCGTAGAAAGCATCCGCATGGGCGATGCGCTCCTCGTCCGAGGCAGCGACAATGAGTTCTGGTTCGTAGCCATCAACCTGCGCGCAGTTGAAAACGGAATAGCCGCGAGCAAAGAAGCGTCGGCGCTCAGCCCCATCATCCGAGCCGCTATCATCCTCGTCGCAGTCACCGCCGATCTGCTTCCAGAAAACAACGGTCGTGGAGCGCTCTCCTTTGCGCACCTGAGCCCCGAGCGCCTGCCACTGGCGATAGGTTCCCCAAAGGCCCATGGGATATGCGGCGCTTTGCGCCGCGACCCAAAGGGCGAGTGTGTTCACGCCTCGATAGGCCTTGCCTGACGCGACATTGACGGGCAGCGCCGTCGAGGAGCCATTGTGGTGCCAAGGCATGACATACTCACCGGCGCCGGCTTCGATAGCCGCAACAATCTCGGCTGTTAGGCGGGCGTAAACGTCCGCGCGATCGAGAGAAGCCATGGTCAGGCCCTCCCCAGCGACAGGCATCGCGGCAAGGAGGACACTTGCGATGAAACCTAACTCGTGTCCGAGGGTCGCATAGTAGCTGGGCGCGTCGCGAAAACTTCCGAACGCAGGCATTTGCACAATATCGAGAGCTGGATTGAAATATGCCTTGTCGCCGCCGTGGCGGATGACAGCCCCGGTATTGGCGAAGAAGGCATCCGCATTTTCGATACGCTCCACAGGATCGGCTACCGGCGCGGGGTTGCCGTAAAACTGTGCTGGGAGACCGTCAATCTGGTCGGCGCAGAACACCGTATAGGCCTTGAGGAAGGGAATGCCGCGCTCGACCTCCTCGCCTTGGGCATCGGTTTCGGTCCGGGTGAAGCGGCTGGCATAGACAACCATGGAACCGGTTTCGCCCTTGCGCACATGGCCACCAAGCTCGACGCTCTGCTTGAACGTCATCCAGACAGGAGAGACAAAGCCCCTCGCGACCGTCTCCGACCACAAAAGCAGAGTATTGATCCCCTGATACGGCAGGCCGTTGTGACGGAGCGGGCGCGTTATACGCCCCGTGGTGTTCGCCCCGCTCCAGGGCTTGACCCAGGGCCGCACTCCCTTTTCCAGGTCCGCGACGATGCGATCGGTGATTTTCGCGTAGATGTCGACGCGGGGCTTGTTATTTTTCCTGTCCATTTTCCGAACCTCCATTCGAGGCCGCGCCAATCGCGGCCGTCACGAGGTCCGCAAGCGCAGGACCGCAGGTCCGCGAACCCGCAGAAGAGCAATCGGAAGGCAGGGAAACATCGCTTGCGGGCCGCAACGTCAGTGGAGGACGGCGCAGCCGTTTCGCGGCACGAGGACCGGAGCAGGACCATCATTCGTGACGGCCGCGATTGGCGCGGTCTCGGCGACAGGCCTATTTCCATCTTCGGCACAAGCAACGAGGCCGGTGCCCTCAAGGGACACCAGCCTCCGTGTGAGAGGATAGAGCGGAGCCGAAGCTCCGCCCATTGAGGGTTTAGCCAAGGGCCGACATCTGGAGATCGGCCGCCTGGCGGCTTACGCCCTGGCCGGGGTTCTCGGTCTGGCGTTCGTAGGGCTTCCAGGCTTCACCGACGACGTGCTCGTAGGCGGCGACGGCGCCCTCGGCCGCCATGCGCAGCGCGTGTGCCTGCAGGCCCATTTCGGCGGCGAATTCGCGCTTGCGCTGGGCCTTGCTGTCGAAGCCGACCGGACCGTCAATGTCCTCGTCGCGGGTGTCATTGGCGAGCTTGGCCGTGGCGTCCTTGGCCTCGGTGACGGCCTTCGAGTAGAACTGGCCTGCTCCAAAGGCGGAGCCGACGTAGGAGCCGACGATCCTCTGCAGGTGGATTTGCATCGCCTTGTCGGAAAGTCCCTCGGAGAGTGTGTCGGCACCGTCGATCAAGCTGCGCTCGTGGAATTCGCGGATGCCGTCGCTGTCGAGGATGGGAAGGCCGAAGCTTTCGGAGATGAGCATGGCCTGGTGGCCGTCCGGGCAGCAGAGCCGGACCATTTCGAGGGTGGTGCCCTTGCGGAGCTGGACGACGCGGGCCTTGGTCTTGGTGGAGCGGGTTGAACTGGACATTGAGCTTTCCTTTCTAGCGATGCCCTTCAGGTGTTCCGGCCCTTGCCGGTTTTCCCTGCGGGTGCGGTCAAAAGGAACCGGCGAAAGCTGGACGCTTCAGGGTCCGGAGCCTGCCAGGCGAGCGAGGTTGGCTTGCGGACAAGCGGGGCCAGTTCTTCACTGGCCCTGCGCGGGACGCGGGCCAGCCTTGCCGAGATCAGCGGGTTCCGGCCGCTCTGCGGCGCGACAGCGGCCTTGAAGCGGACAGCCGCGGGTTCAGACCGCAGCAACCCGCCGGGAAGACCGGCAAGGGGATGGCACGGATACCGGCATGCGGGAAGGATAAGCACCCGGTCGACCCGCGCTGCCATGCCATCGCACGGCCTGTCCAATGACGCTGGGCGTCCGCGGTTTGAACGCCGGCTGCTGCTGGTATAGATGAGCTGCGCCGCGGTCCGCCGTTGTGGATCAGATCTTTGGCCTGCTCCCACGTCGGACTGACAGCGCACTGCATTCAATCCCGAGGCGAGGGCAGCGATGACCGATCATAACGACGATTACGTCTATGACGATACGACAGGGGAATGGCGACCAGCGTCGGAGATGGCTGCCATTGCAGCTTCTGCCGGAAGCATCGAAGTGCACGATGCCGCCGGCAACGTGCTCGCCGACGGCGACTCCGTCGTCCTCGTCAAGGACCTCAAGGTCAAGGGTGCCGGCCAGACCCTGAAGCAGGGCAGGTGATCAAGTCGATCCGCCTCACCGACAATCCCGAAGAAATCGATTGTCGGCATGATGCGATCAAGGGGCTGGTGTTGCGAACGGAGTTCGTCCGCAAGCGCTGACCAGGCCGCGGTATCAAGCGCGCATCAGGTCCGGTGGGAGTCTGGCACGCAGCACCTCGATTGCAGCATCCTGCCTTGCGAGCTTGCGGGAGAGAGCGTCGATCTCGTGCTGCCTCTCCAGTGTGATTGCTGCAAGGTTGGCCCGATATCGTTCGAGAAACATTGCCGGCTCCGGGCCGCTCCCGCGTCGATAACCGGCACGTTGTGGTCTGAGCTGCGGAATGATCGCCGTCATCCGCCCTATGATCTGCCGGTCGATCATATCGAGCTGGCGCTGTGTCTGGCGCCGAGCCTCTTCCATGCGAAAGAGCTGCGCGCGGCGATCGCGGATAGACATTATGTGTCCCTCCCCTGCCAATCCGTGAAGCTCGATGACCCGCCATAGACACGGTGGCGTGCAACATCGATGACGAATCCAAAGCGGCCGACATGGTATTCGCCGGTCGCGATGAGAAAGCGACGTTCCTCCGTGCCCGGTCCGCGCTTGCCGCCAGGGGTCGCGATAACTTCGGTGAAACCGGCCCGGTGCTCGGAACGGAGCGCCGACACTACGACCCAGTCATCGGTATGCTTCTCGAAAAATGCCCGCTCGTCCTTTTTCGCGGATTGGCCGGGTTCGAGCACCCTCCCGTGGATCGCCTCCCATGCATCCGGGTACCAGTCGCGGATCGACTTTTCCGCACCAGCCTTCTCGAAGTCCGTGAAGAGCTGCGAGAAGGCTTGGGCGACGGCCGCCCAATGGCAGTCCTCTTCATACCAACCGTCATTGGCACGGAGCATGCCATGGACTTTGCGATTTCGCTCCGCCGACAGATGGAACCCACCATGGCCTGCCGTTGAGTGAGCCACGACGCCCTCGGCATAGACGGTCGCTCCCTGCGACCTTCCCCATGGCGTGTGGGCACGGGAGTGGATCTCACGACGTCCGAGAGCTGCGCGCTGCTGCTGGTGGAGGGCGTTTTCCTCGACATGCGCGCGAAACGCCGCCTCGTCGGCAAGCTCACCGGCATGACCGTAGAAATCGCCGCGCGTCCATTCGGCCATGGGCCGGCGGAGACGCCAGCCCGTGACAAGATAGTGCCGGCCATCGCGCGCTGGAGCCATGGCAAAGGCGTGCTCACCAACAAGGGCAACGCAAAGCCCATCGGCGCTTCGGCCAAAAGAAACTCCCGGAAAACCGGGGGTGGTTTCGACGACATGGGTTTCAGAAGTTCGCGCAGTCATGCTGCCGTCCTCCCCTCTACGGCATCCACCGCTACGGTGTTGGCCGTGACTTGCTGCAAAACCGCGTTCGGATAGCCGTGGCGGGTAAGCCATTCCTCGGCGCCCGTGCGATTGGCGGCAAGATGGACAAGCTCCGCATCGTCGCCGGCGCGGTCGAGAACGAGAACCGTGCCTATGGCGGGCCGTTCGTTGGCCGAAAACTTCAGGTCGCTGTTCACCGAAAACGTCTGGTGGACGCGCAGCACGATGGTTCCCTGACTGCCATAATCACCCTTGTGCAGGGTGATCGAGGGCAGCGTCGTATTGCCGACGCGGGCCTCGGCCTGTTTGCGGATAAGGCGGCCGCCACCGTTGCGATTTTCCCAGGCTGCGAGCTTTTTGCGATGCCGGTCTGCCGGGCGGGGTGATCCGTCGGAATAATTCACGATCGAACCGAGTGGAACGAGGTCATAGATCAATTGAGCCGACATGATGGTCTCCGTGTTGCTCATGGTGAAAACAAAACCGCCGCCGGTTAGGTCACCGGCGGCGGGAATGCGAACGGAAGGAAGAAGGCGCGCGCCGCTATTCGGCGGCCACCTTGTAAGCTTCGATCTGTCCGTCAGTGAGGTCCTGGTCCTGCGGAGCGCGGTCCTCGCCGACGTAGTCGTGCGCGGGCTCGACAACTGCATCGCCGTCGAGCTCGTCCTGGTCCTCCGGCGTGCCGTTATCCTCAGGCTGTTCCCTGGCCTCGTTCTTCTTCAGCCAGGAGGTGAGCTTTTCCGGAGTGGGCGCAAACAGCGCCGACGGGTGGACGAAGCGGCCTTCCTTGAAGTGCTCGACCAGGGCCGCACGGGTATCCTTGACCTTCTGACGGGGCAGGACGGATGTATCCGCGCAGGCGGCTTCCAATGCCGGCCGCGACAGGCATGACAGGAAATCCTCCGTCCCCATGTTGGCCAGGAAGTTGTCGGCGGCGATGACGTCGCCGGCGACACGGGCGACAATGCCGCTGTCCGAGCGATTCTCCCTGCAGGACAGAACCTCGATCAGCAAGGACCGCACGGCAATGCGCAGCGTTTCCATGTCGAACTCGAGCTTGCCCTCCTGGTCGAACAGGCGCGCGGCATGTTCGCCAAGGCCTGCGGCACCGTAATAGGAGATGTCGCGGGCACCAGATGCCACTGTCACATTCTGGCCCGCGAAGGCGAGAACGAGCAGCGCCATCAGCGTGTCGTCCTCGATCGGTGCGCGCGACAGCGCCTCGTGCAGCGCGTCTGTACGCAGGTCGCCGATCATCTCCATGCCTTTGCGCGTCACGTCCGGACGCGGCTTTGCCGTAACGACGATATCATCGCCATCGGCCTCAACATCAGCGCCATTCCTGCCCTTGGGCTGTTTGGCCGCCGGCATGCGGTACGCGACCGACTGCACCTTGCCGTCGCGGTCGACATACATGGCGGTGTGATCGGACTTTGACGGCTTGCCGTACACACGCTCGGCCTTGGGCGGAAGCTTCGGCTCGCCCCACTGACCGGCTTCCACAATCACGCCACGCTTGGGCAGAGTGTTTGCCATCCACTCCTGCTGCGCGCCAAGGAAGGCCTCGACATCCGTGGTATAGCGGCTGTCCTCGTCGGCCGGAGCAAACAGGTCCTCGACCCAGGCAATGCCGTAGGCCTGGGCGAGATCGTCACCGAAGCTGGCGTCGCGCGCGTACATGCGGCGCTTCGTCAGACCCTGCGCCACGCTCCACCACGACACCTGCGGATCAGCCTTGGACGGCTTGTGCTTCTTCCAGACCTCTTTCTGCTCATCAAGCGATGCGGCCGCGATCGTGCGCAACTGCTGCTCGTTCGGCATGTCGCCCTTGGCCATGTGGTCGAGCATGGCTGGCATTACGTTGGCGAGCAGCCGCAGCTTCCTGATCTGGCGTACCGGTAGCGCCAGCGCCATGGCGATCGCTTCCTCGATCCAGCCGAGCGCGACCAGTCGCTCGATCGCGCGCCATTGGTCGACGGGATTGAGCTGCTCATGCGCCAACGTCTCGGCCAGCGACCGCATTGCGCCGCCATCCTCGGCCCTCTCGATCACCAAGACGGCGATCTCTTCCAGACCCGCGGCAATCGCCTGCTTCACCCGGCGATGGCCGGCATCTATGACGTAACCATTGCCGCCATCCGTCTCCAGCGCCACGACAGGTGGCTGCACGATGCCGACGGCGCGAATGGTAGCCAGCAGCAGCGCGTCGGCCTGCGGGCTGGACTTCGAGCGTCGCGCCTTGTCAGGGTTATCCTTCAGCGCACGCGGATCGACAAACTTCAGTTCCATGGAGATGCTCCTTCAAGGGTTTGCGGACACCGCCTATCGCAGCGTCCTTCCTCGCCTTCTTCCCGAAGACATCCCCCGGCCCGCGGAGCGGACGGGCCGGTGCAACTGCGGCCGAGCATCCCTGCCCGGCTGGCCGAGCGGGGCTCTTGGGCCCTGCGCAGGACGACGCGGCCGGGATCGCGAGCGGCGCGGTTGAGCGCCAGCGTCAGCGGTCCGCCCGATCTGCGAGCGGGTTTTATTCTTCCTCCGTTTTCCTTTCCTCATCCCTGCGACGTAGACCGTCGTATGGGGATAAGCGGAATTTAGCACGGCAAACTGGAGGTTAACGTCTTTGAACCTACGGACGCTGCAAGGAGCCCTCTATCGGCTCGAAGCTGTCGCGCTGTGATCATGAGGTCACCCATTCATGGTCAGGAGGTCAGCTACGAACTCGTGCAGGACAGACGTTCCGGAAAGACGTCGACCGGCGAACTCCGAACCATCTGATGGAGGCCACCAGGCAGTCTATCTCAACCCTCCCACATCGTTGAGCGGAGCCGCGCGCCTCGAACTCTAAAAGATATCGGGCCTTAGCCAAGCATTGCCTTCCCTGATCGCAGGATAGGCGCAGATGGCCAGCCGCGCCATTTCCTCAACTCGGCTCGCTCTATCCTGGTCACGGCTGTTTTCGCCCACTTCGTAGAGGCCTTGCCGAACGCCGCGTATGCTGTCTTGTGGACCTCAATCAGCGCTCGCAGGGTCGTTGGACGGTTTTCTGTCGCGGCGCGGCGGCTCCGTGGCGACAGCCCAGAAGGTTTTGCTCTGTGTTTGTTCTCTATGAAGAGAAACCCGGCTGCTAGCGGGGACCCCGGTATGTCCCATTTCGGGACCAAAGTGCTGGCATTGCTCTTGCTTCGGACGTGGTGCGGGTTGATCCCGTGTAGGCTCGCCGGGCTTGAGGTGGTTGGGGTTTCTTCGCCCGGCGAGTTCCGCCCCGCTAAGAACAAAGGCCGGCGCCCTCGCTGAAGCTTATCCGAATGGCACCCGCCACGGGCGGGATTGGGATCCGCCGCGCCTTGACATAGCTGTTACGTCGCGTCAGGTGGTGGCGGACACTTTGGCTTTCCGCTTCGCAGGTGCTTTCTTGGCTGGCGCGACGGGTTCAGCCTTGCGGCCAAGTCCGATGGACTTCGCCAGTTGCGAGCGCTGAGCGGCGTAATTCGGAGCCGTCATCGGATAGTCGCGCGGCAAGCCCCACTTCTCGCGATAGGCGTCCGGCGTCAAACCGAAGTCCGTGCTAAGGTGCCGCTTCAGGGATTTGAACTTCTTGCCGTCTTCGAGGCAGATAATGAAGTCTGGCGTCACCGACTTCTTCGGGTTGACCGCGGGAGTTTGCGGCTCAACGACTGGCGCGGTCGGCGTGCCAAGCCCGGACAGAGACATGTGCACGGATGCGATTAGTTCAGGCAGGCCGGTAGCCGGTAAAGGGTTCTTACTTACGTAGGCGGACACAATCTCCGCAGTAAGCTCGGCTAGTTCGGCGGCGCGGTGGTCGGATTCTTCTGTCAATGTGTCGGTCCTTTTGTCTGATTTGTCCCATCTCTATTTGAGCAATGTCCAGTACGCAACTGGGCCTGATCTATTCTAGGCCAATGATGGCGGCCGGCTTTGCGGCGCTGGGCAAGAGCGACGCCGAAATTGACGCGTTCTTTTTGGCCGTGACTAAGCTGTAGACCAATAAAACAGGCGGCCCGTCAGCCACCTAAGTGACGGGCCGATTACATGCGGATTAGCTAAAATAACGGAACGTCCAACGGACAAGTACGGAACCACAGCGGTTACGTCAGGCCTTTGCTCGCATGGCGCAAGACTTTGGTCCTGCCGTCTTATGGTGAAGAACGGAAGTTGATCGGCACGACACAGGGCCATCCGCAACGGATCGATAGCAAACTGAATTTAGGCGGCGATGGTGTGAACGCGGAAGTCCGGTCAGATCCGCTTGAAGTCCTTAAGCCCTAGACGTATCCGCTGGCCTTCAGCGAAGGCAAGGGCGACCGATTCTAGGTCGAATGATCGGGTAAGTTCTTCGCCGTTCCCAACAACACGGACGAACCATTCGCCCATGGCCTCGACTATCTCAACGGACGTGTGGTTTGCGCCACCTTTGGTGTCGTCCATCGCAACTGCCTCGTATCTGGATGGGGACAAGACGAAACAATATGACTGCTCGCCCTTCAAGCGCTGAAAGGCCGGCGCCTGCTTTTGCGGGGGGCTCTGGCAGGCGCCGGCCGGACGGTCCAATCAGGTCCGCCGCAATGATCCAGTTAGCTGATTCTTGACGTTACGTCATGTGGTCTGGCTGGCCGGAGCCGAGCATGACCGAAACGTGGCATCAACATGTGGGTAAGCAGTTCGGCGCGCTTCCTGCATCGCCTGCACCCGAGTGGCCTTGAACCTTTGCCGCCGGTGAATGGCTGACAATCACCGGCAGCTTGTGTCGAGGCTACTATGCGGCTGCACGTTGATCCTAGCCATCAATTGAAGACGCAAGATCGGTTTCGATCTCCGCAAGCTGCCGGCGCTTCTCAGCCAGTTCACCAGCGAATCCGAACTCGCCGCCCTCACGCGAGCGATAGGAGGTGAGCCTGCGCTCGGCCTCCTCCAGACGGTGGCAATATCGTTCCCGCTCGCTCTCGAAGCCGGCCAAGACATGCTCGAGCCGGGCGATGGCACCAAGCGGCGCGGTGGTCACAGGGAGCTCGATTTCACAATCTGCGCCGGTGCGCATCAACATGGTGGCATAGCGGTAGCCGTCCTTGCCGAGACGCTCGCCGGAATATTCGAAATCGAACCCGCCGATGGAGGCGATAGTGGTTTCGCCTTCCTTCTGAAGCTGCACGAGAGTCAGGATTTCCTTCATCAGCGCGCGACCGGCAAGTTTGCGCTCCGTGAACGCCTCGCCCCCGACCACCATGCTGAACCCATCGCCGGTCGTTGGCACGAGGCGCTCGATATCTTTCCCTACCTCGCCGATGCGCCGGGTCGAGCATTGGATATCGCGCTCGGCATCGCGGATCTGCCGTCGAACGGCGTGCTCATCATCAATGTGGGCCGCGCGAAGGCGCTCCAGACGGGCAATGTCTGCCTCCAGACCTGCCTTCTGCATCAGACGCGGATCGCCCGAGGCGATCGCCTTGGCCATCGCGAACTGGCTGGCCTGCCCCTCGCCCGTATCCTCCAACCGCCGAATGGACGCCACGGAAGGATCGATGGACGCACAGATGTGGCAGAACAACGAGCGCAAGGCGCGCTTCATCGCGGCCGCCCTGTCCGGAGACACGGCCTGATCGATCCGGACGACGACAACGAGCCGGACAACAAGCTCAACGACCTGATCGGCAATGCCTTCCGTATCTGGCAAGAAACAGCGGAAAGCAGCTATGTCCGCTCCGACGGCAAGCCGTTCGAGCTTCCGGGCGCAGCGCAGATGATTTTTTCCGATCTCGGCACGATCAGCGTCGAGAAAACCAGAGGCTTCTCGGCCTATCGCTGGATTCGCGACGAGCTGGTCCGCCTGGGCGTTCCGGCATCGGAAATTGCCTTCATGCAGGATTTCAAGAAGTCGGAGGCCGCAGATCGATAGCAGCGTGCCGGCCATCGGTGATAACCGAGAGCAGGATGTCGTCACCAGGTTCTGCCGGACGGTCGCGTTCCTCGATGGCCTTAATGCGGGCGTCGAGCACCATCTGGTAGCGCTTGAAGGCCGCGGACGGCTTGGCGGTGATGATCTGACGCGCTCCGGTCGAAAGCGCCGGCACCTTCACATATTCACGAAGGTCTTGCGGCATCACCACATCCGCGAAGGAGCGGAACATGGCGATCAGCTCCGGCACGTTGACGAAGGTGGCGAAGCGCGTCACCGGCTTGTATTTGCAGGATGGTTGCAATTCGAGTTCAGTCGTGACGTCGCCGAAGGTCGAAGCCCAGGCGTCGAACTCGTGCAGGCCGCGCTGAAGCAGCGCTTCGTAGCCGAGATAGCGCTGCACCGAGAACATCTCGCCAAGCGTATTGGTGATCGGCGTGCCGGAGGCCAGCACGAGCGCCCGGCCCGGATTCTTCGTCTCCACGAACCGGGAGTTGACATAAAGGTCCCAGGCGCGCTGCGAGCCGTTCGGATCGACGCCCTTGAGCGTGGACATGTTGGTGGCGAAGCTGAGCTTCCGGAATTTATGAACATATTATCCTAAGTTCAGTTATGCGCAGATCGATATTATGAACATCGATGAGTTAAGTCCAAGCATTTGGCGCAAGTATTTTAGTCGTTCTGACACACTTTTTTCCGCGCGCACTGCACATAATTTTGGGATCTGCTGTGAGGGCTTTCAACTAACAGGAGCCCTATATGGTTTACGTGATGAAGAACAGAGCCCCGCTACCCATCTCGCCGATGGGAGGAGTTCTGGAAGCTTACGCAGTGGATTACGAGTCCGCTCTCTGCGACGGTCGGTATGCCAAAAGTACCAGGCGCGGATATCTGTGTTGCGTCGGACATTTTGCCAGTTGGATCGCCGCGGAGCAGATCCCATTAGAGGAGATTGATGAATCCTCCGGCCGCCGTTTTATAGAAGAACACCTGCCGCGCTGCGAATGTCCACCTCCACGGATTATATGGCGTAACACCAATAACGCAGCAATATCACTACTTTACCGAGTTATTAGGTCACGCCGCCTTCATTGTGCTCCCGATGAAGTGACCGCTATCGCGGAGGAGATGATAAAATTCGACCAGTACATGGACAATGTAAGGGGACTTGCCTCAAGGACGCGCCATCAACGGGTTCTCCTTCTCACGCGTTTTCTTACTGCACGCTTCGGCAGGGGCAGCGTAGTAGCTTCCGCGATAACTGCCGCTGACATTAGAAAGTTCGTTCTTGATGTGCCGACTGGCTCTCGGAGCACCGGCCTTGCGCGTGTAAAGGGCCAGGCACTCTCCTGTTATCTTCGGTTTCGAGCGCTTGCAGGCGATCCGGTTGAGTTGTTAGCGGGAACGATCCCGCGGCCGGCCAACAGACGACTTGCAAAGCTCGCTGTCACACTTTCAAAATCGGAAATCACCGATCTTCTCGCCTCGTCTGATGGATCTCTACCATCCGCGCGGCGGGACCATGCGATGTTGCGCTGCCTGGCCGACCTCGGACTGAGGGGATGCGAAGTTCTAAAACTTACGCTGAGCGATATCGACTGGCGAAACGGCACGTTGCGAATAGTAAAGGGCAAAAGTCGCCGTACGGACATGCTTCCATTACCATTCGAGACGGGTCGTGCCATCGCGGAATACTTATCGAAAGAGCGTCCGGCGACATCAAACCGCGCGCTATTTGTTCGGTGCAAGGCGCCGTTTGATAAGCCGCTCAGCACAGTGGTGGTGCATAATATCGTCAAGGCAGCCTATCGCCGCTGCGGTTGGTCCCACACGCGACCTCATATTCTCCGTCACAGCGTCGCCAGCCAACTTCTTCGGGACGGAGCCCCTCTGAAGGAAATCTCCGATGTCCTTCGACATCGGAGCCTGAATACATCGATGGTGTATTTGAAGGTTGACGCGGATCGCCTAGCCGCAGTCGCACTCCCGTGGCCGGGGAGGGTTGTCTGATGTGCAATGAAACCTGGCAATCTAGAGCCGAAGAATATATCGACGATAGCCGTCGTCTCGGCTACGCCTTGACCACCACAAGTGCCTACCTGCTGTCATTTGCTCGGTTTGTCGATCAACGCGGACACTCCGGAGCGCTGACATCCGACATCATTCTTGATTGGGCGCAAAGCACTGACAGCAAGAAGCCAACTACATGGACGAAGCGTTTAATCAACATTCGTCGTTTTATAAGCCATTGCTCACGAGTGGACGGCAAATCTGAAGTACCTCGGGTTGATGTCTTTGGTCGACCAAAGGGAAGACCAACACCTCACATCTATACTGAACTGGAAATCTCCGAACTGCTGGCTGCGGCCAGGGAACTACCCGGCACGTTGCCATCGGCAACTTATGAGACGCTGTTCGGTCTTCTGGCCTCGACAGGGTTACGCCTTTCAGAAGCGCTTCATCTACGTTGTTCCGATGTCGATCTGAGGTCAGGACGCCTGATAGTGCGTCAGGGAAAGCTGGGCAAATCGCGACTGGTTCCTCTGCACGCTACAGTGTGCGAGGTTTTGTCCCGATATCTTGGTGTCAGGCAACAGTTGCCACTGACCTCGGAGAGCTACTTCTTCGTCTCCCAGACCGGGGGTCTTCTTCCACGCCGAACAGTCGAAGGCGTGTTCATCAGATTGCGCACGAAATTGGGGTGGGCGCCTCGTGGCAACTGGCGGGCTCCGCGAATTCATGACTTGAGGCATACATTCATATGCCGGCGAGTGACCCAATGGCACAAGGAAGGAGCCGACATCGATAACGCAATGCTATACGTTTCGACCTACGTCGGCCACGTGGCAGTGACATACACCTATTGGTACCTTACCGGCATTCCTGAACTCATGACGGTTGTTGGCCAGCGCTTCGAGGCGTTTGCTGAGAGTGCGCGGGGGGCCGAAAATGCCGAATAGAAAAACGCACCCTTCCTTCGCGGTCTTGCTACAGCGGTACTTCACCGAACATCTTACCAATCAGCGCGCGGTCAGTCCGCGGACTATTGCGGCTTATCGGGATACGTTCCGCCTGTTGCTGCGCTTCGCGGAGCGGCATATTGGCAAGGCCCCGGCAAATGTCGAGTTGCTGGATCTCGATTCGGAATTGATCCTCGCCTTTCTCGACCATCTGGAGCGAGAGCGCGACAACGGCCCGCGCAGCCGCAACGTTCGTCTTTCCGCAATCCGGTCCTTTCTTCATTACGCTTCCCATCATGACGTTACCGCTTTGCCGACCATCCAGCGAGCTTTGGCAATCCCTCAGAAGCGCTACGACAAACCCCTGCTCGAGTTTCTCTCTCGGGAGGAAATGCAGGCCATTCTCGATGCGCCGAACCAGCTGGAATGGACCGGTCGAAGGGATCAAGCGTTCTTCACAACGATGTACAATACGGGAGGCCGAGTATCGGAATTAATTGGCCTTCGTGTCTCCGATGTCGTTTTGGACGGTTCTGCGTGCATCCATATCAATGGCAAAGGGCGCAAACAGCGCACAGTTCCCCTGTGGCGGAGTTCGGCCAATCTGCTTCGGGCATGGAGGCGTGAAGCCGGAGATGTTGCGGGGTCCGCAGCGTTTTTCCCTAATCGGGATGGCGTTGCAATGACCCGATCAAACGTAACACAGCGTCTCGCTCTTTACGTCAAGAAAGCGGCGGAGAAAAAACCGCAACTTCTTGCGAAGACAATATCTCCTCACACCTTCCGACATTCAACAGCAATGCACCTCCTGCAGTCCGGAGTTGATATCTCTGTAATCGCGCTTTGGCTCGGCCACGAAAGCCCGACGACGACGCACAACTATCTTCAGGCTGATTTATCAATGAAGGAGCGCGCTCTTGCGCGTCTCCAACCTCTGCAAACTGGGAGAACCCGCTATAGGCCACCCGACGCCTTGATGCAGTTCCTGCAGGCACTCTAACTTTATTATGTGCAGTTCAGCGTTAGCCAATTGCGCTGGCACTTTTACGCCGCACGGTGAGCTGCACATAATATCGATCTGCGCATAACTGAACTCCTGGGCTTCATCGACGATGATCTGGTCGACGCCGATCTCGGAGATGGTGAGCAGGTCGTCCTTGCGAGTCGCCAGCGCCTCCAGCCGTTCCTTGAGCCCCTCCTTCAGCCGCTCGAGACGCTTGCGCGAGACGCGGTCGTCGCTCTCGACCTTGGTCAGCAGCCTCTCGTAGAGTTCCAGTTCGTCGTGGATCATCTGTTGCTCGAATGCCGACGGCACGCCGATGAAGCGAAAGGCGCTGTGCGTGATGATGATCGCGTCCCAAGCGGCGGTCGCCGCCCGTGACAGGAAGCGATGTCGCTTGTCCTTGGAAAAATTCGTCTCATCGGCCACGAGGATTCGCGCGGTCGGATAGAGCGCCAGAAATTCGCGGGCCGCCTGGACATTATCTCGAGCTCGAGATAATAGAGAGCGTTTTTAGGTTGGCGGCGCTGTAGCGGCCGCCAACCATTCAAGTGCCTACATTGGCTGCGCCGGTAAGCTAAAAACGTGTTGGACGAAGCCGCAGGGCGCGACGTTGCTGCTATGGGTTTTGAATGCTGTGCCCCTGCGCATGCCGGCGCTGATTTGGCCGAGGGACGTAGCCAAGCGCGGCATCAAGACGAAAGATCCACGTCAAAGCATGTTGTCGTGACACGCAAGGGCAGCGAGTACGAAGCGTCGATCGGTCAATTCCGGAAGCCCGGCAACAGGGTGCCCGTTGCCTGACGCGACAGGCAGCATGGCGAACCAACGATGGTTGCGTGCAGCCGCTCGTCATGACGTATCCGAAAATTGCACGACCTTCGATGAAGACGGCACCAGGACCTCGATGCACACCATCCGTCCCTGTTGGCAGGTCGGGCACTCGCGCAGGGAAACCCCGGTCAGTTTCTCGACCTTGTCGTGATAATCGGCACTGTCTTTCGGTTCCGCCTGTACATCGGCGCGCGCCATTCCAAGCAGTTCGCGGCAACGGGCAAGCTTCTCCTTGCGATGACGGTTGCCCAGGAGCCCGTAATAGCGAATGCGTTTGAACCCGTCGGGCAGGACGTGGACCAGGAAGCGTCGAATGAACTCCCCGGCCTCCAGCGTCATCACCTTTTGCCGATCGCCGTCACGATAGTCTTTCCACCGAAAACGGACCTTGCCATCTTCAATGTCGACGATGCGACTGTTGGCGATCGCTACACGGTGCGTGTAGCGTCCGACATAGCTCAGCACCTGCTCGGCGCCGGCAAAGGGGGCCTTGGCGAAGACCACCCAGTTGATGTGGCGCACCCGATCCAGATGACGCCGGAAGGCAGCGGCGTCGCTGAGCCCTGCCAGCGACGAGAAGAAGCGTAGCTTGCCGGCTGTGAAGGCTTTCTGCAGGTCTTCCAGGAACAGCCGACGAAACAGCCGCGAGAGCACAGCCACCGGAAGGAAGAAGCGGGGACGGCATTCTATCCACCGGCTCCCGTCCGGCGACAGCCCGCCACCCGGAACGACGCAGTGGAGATGGGGGTGATGGGAGAGGTTTTGTCCCCAGGTGTGAAGCACCGCGAAGAACCCGATCTGAGCACCGAGATGCTGGGGATCGGCAGCGATGGTGCGCAGCGTCTCGGCGGTCGCGCGGAATAGGATGTCGTAGACCGTAGCGGGATTCTGGAAGGCGATCGCCGCGATCTCGTCGGGCACGGTGAAGACGACATGAAAATATTGCGTGTCGAGAAGCTCCGCCCGCCGCGCTTCGATCCAATCCGCACGCGCCAGGGACTGGCATTTGGGGCAGTTGCGCGAACGGCAGCTGTTGTAGGCGATCCGCCGCTCACCGCATCGGTCGCATTGTTCGACATGGCCACCGAGCGCCGCCGTGCGGCAGCGCTCGATGGCCGTCATGGCTGCACGCCGTTCGGTCGACAGCGAGGCGCCGTGCTGCTCACGCCAAGCAGCACCATAGCGGCGGAATACATCCGCCACCTCCGGACCAGATGCCCCATGGGGCGACCGTCAGAAATGTTCAGGTGGTAGCGGTGGTGCCGCCTTCGGGACTGGCCGTGGCAACAACTCCAGCGGACTCGTCGCCGCGCAGACCTTGCTGGTTGCGATCCGCAGATATTGCGAGGTGGTCGACAGGCTGCGATGGCCGAGCAAAAGCTGGATGGTACGGATATCGGTGCCGGCCTCAAGTAGGTGGCAGGCAAAGGCGTGCCGCAACGAATGCGGCGTCACGGGCTTGCCCAGGCCCGACAGCCGGTGCGCCTTGCCGCAGGCGTTCTGCACCGCATTGGTCGATATCGGTTCGTTGGGGATGGTGCCGGGAAACATCCACGTCTTCGGCCGGACGGCACGCCAATAGTCGGTCAGCGTCTCCAGCAAGCGCGCCGAGAGCATGACGTAACGGTCCTTCTGCCCCTTGCCTTGATCGACGCGCAGTACCATTCGTTGTCGGTCGATGGCCTCCGGTCTCAGGTGCACCGCTTCGGAAATCCGCAGCCCGGCGGCGTAGCATGTCGTCAGGATCGTCTGATGCTTCAGGCTCTCCACGCAGCCGAGAAAGTGTAATACCTCTTCGGGGCTGAGGATGACGGCGAGTGTCTTGGGCACCCTGGGGCACGGAATGATGCGGTCGAAATCCCATTCAAAGCCGAGCGTGACGCGGTACAAAAAACGGAGCGCCGAAACGGCCACGTGTATGGACTTCGGCGCCAGCTTCTTCTCATTCGTCAGATAGACTTGGTAGGTGCGGACATCTTCCTGACAGAGCAAGGCGGGCGACTTCGCAAAATGGCGGGCAAACTGCGAAACTTGCAGCAGATACGAGTCCTGCGTATGCGGCGACAGATTGCGGACCTGCATGTCGTTTATCATGCGTAACCGAAGCGGGGTCATTAAAGGGCTCCTTGGCATTGAGGTGACGCTGCGCGTGGGCAGCAGCGTCACCTTGCCTGAAGCAAGCCCCTATGAACCCGGCCGATTACGTCCGGCCCATCATGCCAGGATGCCTCGCCTGCACCGGATCAATGACCTCCGAGCAAGGCTTGCCCGCGAAGCGGGTTCGTCCAATGCTCATTATCTCACGCCCGGTTTTATCTGGGGTAGCTGTTCGTGAACGTCGTCAATTGCCGGAAAAGACCGGGCCACATCTCCAGATAAAGTCAAAGTGACTGGAGAAAAGAGAGCAGATCCGGCTTCGGTTTCCACGGCTTGTCGTGGGTCGCTTCGATGCCCGCATGTTTCCAGAACGTTTCGAGCGCATCGCGTCTCATCTTCAGGTTCGTTGAGATATAACGGTTGGTGGTGGCAATGCTCGAATGGCCGAGATAATCGCGTATGACAGTCACATCTGTGCCCGACTGCAGCAGGGCGACGGCCGCGCTGTGTCGAAGAACGTGTGGCGTAATGCGGTCACGTGCCAGCCTTGGCCGCCCGCGGGCGACCGACGCAGCATGTTTGGCCAGGATATATGCTACACCGTCGCGGGTCAGAGGCTGGTTGTGGCGGTTGACGAAAACATGCTCGTGGTCCGCGCCACCTGATAGCTTTCGTAGCCGGCCCAGCGCGTCCGCCGTCTCGCGCCATATTGGAACAAGCCGCTCCTTGCGCCCTTTCCCTCTTAACCGAACCTGGCGCGGCGGTGTCAACTGCAAATCACGCCACAACAGTCCGGTCGCTTCACTCACTCGCGCTGCTGAATTATAGAGAAAGAGCAATAGCGTGTGATCGCGCCAACCATCGTGCGTCCTGCGATCGGGGTTGCCGATAATCGCTCGCACATCAACTGCTTCGAGGTAGGTCACCGGCTTCTGCTTCATCCGCTTCGCCGGCAGCGCCAGCACCCGTGTATAACGGAGAGCGTTGTCCAGGTCATTGCGAAGAAGGTGCTTGAAAAAGCTGCGCAGGGCAGCGCGCCGGCAATTGCGCGTGGCGGCAGAGTTGGATCTTTCGCTTTCAAGATGGTCGAGGAAACCGGCAATCGTATCGGCGTTCAGGTCCTCCAGCACGAGATCGGCGATCTCCCGTCCGCGGCGCTGGGCGACAAACTGGAATAGAAGCTTCAGCGTGTCGCGGTAAGCACGTGTCGTATGCGGGCTTGCACCACGCTGCCGTGGCAGATAGCTGATGAAAAATGACTCCACGAGGGCAAAGAGCGCTTTGGGCGTGGCGGTGTTCATCGAGGCTGCCTCGCGCTTCGTACATGTTGCTCGAACCGGGTGCTTGCCAGCTCCAGCAGTTGCGGGGTCGCCTTCAGATAAACCTCGGTGCCAAGGATGTTCTGATGTCCCAGATATGCGGAGAGAAACGGAAGCTTCACATGGATGTCGGCGCCTTCTTCTGCCCAGGCTGTGAGGCGGTGGACAGCAAAGGCGTGCCTGAACTCATACGGTCGCGCTCCAACGCGTCCGCGTGCAGGCTTGATGTCGAGGCGGCGTAAGATCTCTCGAATGGCCACCGAGGCTCCACTGATATCCAACGGCCCACCTTTTTGACGAATGAAGAAGGCACCGTGATCCGGACGATGGAGGTCGAGAAGCAACCTACGCCGATCGTGAAGGTAGAGCCGAAGTTCGCCGATAAGATCTTCGCGAATGGGGACTATCCGGGTCCGCCGTTTGCTGTTGCGGATCAGCAGCGTTCCACGCTCGAGATCGACATCCTCCATCTTGAGGCGCGTGGCTTCGCCGAGCCTGATTCCGGTGCAATAGAGCATGAGGACCAACCTCCGCAACATAGACGCCCATATGAAATGGCCTTCGTGCGCGGATGCAGCGGCGAGGATCCGTAGGACCTCTTCGCGGCTGAAAATGTACGGGAAGAAGGGTGACTCCTTCACCGGTGCGAAGGCGTGCTCGGGCACATAACAGGTGGGATCACGACGGCGGCGATGCAGGCAAAATTGCCGGATTATCCCGAACTCGCCACTGAGCGAGATAGCCTTGCGGCCGGGAAGACGCCCACACCAGTTGCTGATCGCATCGGCCAGCGGGATAGCGTCTACATCGTTCCACTGTTGCTTCAAAAAGCGAAGAAAGCGGTCGATCTCGTAGGCACCGCGTTGATAGCGGTAGCCCATCGCTCGCTTGAACGTCACGAAGCTCTCGGCGTCGTTCTTCAGTTCGATCAAGGTGACGATTGTGGTCATGCGGGCACCGGTAGGGCAATCTCACGAAGGGAATCCGTGGCGATCCGCACATAGGCGGAAACCGACTCCGGATCGCTGTGGCCGAGCAGTTCGGACAATACCTGCGGTCGAGTGCCTAAATCGATCTGACGTCCCGCATGGCTGTGCCGCAGGACATGACTGCCCAGGGAGGGTGCGTTGATCCCCGCCTTCCTCGCATGCTTCGCCACAATGTGGCCGATCGCACTCGAACGGACGTACGGTTCGAAGGGTACCTGCATCTGCACGAAGATATGACGCGTGGGGGTGTCAACCGGCCGGCCATAACGAAGATAATGCGCCAATGCCTCGCTGATCGGCGGCAACAACGGCAACGTAAATGAGACCCCCGTCTTCGGGCGATACACCGCCAAAGTGTTGGCGTTCCAGTCAATGGCCTGGAATTGAAGGCGATTGACCTCGGCGGCGCCAAGGCCATAGGTGCTTAGCATCAACAGGATTGCGTAATCGCGAAGTCCCACCGGCGTCGACCGATCCACCGCATTCAGCAGCCGCTGCACATCCTCCCAAGGCAGAGCGCGCCTGGGACGCTCGAACGGTCGTTGTATAGGCGCAATGATGGCTTCGCTGATATCGATCGGGTTTTTACCGCTCCAGTGCAGGAAGCGGTAAAAGCAACGTACCGTGGAGGCGATGTTGCTGACATAGGATCGAGAGTATTGAGTTGAGCAACCAACAAGAAATGCATCGACATCGGTCAGTTGTATCGAATACCATTCCTTTCCTGCCCGGACAAGGTAATTGTAAAATTTGCTAAGATGGCTCAGTTGCTTGTGGATCGTACGCTCAGCAAGACCCAAATGCTGCACGAGATACGCATCATACTCCGCGAATAATGGTGAAGGCGGAGGTTGAACCGCTCTTGGTGGTTGCCAGTCGGGAGGAGCAACTCCCATCCGGTGGTAGACACGGGCGAGCGACCGCAGGGCACTCCGGAAATTCTGGTGGGATCTTCGAGGCCGGCTCCGGCGCCGCGCATACCAGCCGATGAACCGATTAGCGCCTTCCAGGGTCAGTTCTTCTCGCTCGATCAGTCCCAGCTGGCTGCAATAGGTACGAAACTGCTGGATACATATCAGATATTTGTCCGCCGTTCCTGCACCAAACCGCCGCTCCCCGCTCCAGATGCGGCGAATCTCATCGGTGGTGGGCGCGGCAGCGATGGCTGCACTGCTTCGTTTGTTATGAATGGACATGGCTTCACCTCGATTGGTGAAACTGTAGCCAGCCGCGACGGTGAGATCAGGCCCCGCATCGTGTTGGTAATGGTTGTCCGCGGCACGATCGAAACCTTTTGTCCGACATCACCGGAAGCCAAGCATCCGAGCGCACCGCAATCATTCGTTCGTGGACCAAGGCGAAAGCCTACGGGCACCGGAATGTCGAGCAGCAGTTGTGGAGGAAGGGCACGCCGCAGATCCGTAAGGGCCAGCGTCTCGTTCGTTACCAAGTGCGACAGCCCGGGTGCCATTACTCCGACAGCAGCAACGGATTTACGCACCGCTACGATACGACGGCGAAGCCAACGCACAGCGCCTGGAAGGCAAATATCGGGACCGCGCACTGCATCTGCTGCCTGTTCGATGCTTCTCGCGGATGCAGCCACCCCGATGACCTGTTCAATCGCTGCTAGCGAATCCGGCAGCCGAGCGGAGAGAAAATCCGGGAGCAGGCTGAACGTCACGTGCCCTTCTGGACAATAGTACCGAGCGATTCGGACACCGGGGCTGGTTAGGCGAGCATAGCTGCCATGTCGTCGAAATGCACAGCCACCGTTTGGATGGAGTGGGCAATGAGACAACCGTGCGCGGCTCCATTCTTCCGTGGCAACATAGTTCTCCTTGGTGGAGATGGTGCGTAACGGTATCTGCAACGTCGATCCCTCGAACATATTCGTTCTGCGCCGGGGTCGCGACCTTTATCTGGAGCCCAACACGCTGAAAACTCCAGCCAACCAATAACATAGCTGAAAATACCCCAGATAAAACCGGACGTGAGATAATGCGCAAGGCAATGGCCGGGAACGACCAACATGGCCTTGGCGATCAGGCCAAGCCGGCGCTGCTCCATGACGGCCGCGGCAATCGTCATGGTCTTGCCGGCGCCGACGGCATGGGCGAGGTAGGTCGAGCCGGCCGAGACGATGCGCCAGATGCCGCGCTTTTGGTGCCCATAAAGAGAAAAGGCGCCGGAGGCGCCTGGAAGTCGCAGGTGATCCCCGTTGAATCGTCGGGGGGCGATGTTGTTGAAGCGGTCATTATAGACCCGCGCCAGCCGGTCGGTCCGGTCGGGATCGGACCAGATCCAGTTCTGGAAAGCGGTCTTGATCTTCTGCAGCTTTTCCTTGGCGGCTTCCGTATCCACAACATTGAGCACGCGCTTTTCAGCATGGTCCTCCTTCACCGTATCGAAGATCTGCGGCACCCGGCTGTTCAGCGCGTCGGCTATGAGCTCGCCGGCATGACGGCGATCGGTGCCCCATTCGGACGTACCGGCCGCCATCCATCCCAGTTGCCGCGCCTCTACGGTCCACGATGCCAGCTCCGGCATATGATGGATCCTGATCTCGGCACTCATCGTCTCCTGGACGAAGGCGACGACATCGGCGGCTGGGATCCATGGTGCGCCAAGACGCGCGGTAATATCGGAAGGCCGAAGATCGGCCGGCTGAACCTCGACCAGGGCACGGACATTGCGCTCGAAGACGGGGTCGAGTGCGGCAGCGGCTTTTGCGGCCTTGAGCTTGTCGCGGACCTGGCCGGAGAGATAGGCGTCGGCCGTGTGCCAGGAACCGGTCTCTGGATCACGAAAGATGGCGTCACCCAGCTCGTCAATGACGTCATCGACATCCCCATGCAGCAGCTCGGCGATGTGATCGACGTCGACATGGCCGCGTTCGTTGAGCACGACGGCAAGCGCATCGGCGGCACTTGTGATGATAGGTGCCGCGGGCGGCGCGATGACGCGCTCGGTAAAAATGGGACCCGGCCGGGCGGTATTGGTTTCGAGATCGTAGTCTTCGATGGAGGCGACTAGCCAGCAATCGGGATCGTCGAGGAAGGGCTGCAGGTTCGGCCGGCGATGCACTTCGCGGACCTCACCGGTCTCGGCGTCCTCGCTGGTGGAAACGACGGTCGTGTTGATCGGGCCGAAGTCGCGCACAAAATTCGACCAGGCGATGCGCAGCCTGACCTGGGCCGGCTTCCAGGGCCGGTCGAACTCCTGGGCCTTCAGGACTTCACGCACGGCATCACGGATGGGGATCAATTTGCGAATGATACGCGCATGCTTTTCCGGCACGCCTTCGCTCGCCCCGCCCTTGCGCACGGTGATGGTCACAGCAGCGCCATCGATCATCTGCACGAGGGCGGTATTTTTCGCGACGAAGAAACTGCCCTCGCGCACGCCGGAGCCTTCCGGCAGGGCATCGACGACATCGGCACTGGGCGCGGCGTCATGATCAATCTCGTCCGGCGCGCCGTCATAAATGGCTTCCGGAAGGAGGGAGATCGCTGCGGTGAGCGCCCGCTCCAGATCGACACCGGGATGGGGCAGGCAGGAATAGGTCTCTCCGTAAGACCCCGAGATCGTGGCATGCGTGCCGAGCACGAAATCCGGTTGGCGCGCGAACCAGCGGTTCACGCGGATCGCGCCTTCATCCTGTGTTGCCTGGCGGACTTCCTCGATGTCGAGCCAGGACAGATCCCCTTCGGGCTCAGTGACCTTGCGCTTGCGGAAGAACAAGATGTCGACCACGACGTCCGTGCCGGCGTCAGTTCGGAAACTACCCTCGGGCAAGCGCATGGCGGCAATCAGGTCGGCCGACTTCGCAATGTGCTTGCGCGCGATGCTGTCTGTCTTGTCCATGGTGCCAGAGCTGGTGACGAAGGCGGCCAGAGCCCCTGGCTTCAGCAGATCGACCGACCGGGCAATGAAGTAGTCATGCAGCCGCAATCCCATCGACCGATACGTCCGGTCGGAGCGCACGGTTCGATTCGAAAACGGCGGATTGCCGATCGCAAGATCGAAATATGCCGGCAGGTCGGTGCACGAGAAATCACCATTCACGATACGGGCACGAGGCTGCACTAGCCTGGCAATGCGCGCCGTGACGGGATCGATCTCGACACCGGTGACATGGCTCACGCCCCGTCGGTCTTCGGGCATCAGCGCCGGGAACAGGCCCGTGCCAATGCCGGGCTCGAGCACACGGCCCCCTCGCCAGCCGAGACGCTGCAATCCCGCCCAGATTGCCCGAATGATGAACTCCGGCGTAAAATGCGCGTACTGCGTGCAGCGCGCGAGCGAGGCATATTCCTGGGCTGTCACCGCATCCTGCAGCTCCAATCCTATTTCGTCCCAGCCCTTCCGGAACCCGTTTTCGCCCGGCCGGCGGAACACGGCATTGGCAAGGTCGGATGCACCGAAGCCGGAGAACCGGATCAGCCGAGCTTGTTCTTCCACTGTCGCGGGACGATCCGCTGCCTCGATATCGGCGGCGAGACGGATCGCAGCGAGATTGTCGCGGGCGCGTTGTTTCCAGCCACGGGCCAGCCCACGATCGCTTACGAGAAAGAAGTTCTCCCCTCGAGCCGCATATGTGTCTACCCGTTGGAAACCGGGAGCAGTTTGGGGACTGGTCTTCGGCTCTGGTTCGACAGGAGCGGGCGAAGGCTCGTCGCCGAAGGCGGTGACGCCAAGACCGAGGCCTGACGAGAGGGCAGTATTTCCGAAGAGATCGAGCGTGAAGGGGTCGTCGTTGGACATTGAGATAGTTCCTTGCGAGAAGCCGCGCGCAAACCTCCGACCGAGCGGATCGGCCGGAGGATCGGCGGCACGGGTTGGAGGGATCAGCGTCTAATCAGCGAGAGGGAGATGTCGCTCTCGCTGAGCTGCACGTTGAGGTGCGTTGCGCGAAAATTCCGGTCGAAGAGCGGGGTCAGCCGCTCGGCCTCGATGAATTCGATGCCGTCATCGCCGCCGAAATGCCGGCGCTTGTAGTGCCACCAGTCGGGATTGCCGACAGGGTGGCATTGTTCCGAATAGACAACGAGCGCGCGGGCGCCCTCGACGAGTTTGCCGTTGGACAATAGGTAGACACCCTCGTCGCCGACCAGCCAGAGGCCGGGCCGCTCGCCCTCGCCAGGCTTCGTCCCATAGTAAGGATTGCGGAAGCCGCCATTGGCGGCGGCATCGGCAATGCCGCGATCGATCACCTTGCGAACTGCAAGAATGGGAAAAGTGAACATCGCCCCACCTCACGCCGCCGCCTGGATCGGGAGATGGCGCAGATGCACCGGCAGCTTGGCCGCGATCTCATCATCAGTCAGCTCGCCGAGCAGCTTCAGCATGGTGCGCTGCCGGCCGCCATAACAGAGCACCGTGCGCTTGCCGCGATGCTCCGGCAGCCAGCGGTCCCCGGCATAGCCACGGTAATCGTCGTGCGTGGCGCTCCAGATATGCTCCAGCCGCTCTTCGCGCGTCATCGCCTTCACCGGCCAGGACTCGCGCTCGACGATGGCATCGCGCATTTCGGCAGGCGATCGCGCGACATTCAGGTCGCAATAGGCATGATAGTAACGCGTTCTACCGTCGATGCGCAGCGTGTAGAAGACACTGGTGATGCTGTCGGTAAGGAACTCGCGCAGCGCGAACATCTCGCTTCGCATCCAGAGCGGTGGCAGAATTTCCAGCATGTAGTCGTGCTCGACGCGGCCGACTCCAAACCACTCCCCGCTATACAGAGATCCGGCATCGACGTGATCCCGGTTTGGGCGCTGCGCATGGCGGTCGAACAAACGGAACATCTGCCGGCGGTCGGCAATGCCCTGGTAGACTTTACGGTTGGGAGAAAAGCGGTTCATCGGCGGGCTCCTTCAGCCTCGTCGGGCTGAGCGCGGAGCACCCTCGTGGAAGTCCATCATCTTCAGCCCTTTATGACCCCTCCCCTGCGGCCGCCTCTCCGTCCGGGCGGGTCAAGGGCCGGCGCAGCCGGGCGAAGCTTCACCCTTGCACGCGACCGGCGGGCATGCGGCAGCCGGGTTTCCCCTCCTTTTCTCCCCTTTTGCCCTCCCCAATTTGGCGGCGAACTGTCATGCCCGCGCGGGCGCACCCTTTCGAGTCGACGTGACCATGGCAAAGCCCGGGCCGGCGATCTTCAATCCTGCCCTGGCGGTTGAGTGATCGGCGCCGTCAGGCGGACGCCGCGTCCTGCAGCATCGCGTTCCAGTCTTCGGCGAGCGGCTTCAGCCGCTCAAAGTCACAGGCGAAGTCGCCGGCAAGCTCACGCACCCTCGACACGAATGCCTCGCCCTGCGGGTTGGCGTCGGTGGCTGCTACAAGCCGCGTGTTCGGCCTTCCTCCTAACAGGCGAAGAGCCGTGTCCGTCGCCGGCGACCAGCCGCCGCCGGTGCTGGCATACAGCGTGTCGCGCCGGATCCGTTCGATCGCGGCCAGGCTCATGGCGTCGATCGCCGCTTCGGTGACGCAGATGCGGGTGGCTGTCACCGTCCCCAACCGGAACAACACCTTGCCGCCTCCGGCCGCAAAACCACGCCATTGCGGGCCGCGTTCCTCCCAGCCTGTGACGATACCGGCCGCGTCGCTGTGGGCGGCCCACATGCTGCCGCGCGGGCCTTCCCTCAGAACGTTCTGAGCGATCGCTGTCGCGATGACCCGTTCGGGAATATGCCGCTCATCGCGCAAATAGCGCCAGGTCGCCGACCCGCGCCACGGCTTGCGTCGCGCCGCCCATCGTTGCGGGACGGACTGGTCGGGTTCGGTCTCCCGGGAATGCCGTTTCCGTTCGGGCTCGCTCGGCACGAAACCCACAAGCGATGCCACCTGCACGAAGGCTTCCAGGAAATCGCCACCGTCCAGATGCTGCACCAGAGAATAGACATCGCCCTTTGCATCCGACAACGGGTCGAACCATCCCTTGCCATCATGGATGACGATGATGATATCATCGCCACGGCGGTATTTGACCGCCTTGCGGGTGCTTTCCTTGAGGTCGACCGCGAAGCCGCCGGTCTCCAGCACCGCCGCACAGCCGACCTGGCCACGCAGCTCTTCTATATCGGCCTTTTCCATTCTTCTCTCCCGGCAGCCTTCCGGCCGGCCTTTCTCCAAGTCTATCTCTTTCCACACAATTTGGGGAACACTCCACGACCGCCGCGAAGAGCAAAGGGCGCAAGGGCGCGGCTTCCGCCGCGGCGCAGCCTCCCTTGCGGCCTGCCGCTCGCAAGCGGCACGCCGTGGCATAGAGGGCCGGTTCAATGAACCGGCCGACCGCCTGTGTATGGGCAGCATTCGGCGATCGCGTCGACTTCGTCGCCGTCGAGGTCTTCGGCAGGAAGAACGCTGTATTCGTTGTCATCGACCTTGAACAGGATGACCGGCGTCATCAGGATGCGAGCGAGGTTCCAGGCGTGGCTCTGAGCGAGGCTGAGTTCGTGCGACATTTGTTTGGCTCCTTGGTCGCGGGGACCATTCCCCGCTCGACAGGCGCCCGTCGGGTCCAGCCGGGACCGCGATCATCGCGATGGCGAAGCCATGAGCGACGGCACGCTTTGCGTAGTCCGACCCCGCAGCGGGTTGATCGGCAAGGTCCGGGCTGGAACAAGGGAATTAAGCCGAAAGAGCGGGAAATGGGCTCCGCATAGAGCCAAGTCACTTGCCACGAAACCTCGCGGATTCATGCCTGCGGCACTTGCGGCTACTTGTGCCGGCTTCATCAAGGTCTAGGCGAAAAAACCGTTCTTCCGACGATGCCGCCACGATAGTGGCGTCGCACAAAGAACCCCATCCGGGCAACACCATGGCCGACGAGAATACGAGAGACACATCAAGCCTGATCGGGCGGACCGCCGATAGCGTTTGTCGCCTGGGGGGTTGGCGGTTAAGGAGCTGCAGATGCTGCGTATCCAGGTCCCTGTATCCCGATCAAATCACGCCCCGCTCGGTAGCTGTCCCTTGAGGCGTGCGCCGGCGAGATCAAGGAGCGCGCAGGCTACCTCGTCCTCGCTCCAGCCGGATTCTGCTGCACGCTGAACCAATTGCTGAAGGGCCGGTTCCAAGGCGAGCTGGCATTGAAGGCCGCGGTCCGGATGGTCGACCGGGCAGCTTGGTTGCACGATCGCAATGTTTGATCGCTTCATTGCAGGCCATGGGCTCTCGCCCCTTTCCTTTAGCCAAACGAGGCGCACCAGCTCACGTGTTGTTCGTGCGCGGCTCGGCAACCGCTTCATCTTGTCGACCAGCCGCTCCAGCGATCCGGCGCGTTCCAACTCCGCAAAGAAATGGTGCGGCGTGACGCTACCGAGCCGGTGCATCTGGGCCAGGTTCCACACATACGGATAGTCGACCATGAAATCGGATCGAGGCGAGGCCTTGGACGGTTCAGCCTTGGTTAGGATGCCGCCGCCCACGAGCCGATCGGCCTTCTCGATGATTTGGCGCACCCTCGATGTCGACAAGTCATGTTCCTGCGCCAGGTCGGCGAAGCGCTTGCCCTTCAGAAAACCATCCACCAGGGCGACGTTCCTATCGACGGTCGGGGTAAACCCCCAACAGGCGCGCAGTTTTTCCAGCATCATCGCGTTCGTCATCCGGTTGTTCGCGCCCCTGCAAATCCTAACCGGCCAAATCGGCGCTTGGAAGGCCCATCAGACTCACGTCGTGGCAGAACCAGGCCGGCCAGTTCGAACGGACGGGTATGCCATTTACCTGTCAAGTGCTGTCGGCTGACCGAGAGGTAGTCGCGGTCGGTGATGCAAAAAGAGCTTTGTCCTCCCGCAAAGGATCCCGGTGCTTTCGCGCGCCGATTCCAAATCTTATACGCTTTGCGCGTCCCCTCTTCCGTCTTGACTAGCACCAACCTGTGGCCTATCTCACCGCCACGTTAGCACTCGCCTCTGCCGAGTGCTAACCGCTCTCCGGCAACGGAGAACCGCTCAACCTCCGTACTAGGGATATCCAAAAAATGGCAAAGTCGAAGTTCCGCCCGCTTCATGACCGCGTGGTCGTCCGCCGGGTCGAATCCGAATCCAAGACCGCCGGCGGGATCATCATCCCGGATACGGCAAAGGAAAAGCCGCAGGAAGGCGAGATCATCGCTGTCGGCTCCGGTGCTCGTGACGAAGCTGGCAAGCTGGTTCCCCTGGACGTCAAGGCTGGCGACCGCATCCTGTTCGGCAAGTGGTCAGGCACCGAAGTCAAGCTCAATGGCGAAGACCTTCTGATCATGAAGGAATCCGACATTATGGGCATCATCGGCTGATTATCGGCCTCACCGTCAACTGAATTTCGGGCTTGATCGCAAGCCCATGCCAGGAGCTAAAACATGGCTGCCAAAGACGTAAAATTCTCCCGCGACGCCCGTGAGCGCATGCTGCGCGGCGTGAACATCCTCGCCGACGCGGTGAAGGTGACCCTCGGCCCCAAGGGCCGCAACGTCGTCATCGACAAGTCGTTCGGCGCCCCGCGCATCACCAAGGACGGCGTCACCGTCGCCAAGGAAATCGAGCTTGAGGACAAGTTCGAGAACATGGGCGCGCAGATGGTCCGCGAAGTTGCTTCGAAGACCAACGACATCGCCGGCGACGGCACCACGACCGCAACCGTTCTGGCACAGTCGATCGTCCAGGAAGGCCACAAGGCGGTTGCCGCCGGCATGAACCCGATGGACCTGAAGCGCGGCATCGACCTCGCGGTTGCCGACGTCGTCGCGACGCTGATCAAGAACGCCAAGAAGATCAAGACCTCGGAAGAGGTTGCCCAGGTCGGCACCATCGCCGGCAACGGCGACTCCTCGGTCGGTTCGATGATCGCGGAAGCGATGCAGAAGGTCGGCAATGAGGGCGTCATCACGGTCGAGGAAGCCAAGACCGCCGAGACCGAACTCGAAGTCGTCGAAGGCATGCAGTTCGACCGCGGCTACCTCTCGCCCTACTTCGTCACCAACGCCGACAAGATGGTTGCGGATCTGGAAGACGCCTACATCCTTCTCCACGAGAAGAAGCTCTCCAACCTGCAGGCCATGCTGCCGATCCTCGAGGCTGTCGTACAGACCTCGAAGCCGCTGGTCATCATCTCGGAAGACGTCGAAGGCGAGGCTCTGGCCACGCTGGTCGTCAACAAGCTGCGTGGCGGCCTGAAGATCGCCGCCGTCAAGGCGCCGGGCTTCGGTGATCGCCGCAAGGCCATGCTGGAAGACATCGCCATCCTCACCGGTGGCCAGGTCATTTCCGAAGACCTCGGCATCAAGCTCGAGAACGTCGGCCTCAACATGCTCGGCCGCGCCAAGAAGGTGTCGATCTCCAAGGAGAACACCACCATCGTCGACGGCGCCGGCAAGAAGGCCGAGATCCAGGGCCGCGTTGCCCAGATCAAGCAGCAGATCGAGGAGACCACCTCGGACTACGACAAGGAGAAGCTGCAGGAGCGTCTCGCCAAGCTCGCGGGCGGCGTTGCGGTGATCCGCGTCGGCGGCGCGACGGAAGTCGAAGTCAAGGAAAAGAAGGACCGCGTTGACGATGCGCTGAACGCGACACGCGCAGCCGTCGAAGAAGGCATCGTTCCCGGCGGCGGCGTTGCCCTGCTGCGCGCTTCGCTGAGCATCAACGCTGTCGGCGCAAACTCCGACCAGACCGCTGGCATCAGCATCGTGCGTCGTGCGCTGCAGGCTCCGGCCCGCCAGATCGCGGCCAACGCCGGTGCGGAAGCCTCGATCGTTGCCGGCAAGATCCTTGAGAACAAGGGCGCGACCTACGGCTACAACGCCCAGACCGGCGAATATGGCGACATGATCGCCATGGGCATCGTCGATCCGGTCAAGGTCGTGCGCACGGCTCTCCAGGACGCGGCCTCGGTCGCCGGCCTGCTGGTCACCGCCGAAGCCATGATCGCGGAGGCTCCGAAGAAGGAGTCGGCTGGCGGCGGCATGCCGGGTGGTATGCCCGGCGGCGGCATGGGCGGTATGGGTGGTTTCTAAGGCCCACGCATCTCAACATCTTCAAGGGCGGCAGCATTGCCGCCCTTTTCTTTAGCGCAAATCCGGTCGGAAAAGTTCGGCGCTCGCGAAATTTCTCGCCTGTATATCCGGGCCACATGCCGATGTCGGATAGACGCCCGCAGAACGCGCTGTCACGCGGATCATGCTTGCGCTAACCCCAGTTCGCGCGGCACGGGGCGCAGCCCGCTCGCGAAAATTCATGTCAGTTTCATAAATCCGTTGTGGCGATTTCGTAGATGAGGGAGGCGGCTTTGCTTTGCGGCCGCCCCTCGAAAAGGATGGAACAATGTCCAAGATCACCGGCAGGAGCGCGCCGCCCGTCGTTGCGAAGCTGTTGACAGCGCTGCCGATGCTGATGCTCCCGTTCATGTCATGTTCGGGCTCACGAGGTGGTTGACGGGCGACGCTTCCCTACGAGCCAGGAGAACAGGCATGTCCAAGACAGATGTTCAGCCGTCCTCGGTTGAGGGCATCAAGCGTGCTGACCGACATGCGAGCGCGCGCGGGCGTTTACAAGCGCGTTGATGCCGTCCGAAGCGAGCTTGATGACTGGGTTCAATGCGAACACGATCGCCAGGCTATGTCCGATGCGGTGTTTTTCGACCTCTACTACGGAGAGAATTCCGCCGGAGGAACGTCAAAAGCTGGCGAACAACACATCGAGGACCTCCGCCTCGCACAATCCATGCTGATGCAACACTATCCGGATTGTGCGCCGTTGAGGGACCTCATAGGGAAAATCGATCTTGCTGTCCGATCGCTCGAGAAGTTGCGGTGACGATGGTCGGTCGCCTCCGGCTCAGGCACAGGCCCTCTATTCGTCGGCGTCGGCACCACTCTCGCCAGGGCCCAAAAACCCCGGCATGATGTCGCCCGCGAGCAGCTTTTCCTTCGACAGCAGCCCCGCATCCTCGAGCGCCTCGAAGTCGGGGAGATCGCGCAAGGTTTCAAGCCCGAATTCCAGCAGGAACGCCTTTGTCGTGACATAGGTATAGGGGGCGCCCGGCGTCGGGCTGCGCGGGCCGGAGGCGATCAGGCCGAAGGAGCGCAAATTGCCGATCAGGTCGCGGCTGATCTCCTTGCCGAAGAAGGACGACAGTTCGGCGCGCGTGATCGGCTGGAAGAAGGCGATGCACATCAAAACCAGCACTTCGGATTGCGTGAGGTCGACGGCGCGTTCGCTGGAGCCGACGGCCATACGGATGGCGTCGGCATAGGCCGGGCGGGTCAGGTGCCGAAAACCGCCGGCGACCGCGACCAGATCGTAGGGCCGGCCGCGCAGTTCCTCGCGGATGTCGTCGATCAGCAGGTCGATGCTGCAGGTCTTGCCGACGATGCGGGTAAGCACCTCGCGGCTGATCGGTTCGCCGGCGGCGAAGATGGTTGCTTCGACGCGGTTCATCCATTCGCGCCAACGCACCTCCGGCGGCAGGTGATCCAATTCGCGATCGAACAGGTGGTCATCTGATCGCTCCTTCGCCCTTCTCCCGCGCGCCTGCTCCACCATCGGTCTCACAGCCCGTAGATGCGGAAGGTCGGGCGGCCGGACAGCTCACGCACGGCGCCGAGTTCGACCAGCCGGTCGAACAGGCGGCGCATACCGCGGTCGCTCATGCCGGCAATCTTTTCCGAGGCGACGACCGCATCGTCAGAAAGCAGCTTTTCGACGACGGCATCCGATCCTTTCGCCCGCAGTTTTGGGGCGACAGCCAGCAGGCCGTCGCCGCGGCGGCCGAGCTCGGCCGCAAGATCCATCGCCTGCAGCGCCGCCTGCGCATAAGCCGCCAAAATGCGTTGCCGGGACGCCTGCCCCGATTGCCGTTCGGCATTGTGGTGACCGACGACCGCCCGCCACCGGGTGCAAGCCAGACAGGGGCACCGCATGCGCCCAGCCCAGCCGGCCGGCCAGAACAGCGTCGGCAAGCCATGGTCCAAGCTCACGCGCGGCGCGACTGTCATGACGCTCGAGCAGGGCGATGGCGTCGACCGCGCCACCGACTGCATTACCGACCGCGCCAGCCATAGCCTGGATTTCGTCGCCGATTTGGCCGGCTGCCGCCTTGTCAAGCGCGCTCCCCAGATCCGCGGCGACATCGACCAACACCGCCTCGCTGACCAACGTCGCGACCGGACGCGATGCCAGTGTTCGCCAGGCAAGCAGCATACGGCCGGCCGGTCCAACGTCGTCGCCGGGACGGGTGAGCAGCAGCGCGTCGCGCAGCGCCGCTTCGTCCTCGACCCGGCCGGCGCGTTTCGCCGTTGCCGCTGCCGCCGCCAGTGCCAGGCGCTGCCGCCAGACGCCGGCCCATCGCTCCTGCCGGCGCACCACCGCGTCGAGGGCGGTCAGCGCCGCGGCCGCGGCAAACGCAGCGTCTTCAACCGAGTCCGGACCGGCCGCCGCGGCGCGCAGCCAGGTCGGCACGGGAGTGGCCAGCGCAGCCAGGGCTGCACCGACGGCCACAGGTGCATGGCGAAGCAGTTTCGGGCGCAGAATCATCGTCGACAGGATGACCCATCGCGGCGCTTCTGGCAACGAAAATGGCCGAAAGCCGCCGCACCCTGTCGACAGTTTAAAACGAACGATAAGCCTTAACTTTCGTTTTACTCCTTATAGAGGAGATGGCCTCTCTCGTCGATCAAAACCCCGAAATGGCTTTGGCACCGTCTGCGCTCGACGAGCGCTATGTGCAAAAGCAGCTTGGTCACGCTTCCGCCGTCGCGACGTCAATCTCACCAAAGCCAGCGGACTCTAACCCCTACGAACCCGCGCGGCGCGAGCCTCGATTCTTCCTTGCACAATCGGAATTGCACTCCATAATTGCAAGGATGATTGAGCGCCGCATCACGACCGAACTCACCGAGTTGCTGGACAGCATGCCCGCCGTGGCGCTGCTCGGACCGCGTCAGGTTGGTAAGACCACTCTCGCGCTGGAAATAGCCGAACGGCGTCCTTCGATCTATCTCGACCTCGAATCCGACGCCGACCGCGCCCGACTTGCCGAGCCGGAACTTTATCTGGCCGATCATGAGGACAAGCTGGTCATCCTGGATGAGGTACACCGGCTACCTAACCTGTTCCAGAACCTGCGCGGGCTGATCGACCGCGGTCGGCGCAGCGGCCGCAAAGCTGGCCGCTTCCTGCTGTTGGGATCGGCGTCGATCGATCTTCTGAAGCAGTCAGGCGAAACCCTTGCCGGCCGCATCGCCTATCTCGAAATGCATCCGATCGACGGTCTCGAGGTTGGCGCCGGCGATCTTGGTCCGCTATGGGTGCGCGGCGGCTTCCCCGACAGCTTTCTGGCCGCCAGCGACCGCGCCAGCCAGCGGTGGCGGTTGGATTTCATCCGCACCTATCTGGAGCGCGATATCCCCCTCCTCGGTCCGCGCATCCCGGCCGAGACGCTGCGCCGCTTCTGGACCATGCTGGCGCACCACCAGGCCGGCCTGCTCAACGCCGCCGAGTTCGCCCGCGCGCTCGGCGTCGACGGCAAGACTGTCGCGTCTTATCTCGACCTGCTTGTCGATCTACTGCTGGTTCGCCGGCTGGAACCTTGGCACGCCAACGTCGGCAAGCGCTTGGTCAAATCACCGCGCGTCTATGTCCGCGACAGCGGCATCACCCATACGCTGCTTGGTCTCGCCACGCAGGAAGACGTGCTTGGACATCCGGTGGCCGGCGCCTCCTGGGAAGGCTTTGTCATCGAAACCCTCACTGCCGCCGCCCCCGCCGGCACGCTGAGCCATTTCTACCGAACCGCCGCGGGCGCGGAGATCGACCTGCTGCTTACATTGCCGGGCCAGCGCCTCTGGGCCATCGAAGTCAAGCGTAGCCTGACGCCGAAGGTGGAAAAAGGTTTCCATCAGGCCTGCGAGGACCTTGCTCCGGAGCGGCGCATCGTCGTCTTTCCGGGAGCGGAGCGTTTTCCGCTCAAGCATGGCATCGAAGCGATGCCCCTGCGGGACTTAGGCCGGGCGCTGCTTGGCGAAGCATAATGCAAAAGCCGGCGAGCGGCGCGGGTTCCTTGCCTGACCAGATTGGGCAGAGGGCTGAGAGCTCTTAGGGCCATAACTCCCACGGCTGCGGCACTCCCGATCGTCCGTGACCTCAACGGTCGTTCGTACGTCTGAGTTCGTTTCAGCGAGTGCGCCACCTGCAACTGGAAACGATGGCGGGCGTTGCTGTGACAACAGGATATAAGGCTGAGTGGCAGCAAGCATGGTTGAGGAAAGCACCGTCCGTCATGAAGCCAATGACCGAAGAGCACCTCGCGGTTCTACGCAGGCACATGGTCGAGATGATTGCAATCCATACCGACCTTGCAAGCGAAGAACTTGGCAAGGCGGCGCTCGATGAGCGGGCGATGGCAGCGATGCGGCGGGTGCCGCGGCATCGCTTCGTGCCAGCATCGGTTGTGCCTTACGCCTACCAGGACATGCCGCTGTGGATCGGCTTTGACAAAACCGTCTCGCAGCCCTTCATCGTTGCTCTCATGACCGATCTCCTTGCACCGCAACCGCACGAGGCGGTACTCGAGATCGGCACCGGCCTGGGCTACCAAACCGCAGTTCTCGCGAAGCTCGCCGGGCAAGTCTGTAGCGTCGAAATCGTCGAGGAATTCGCAAGCAGTGCAGAGGCTCTCCTGCAGGGGGCTCGATTTATCCAATGTCGGCATTGGTGTCTGGGACGGGTCTCGCGGCTGGCCCGAGCACGCCCCATTCGACAAGATCCTGGTCACGGCGGCGGCTGAGCAGACGCCGCCGGCTTTAGTGAAGCAACTCAAACCGGGGGGACGGCTGGTCCTGCCGTTGGGATCTGAAGAAGCACAGTTTCTGACTGTCATCAACAAGCCGCGACGGCGGCCATCGTCACATTAGCCGGTTACCCGGCCATCCTGGTAGGTGACCCATTAGCTTTCAAAGCAGCCATGAGCATCGGTCCGACCGAAAACTCCCCTGCCCTCGCCTTCTCGGTCAGCACCCGCAAATAGCCGCCGGCCGAGTTGATGTGCTGCGCCCTTTGCAGGATGCAGGCAATCACGATCGCCGCGATCTCCTGGCCCATCACATGGCAAGCCTCCTCATACGCTGACGGCGAAACGCCCAGATATCCCCGCACCTGGGCAGCCGTTATCATGAGATCGCGCCAATTGCCGATCCCGTCGACGGCATAATCCGCAATTTCGGGGCAGGCCTTCAGCACCATCCCCAGCGGGTATGTTTTCGGCGCCTCTGCGGTCCTCGTCCTTGGCTCGGCCGTCGCCCCGCTTTTCTCTAAAGCAGGTTCAAATTCAAAAATAGAGTCGGTATTTGAATCAGATTGCTGCCGCTCGTTTTGAGAGTCATTGCCGCTCGGATGCGTGGATTTCATATGGATTTCCAGCAGCTTATCCACCTCATCACGCAGCGCGGCCAGATCGGCCACGATCGGTTCGAGCTCGGCAATGCATGCTCGGCGCGGAATTGCCTCCACAACGGCGCGGAAACGCCTCCACAGGCCTCCCCAGTCGCCCGGCACGTCTTCCTCAACGGCCGCCTCGACCAACTTCTGGATATCCCGGCGGTGTAGCGTGATGCGTTCCCTCATAAGCCTGAGCGCCCTGTTGTCGGCGCGAACACGCTCGGCCGCCGCCTCGAACTCGTGAGCACGGGCCAGCAGCGGCGCCAGGGAAAAGCCAAATGCTTCCTCGATCTCCCCACCCCTGCCCTTCCGTGCATAACGCTTGCCGTTCGGGCTGTCCCGACGGATGACTAGACCGCAATCCACCAGTTCCGCCAGGTTCCTCCGCAAGGTGGAATCCGGCATGCCGTGCGCCCTGAGGGACAGCTGTGCGTTCGAGGGGAAGACGATGAGGCCGTTTTCCTCACTCAGCTCGCTGTCAGGATAGAATGACAGCAACGCATTCAGGACGGCCAGGGCGCGATCGCCGATGCCGACGATGCTCTTGCCCTCGCAGAGGTTGCGATAGATCTGCCACTTGTCGATGACCTTGCCCTTGGGGATCTCCCGTGACTCGTTTTGCGCTGCCAGCATGGCAAGCGACATCGGCCGCCGCCCAAAGGGCGTCGTTGCAATACCCGTCTCCATTTTCTTTCACCCTCGATTAGGCAAAAGAAATCTGCTCGCCGAATCGACGCCTAGACTCTTGACAGTGATTCGTGGAAATGCGATTCTCAGTTTGCGACAACATGAGAGAGGCTTCCACGACTAAGGTCGTTTGGGGGCCTTTTTCTTTTGCGGTTCACTCCTGCTTCGATTTCCTGTTTGCCTGCCAGTCGGCATAGAGATCATCCAGCCGTTTTGTCAGATATGCGCCGAAGCCTTCATCGGCTTCGGCAGTCTTGAGAGAGAGCGTATAGGCCCTCCCGGTGTCCTTGATCTTTGCCGCAACCTTGCCACCGTTCGGTTTCCACTCGCTGATGGTCTGCTCTCGCGGCGGCTTCTTCGAAACCTCAGCCAAAACCATCATGAAGCGTTCGTCCGAGCCTAAGGCCTCGAATTCAGGCCTGTGGATGGCATTTCTAGCGACTTCCATCGCTTTGGGATCAGTGATCTTTTCGGCAATATCCATCCACCTGCGACGGCCCATAGAGGGTGCGGCACCGATAGCTTTGACTAGGCTGCCTGGAATGCCCTTGGCGACGGACAACAATTTCGACAGTTCCGTCTTCTCAGTGCTTAACGCCTGCATGATCAGATCGCGGCCGAAGCCGTGTGTCTCGAGGCTTAAGGCAAAGACCGCTCTCTCGATGTAAGAGAGATCCTTTCTCGCAGTGTTTTCGATGCCTTGTGCGACGACGAGTTCATTGTCCGATAATCGCCTGACAACCGCCCTTACCTTCCGCCCGAGGAGCCGGACAGCACGAAGCCTCCTATGGCCATAGGCAACCTGATATCGTCCTTCGAGATCGGGGTGCTGCCTGACGAGGATGGGCACTTCCTGGCCGTTTTCCTCGATCGACCTCACAATATCGTCCGTAGCGGGTACCTCGCCGTCGAGGCGATCACGCACGAATGAGCCGTCAATGAGTTCGGGATCGAGTTCGACAACCCTCTCGCCGGACTTCAAGGCTTCCCGAAGTTCTCTGGCTTCCTGGTCCATGCGGTCGAGGGCAAGTCCCATCGTCCTTACGGGACCCGCCAGAACACGACCGCCATCCGCCTCTTTGGAAAAGTTGGCCGCGGCCAACTCTCGGGTCGTATCGGCAAATATTCCGTTCAGAACGTCTCGCCTGCTCATGACCGCTCCCATGCCTTTTCGATGCCGCCGAGGATTTCCCCGTTGACTGCATCCAGGGATTCGATCGCCCTATCGAATGTCGAGCGGCGGACTTGTCCTCGTTCGATTTCATAGAGTGTCTGTTTCGTAAGCCCGGCATCGGCGATCGCCGTCGATTTCAGCACTGTCGCCGCCAAAACCTCGTCCCCGAAAAGACTTCTCAGCAAGGCAACGATCTGTGCCTGGGGACCGTCGTGCGGCTCATGGCGCGTTATGACATACCGGATGAAATCGTGGTTCAGATCGCCGCCTGCTTTCCGGACGACCGACAGAAGGTCGGAAGTCATCAGCAGAAACTGCGACATTGACGCCACGTCGACCATCTGAGGATGGACGGTGATCAGAAGCGATGTCGCTGCGCAAACCGCACCAAGCGTCAGGTATCCGAGCTGCGGCGGGCAGTCGACCACCACAACGTCATAATTGGCTTCGACTTCGGCCAAGGCCATGCCGACGCGCCGAAAGAAGATTTCGCTGTTGCTTGCTTTCCGCTGCTCCATCAGTGCAGTCGGGGTTTCGTGCTCGAACTCCATCAGTTCCAAGTTCCCGGGAACGAGGTCGAGGCCAGCGAAGTACGTTTTTCTGATTATTTCCTTCAGCGGCCGCCGTTTCTCGTCGTAACGGATCGCACCATAGAGCGTATCGCCTTCCGCTAGATCGAACTCCGGCTGAACACCGAGCATCGACGACAACGAAGCCTGGGGGTCGAGATCAACCGCGAGAACACGATATCCCTGCAAGGCAAGATACTGTGCGAGGTAGATGGATGTCGTTGTCTTTGCACTGCCGCCCTTGAAGTTGGCAACGGCAATCGTCTGGAGCTTTTCGCCTCTCTGCCGCCACGGAAGGTACGTGAGTGCATCCTTCGGCTTGATAGAAGCCATGTACTGCCGCAAATCATGAATTTGGGCGAGCGAGTACGAACGTCGTCCCGTCTGGGATACCTCGGGCAAAGGGCCTTTGCCATCTATTGAAAGCTGCCGTAGGTAGCCGTCCGATACCCCGACGAGCTGAGCGGCCTCGCCGGAGGTGAACGTCTTCAACATCTTCTGGGAGGACGGCGGAAACAGGCGCTCTCGCAGTAACTGCAGCTGCATAGACAGCTGGCGCGCATGATGAGCAATCCGCGCGTCGGAAGAAATGGCCGTCGATACGTTTTGAGTCTGCAACATCGATTTCCCCTTTCGATGCGCTTTTTAGCGGCGAATTGCTAAAAAACCGTATCGAACATGGCACGATTCGGTAACCATGCCAAGAACCCTTATGATTCAACGGTTTCCGGTGGTCGGCCGTCAAAAGTTGGCCGCGGCCAACTCTTCTTTCGTGCGAATCGCACCGGTGCCAATAGTGCCTCTGTCGCGGTCAACCTGCAAAGTTGGCCGCGGCCAACTGCTCCGTTCTGGATTCACGTGAAGAAAAAGGAGGACTGAAGTCGCTCGAGCACCGCGGCACTCTCAGCGCGAACCCACCCTCCCGGCCTTCCGCCATACGTTTACTCCAGTGCGCTGTCGCCTGTGCTGGACCACTACCCGGCCCGATCCAACCACGACTGCGGCAAAGGCACCTGCCGGGCGACTGGCAGCACGAAAGCGTCGCTGCCGGCCTGTGTCGTCTTGATGCCAGCGGATCGACAGGCAGGGCAGCCTTTCGCCGTCGGGGTGCGCCTTGGGATCGGGCCGGCACCGACTCTTCCTCGACCCTGTTCGACGCGGGGAGAGTAGCAGTTTCGCTGCGACGGCGACCACCAGATGCGAGAGCAGCCAGCAAAACGGCACGGTGGCCGAGTCCGAGAGGAGACGGTTCCCAGCGAAGGCTGCCAAGGAGGGCGGGCAAAATATCGGCGATGACCTCATCGTTGCTCTTGCGCCGCGCGGTCGGGCGCTGGCGCGCACGGCCAGCTCGCTTGGTTTGATGGCGTTCTGCAGCCCCGGTGCGTTGAATTTTCCCGCCAAGCCGCCCCACTTCGCCGCCGCCGGCGGACCGTCGAGGCCGTGCGCCCGGATCGGCTTCGCGCCTGGCTCTGTCCCCAGATGATGCGCGACGATACCAACAGCGCTTCCGGTGGCGGCCAGGGCAGGGATAGTCGGTTGCGGCCAGAGACCGTGCTTCGAGGTAACCGAAACCGAGGTCAGGCGCGCAGCGAATTCGCGCCGATGCCTTTTTGGGAGATGTGCATCTGTGGCGCTTAGAACAGATAGCGCCGGCCGGCCCAGGCGAGCAGTACGGCGGCGTCTCGACTGGGCAAACGCACCCGTCCTTGACGCAGGCCTTTAGCGATCGCGTCGCCGACGTCCGGATCGACCCAGTGCCCGTGCGTCATCAGAAAGAACCACGCGAAGGGCTGGCCAATCTCGGCGTCTACCGCCTCTGTCCCCTCCATCAGGTGGTGCACCGAAACGCCGTCGTCCAACAGCAGCTTCTCGGCGGGGCATTTTGAGCGGCCGCGGGATAAAACCGATCTCGCGCCTGCCGCGATGCTCCAAATCGTGGATGTCGAAAGCCCAATGGTCAAAAATTCTTTCGACAGACGCACTCGGTCGTTCCCAGTCCGCAAAAAAACGGTTTTCGCGCGGCACGAAATCGAACCACTCGGGATTGGCATACATGGATGGTGTGTCACGTGCGCTGTCCGGCCCGACCTCGCGGATCAAGCCGGCCTCCGGTCGTTGCGCCTGCCGCTGCTCCGCTTCGATGCGGGTCCGGCGCGCCAGAAAGCTCTTCATGTGGACGATGCCACCACCCGTGCGGCCGCGCAGCCGGTAGACGGGTCCGGCAAGCACGGGCGCGTCGGTGTCAGGTTCGCGCCGAACCCAGGACGGGTCGAACAGATCGTCGGCGCTGTAGGGACGGTAGTCCGGATCGACGACCGACCCGGCCAGATATTCGACGTCGCGGCCGCGCGAGATCTGGACGAAGTCAGCGACGCCGCGGCCGGTGCGGGCGAAGGCAAAGACGCTGGTGCCACGCCATTCGGTGAATTTTTGGTCACCCGATCGGTGCCGGTTCCAGAAGGCGGTGAGATTGCCGCCGAGCGCGGCTAACTCGCGCTCGACCCAGACGCGATGGTCGCCGAGGCGGGTACCGTCGGCGGACAAGATGGTGCGGGCGTCGCCGCGCCAGTAAAAATCATCGACCGCAGCGGCCGTGAACGGGAAGCCGGGAAAGGTTTGCGTCAGGGCAAGGGCCAGATCCGTGTCGGCCGAGGTCGGATCGAGGCCGGCGAGCACGGCCTCGACGGTGGCGGCATCGGGCAGGCGGATCGGCTCTATTGTCATCGCGCAAAATCGTTCCGGTTGTCAGATGATCCTAGTTTCCATGGATGCGCGCTCCCGCTTTTTGCGTCCGCGCCACAACACTCCTCTGCAGCATCAGGCGCGCTGGGCAAGCCGCTCCGCCTCGCGTAGATTCCGCCGCTGACCCCCCACTAAAGGCCACTCGCCTTGGTGAGATTGACGCGGAATCGATCTCTTCGGCGCTGATAGCGCCGGGTCATTTCGGCGGTGGTGTGGCCGAGCTGCTTTTGCACGTAGCGCTCGTCGACCTCAGCCGACGAGGCAAGGCCGGCGCGCAACGAATGGCCCGAAAACTTCGTCGCACGCTCGCCTTCGGAAAGATCCCCGCGAACACCGGCGGCGAGTGCCGCGCGCTTGACCAGCCGCGCCACTTCTTGGTCGTTGAGCCGCTCGGAACCAATCGCCTTGCCCTGCCCCGTGACACGCCGAAACAACGGTCCATGCGCGATGCGGGCGAGTTTCAGCCAGGTCTGCAGGGCGACCACGGGGCAGGTAGTATCCGACGAGCCGCGGCCGATCTCGACCTCACGCCAACCGGTCTTTCCGCGCAAGGTCACCAAAATCCCTTTGTCGAGAATCTCTATCCAGCCGCGACCGTCCTCGGTCTGGTCACGGCCGCAGTCGAGACCGACGATTTCGGAGCGGCGCAGGCCCCCGGCGAAGCCCAACAGCAGCATGCCGCGGTCACGCAGGCCCCGCAGGGCACCGCGGTCTAGCGTTTCGAGCATGGCAATCAGATCCTCGGGGAGAATGGCTTCTTTCTGCCGGGGAGGGGAGGCGTGGCTGTTGCGAATTCCGGCCAGCACAGTCGCGATATGCCGGTCTTTTCTGTCCAACGGCTGGCCACGCTGCGAAAAATTCCAGGTCAGCGAGGAGAGACGTCGCTCGATCGTTGAGACGGAGTTCGGTTTCTTGTCTCCTGTTCCCTTACCGGACGCGCAGGCGGTGATGTAAAGGCCGACGATCTGCGGATCCGGTGGCAGGGGGTCAAGATGCTGACGCCTGCACCAGGCGGCAAAGTGCTTCCAGTCGGCGGCGTAGGCACGGCGGGTGTTAGCGGAGCTCGCCGCCTGGACATATTTTCGCGCGTGGTCAGCGAGCCGTTCCAGATGAGCCGGAAGGCCCAACGTTGGCTCCGAACTGGACGCCGGCTGCGACCGGTACGCCGGCTGCGGAGGAGGGGAGGGGGGATCGGTGGGAGCTTGGCCCATTTCCATCACCACGTCGACGATATCTGGCAGGTCGTCGCTGGCCTTGTCTTCTCCGGCGGTATGTTCGCCCTCTGCTTTCCGGTCCATCATGCCACCTCGATGTCGGTGTGCACGAAATCATTGCCCTTGAATAGCAGCGGAATGCCGTACAGCCTGGCACAGGCGTAGGCGAAACAATCGCCCATATTCAAATCCGCCTTGTGCCGGCCCTTACCGAACCGATGGAACGCCCGGATGGCTTCCTGCCCGATCGCGCCATTGATCTCGATGATTTGCGCGGGAATCTCGTCCAACATAAGGGTAACAAGCTCTTCTGCCTCTTCGATCGGGCAGGCACGTTTGCGCGCCAGGCCGGCGACGGCCTCATACACAACGATCGGCGAGACGCGGACACTCCCGGCCTGACCAAGGCGCGCAGCAAGCGCCAAGCCATCCTCTTCGTCGCCTATGATGGCGATGATGGCCGATGCGTCGACAAACATCAGCTATTCTCCGGACAGGTCATCGAAAAAGGCCTTGTCGGCTTGGGCGCTGGTTTCGGGAAAGGCGCGATAACGCTCGGCAAGCGCCTTCAGCCGCTGGGGCAGGGGGATTGCGCCGCGGCTGCGTTGATACTCCTGTTCGACGGCGTCGCGGATCGTGTCGGTAAGGCTCATGTTCTTGAGCTTTGCCAGTCTGCGGACCGCCGCATCGGTGCTTTCGTCCTTGACGGAAAATGCCATCTCCATACCCTGTGCTCTATACGGCTATACGATCATATATAGATCTTCCCGCCGTCTCCGGCAAGGCGGCCTGTATGCCGTTGCAAGCGAAATAGAGGCGCTGCAAATCGTTACCCGGGCGAGTTCTCGGAAGGGGCCACAATAACGTCCACGGGCGCGCTACCGCCGAAAACGGGCAAAACTGGTCTTTTGGAGCCGGAGCGACCTGAAGGACCGGTATCGAGGCGCTAGGGACGATCGATTTGGCTTTAGTTCCACCGGCGGGCGAAGCGGATTTCATGAGACCACGTGAATCCGAGTCGGAAATCGTGAGACTGCGTGACAAGGCGCGTCTTTGCCGGAGGGGTGGGACAATACCAAGGTAGTTCAAGAGGTTAGCGGCCGGCTGACGAACTTTTCCGGCACGCAGTCTTACGAAAACCGATTCAAAACCGGCCGAACTGGCGGTCGCGTCCCGCGAATTCCACCTATCTTGGTCGCGCTGTCCACCCAATTAAGGTGAGAATCCGCCGATCTGGGATGAAACCGACGCCTGAAACCGCGCAAATGCCGGCTTTTCCACCCATCCAGGGCGAGCGACACAGGATGACCGACAGGGATTTCCACAACGAACGATAATGCAAGATTATCATTCATTACACGCAAACGACAGGCGCGGCGGTTAGGAGGTGATGTGCTTGCCAAAAGCGCCGTCGTGATTCATCGTGCTTTCGATGATTCTGCGTCCCAAACCCTCTCCGCGCCACCACGCCACGCTTGCCGGTGCCCCTTCGACCGCGCCGATGACAACGGTGCCGGCCTGGCTGCGCCGCGCCGTCCCGGATGCACAAGGCCTTGCGAGCAAAAACGCAGAGGATGTGGCGCTCGTTGTCGGCGCTGCCATAGGCGCGCTCGATGCCGTGGTCCGCCGGCAGGAGCGGTGGTCCGGCGCCTGGCGGCAGCGCCTGGCGCTTTCGGCGGCCGCGGCAACGGCGAAGCAGGCCGGCCGCGTCGAGGACGAAAGCGCGCTGCGCGACGCCGTGCTGCTTACACGCCCGGGCGATTTTTTGTCCGTCGGTCCCGCCGGATCGATGCTGTTGGCTTGGCGCCGGCTGGCCAGCACGCCTGCCGAGAAACTGCTGACCGAGGCCAGCATCGGCGCGGTGCTGGATGACCTCGGTCTCCGCCGCGACGACGACGCAGTCAGCGACTTGGCGGACGATCTTCGACAGCTCCCCGGGGGCATCGGAATGGTCGGCATGCTGACCGGCGCGTTCACGGCTGCCGAAAGATATGGCTTCGCACGAGCCTTCGGATGCTGGCTCGCCGACGCCCTGCTGGCGCATCGGCTGGGTTGGGCCCACGCGGTGCCGCTGCTGGGCGCCGAGGCAGGCTTGGGTACAAGCGCCCGCCCGCGTCGATCGGCAGCCAGCTCTCTGGCGACAGGCATTGAGACAGATCCTGAGCGTGCCAAAAGTCTGCTTGCCGCGCAGGCGCGCGCTGCCCTGCGCGCCATTGATCTTTCCGCCGAGCTTGAGCGCCGCGCGGGCCGGCTGCTTGCTGTTGCCCCGAAACTCAGGGCCAAGGCGGCGGACGCTGTTGTCGACAAGCTCCTGTCCGACGACGCGATCGTTGCCTCGGAAAAGATCGCCGGCATGAGTGACCGTGGGCTGCGCCGCCTGTTCGACCGGCTGGTCGAACTCGGCGCCGTGCGCGAGCTGTCCGGCCGTCCGGCCTTCCGTATCTACGGGCTGTGAAGACGATGGTGGAGAGTGCACGTAGGAGAAGGGGAGGGGCGCAAGGAGGCGACGGCCGGCCAAATGACCATTTGTTTGATCGCGAGCTGGATCACCTGCCGCCGGAGGCGCGCTGGCGCGAATGGATGAACCGTGTCGAAGCAACGATCTTTGCGGCCAGCCAACCGGTGACACGCGAAACGCTCGCCCGGATTGTCGGCAAAAGCTGCAGCATCGATCTTTTGATCGACGACATTCGCGAGGAATTGCGCGGCCGACCCTATGACCTCGTCGCCGTCGCCGGTGGCTGGAAGCACCTGACCCGGCCTGCCTATGCCGACGCCATCCGCAGTGCAGCCGGCGGCAACGATCGCGCGGTACACCTCTCGCAGTCAGAGGTGCTGGTGCTGATGTGCATCGCCTACTTCCAGCCAATCACCCGCACCGAGTTGTCGTCATTCTTCGGCAAGGAGATCAGTCGCGATTTTATTGGTCATCTGCGCGGTGCCGGTCTGATCGCTTCCGGTCCGCGTAGCCCGACCCCGGGCGCGCCCTACACCTACGTGACGACAAAAGAGTTCCTGCTGGAGTTCGGGCTCGAAACCTTGCGCGATCTTCCCGACTTCGAGGCGCTGGAGGATGCCGGGCTGCTGTCGAAGGAAAAAGCTGCTTGCGGGCGACATCATGCCGGGGTTTTCGGGCCCCGGCGAGAATAATGCCGACGCCGACGAATAGAGGCCCTGTGCCTGGGCCGGCGGCGACCGGCCATCGTCACCGCAGCTTCTCGAGAGATCGGACAGCAAGATCGATTTTCCCTATGAGCTCTCTCAACGGCGCACAATCCGGATAGTGCTGCATCAGCACGGACTGTGCGAGGCGGAGGTTCTCGATGTGCTGTTCGCCAGCTTTTGGCTTTCCTTCAATGGAATTCTCTCCGTAGTAGAGGTCGAAAAATACCGCATCGGGCATGGCCGCCCGATCGTGTTCGCATTGAACCCAGTCATCAAGCTCGCTTCGGACGGCATCAACGCGCTTGTACACGCCCGCGCGCGCTCGCGTGTCGGTCAGCACACTCTTCAGCAGGGTGCCTATCCTGGCATGCGCGTCCACGGGCATTGCCGCCTTCGGACGCCGGCGGCGCTGACCGCTGAGCGGCAGCCGGTACTCGACAGTGGTTTTGGGACCGCGTGGCGCGGGAGCTTTTCGTTGGACGTTTCTCGCGAGCTTCGCCTCGGCCTCAGCCCTCTCTCCCGGAGTCACAAAAGGAACGTGACCCTCGACGGCGACCCTGTCACAATTCGCGGGCACGATCGGTGAAGGAGCCTTGGAAAGCGCCTTGAGGAGCCGATCCAGCGAATATCCCTTCGACGTATCGGCATACAGATAAAGTTCACAGCCTTCCGGATAGTACATCCCCGCCCATTCCGGCCTTGCAAGCGACCAGTTGTGCTGCCGCGCCCAGGCGTCCCGTTCGGCAATTTTCGACGGAACACTCGCGGCGTAAGGTTCGTCGGCGCCGACATGATGTTTTGCCACTGGATCGTACCAGACACTTCCATGATCACGTCCAGGCAAGCGGGCCGAATATACCGCTCCGCGTTCGACGTCTGCCTTGGATGGCTGCAGGCCGGTGATGTCCATGAACTGCAGTACCCTCGCGGCTCCGCAAGCGCGCTCCAGAGCCGCGCTCGCCGAGTCCGGTCGATACTCATCGACCACATGGTCTGAGGCATGACGTCGGAAACGACCGAGCTTATGAGCATATCGATACTGAGATGGCTTGATCAGCTCATCGAGTGGCGTTGATAAGAATACCCGGATCGTCTCACGGCCGGAGGCTCCTGTTAGGCCATCGCGCCAGAAGGTGGAGATGTAGACGGCCTGCCGCGTCGAGCCGGCTTCCGCTGAACATGCGGTCAACGATCGCCGTGCATGCTGAAAATTGCCAAAGCCCGATGCTTGTGATGCTGTGTCGAGGGCTTTGCTGTGCGAGATCGAATCTCGCTTTGAGATCGCCTTGGCAAGGCGCTTTATGCCCTCAATCGAGGACGGCTGAATATCTGTCTTGGACATGCCAGTTCTCCTGGCTCGTGGGGAAGTGTCGCCCGTCAACCACCTCGCGAGCCCGAACATGACATGAACGGGAGCGTCAGCAACGGCAGTGCTGTCAACAGCTTCGCAACGACGGGCGGCGCGCTCCTGCCAGAGCACCGAATCGCAGAATACAATTGATCCCCCTTCGTGAGAAGCGTTTGGGCGACTGCATTGCCCCCCAATTTCGAGGGTCACAGAGACGGCTTACGAGATGCTGCCCTGAGGGGATCCCGATCAAATGACTCGCGAATACGCCTCAAGCAGATCGATGAGGCCAGCATTCGGGGGTGGTGAGCGCTTTGACAATTGCGATTGCTGAGTCTTCTCCAGGATATCTGTAAATCGAGCGATCAGTTCTGAGTGGCCGCCCTCAGACAGAATAGCCCGACGTCGATGCGCGATGGCACCATCCTCATTGCTGAACAACCAGTCTGCAGGCTGCGTCGTAAGCGCGTTGAAGCAGTGGATGCGCGTTGCAGCCGATAGGCTGGTCAGGCGCTTTACCGAGCGAATGTCGGCGACAACTGGCGCATGCAGCAGGCGCGACACCAGATCTTTGATCGTGGGCGAGCGTTTGGCAATTTCGATGCTGCAGATGTCCGCGATGGCACGTTCGAGCCGCCGCGACGCTGCGTTGATGGAGGTCTTCGGGGCGCCACGCAAATCGAAGCGGCATCGCGCGCAGAAATGCTGTGGGCGGAGCTCAGTTAGGTCAAAAGAGGCGACACCGGCGTGGCAGTTGGGACATCGATCGCGAAGGCTGCAACGATGCATGAAGCAGGATATCCGAGATGACAGCCGCCACTGCCGGCGAAAATACGGTGCTTCGTCGTCGGCGAGACACAGAGGGCAATACTGCATCCAGGTGGAACGGCTCCGGTGCGCGTTCTCGCGAAGAGGCAGCAGGAGCGGGATCAACGCACAACCGGTCATGGTCATCGTTATGATTTCTTCACGCGGAACACTCGTCTGATCAGCGAGCCAAGCGGCGACGTGGCGTGGAAGATGAAGATCGAGGCGCGGCGACCACATCCCGTTGCCGAGCCCGAGGACGCTGGCGAACGACCGCGGTGCGATTCCGTTTGCGAGCGCGAGACGGCTGATCCAGCTCGACAGCAGCTCGTCCGGCTGCGGGTCGACAGAAACCGGCCACCGACTAGGAACGACGTCGCCGTATCGCTCGCGAATCTCGATCGCGAAGCCCGCCCGTGCGCCATCACCTATCACAGCAGGTCGTCGCGCACTGGTGCCCGCCGGCGCTTCGAGACCGGGACGTAGCGAAGCGCCTCGATCCCCGGTTTCGTGATCCGCTCCTCACGGGACCTCACCGCGGCCGCGGCCGCCGCGGAGACAATCGCCACGATCTCGCCGATCAGTCCATCGCGGCGTCTGGATATACGCAATCCGCTCTTCCGTGCTGTGGTCGATATGCGGGCGAACGTGATCGAGAAGATGATCAGTCATCTTACCAATCCTCCACCGGCAGGCGACGCTTTGGGCGAGCGGGATGATCGGCGGGTGCCGGCGCCGCCGGCCGCATCGCGTCATAGGGCTTTGGGGCGTCTGCGGCATGACTTCTGCGCACAGCATTACGAAGTTCCGCCTTCGACGGCTTCGTTCCGCCGGCAATCTCCGCGATCCGGCGGCGCAGCGTCACCTTCTCGACGTCCGTGCGCGCGTTCGCGGCGCGTCGCTGCAGGCGGTCGGCCTCGTGCTCCCACAACGTTATCGGAGCAAGCATGCCGTCGCGCCGCTCCACAGATCGAAATTCTCTGGTCTCCGGATCCCGGATGTAGATGTGACTGATATCGCGAGGGTCGTACCGCACTTCGAGCCTGCCCAGCCGGTCTCGCTGCGGAACCAGGCCGCCCAGCCACGGCGAGTAGTAGTCCTGCGCGAACATGCTGATCCCCTGCGGCGAGAGGCGTCGCTCTGCGCCGGGCAGGAAGGCCAGCAGGACACGCACAGGATCATCGTCAAAGCGGGAGAAATCATGCGCCTGCCGCTCCCACTCTGTGGCCGGCACCTTCAATGTCCTCGCGTTTTCCTGAAGGTTGTGGTCGATCACCGCGAGCGCGACGCATCGCTCGAGATCCGCGAAGCTGAGACGGGCTCGCTGTTGCGCGGGATATTGGTCGCGGTTCGCCACGGATCTGCCCGTCGAGCCGGGCTGCGTCGCAAGAACGGCGTTGAGCTTCCCGAGCAGCCTTTCGACCACTCCGCCCTGGTGGACGCGGCCACGATCCCGGTAGCGGATCCGAATGCCGTGGTCCTCGCACCCGCGCTGGAAGGCATGCCCTTTGAACTCCTTTGCGGAGTCGGTGACGAGCGACCGTGGTCGACCGAGCATCGGCCATCCATGCTCGATGCCGCGTGCGGCCAACCATGCCTCCCTTGGACACATGGCATGCGCCAGGCAGAGTGCGACCGACAGCGCCGACGGTTTCTCGAGCGTGAGGCAGAAGCCAAGAATGCAGCGGGTGGCCACGTCGGTGACGATCGTGAGATATGCCCGGCCGATGAAGGTTCCGCCGCCGTCGATAACCTCCACGAAATTGATGTCGGTAGGCGTGTGATCAATCTGGCAGACATCGAGCGGGCGCGCCGCTTGGATGTATCCTGGCCGAGGTTTGAGTCGCTGGAGATGCTTCGGATTGGCGGACCGTTTCCTCGCGATCTCCTCGGGGCTGAACAGCCCCGGTATTCGGCGGGCGACGGTGAGATAGGACGGGGCGGCCAGGCCGGCCTCCTCGCAGCGAGCCCGGATTTCGGTCACGACGGGAGCGAGCGGCGGAGCCTCCAGCACGAGCCACTGCTCTCGTAGTGTTGTCGCCATGATCGCCTCGATGCCTTGATCAAGGCGCTTCTTGCGGCTGCCACCCAACTTGCGCAGCAGCGACGTCACGGTCCGATCGATGCGGTAGCGCGCGAGCAGATTGTAAACCTGCCGGGTCGAGAGGCGCAGCTCGGCCGCAGCCCGGTTGATCGCCGCGCGTCGTGGCCCCGAACCGTCGAGAACCCTGTCGAGCTCGCGAGCGAGACGACGTGCCGCCGACCAGGCTTCGTCGGAATGCGACGGGGCGGGTACCGCTTTTCGGTTGTGCAATCGGTTCGGCAAATCGGGCGCTCAGTGAAATCGTTAGCGAAAATTTGCGCCTCCGATAGCGTGCAAACCTAACCGCCACATGACATTCCGGCATTTGAAATCGGGAAGTAAAAGCGACAGCCACCGAGGTTTTGGCGCGGCTCGACGAGCGGCTGGCCCGCTCGCTGGTCCGCGAAGGGTTCATCGAACGCCAGCACTTCGCTGACGCGGCCGCAGCACTGTGGCTCGAGGGCGAGCTTGTCCACCTCGAGGACCTCGTTCTGCACGACGCCCACATGGACATCCGCACCCCGACCCATGAACTCACGCGGGCACATGCGGTGCTGCGGACCCGTCGGCGAATTCTGTCGCAAAAGCCGGACTGGGCGCTCGGCCGGGACGGTTTTTTGGCCCTGACCGGCCGGGGTGGCGCCATGCCGGCGGCGGAGGGCCAAAAAAACCGGGAAGGGCAGGAGGCTGGAGCCAGTTCCGTTGAAGCCGATGTTCGGGAGGATGCTGAGGCCGATCTTCTGGCCGAAGAATTTGCCGAGATCGATGCCGTCCTGGCACGCTCATCAAGGATCCTGAACGGCGCCGACGTGCCGGCGAGGCCGCCGCGTTCGGACGATCGGCCATACCTGATCTACGATCTCGACTGGAATGAAGAAGAACGGCTGGCCGAATGGCAGGCCGTGCTCTCCGAGACGCGGAAGTGGCCGTTGGTGATGCGCGCCGCGATCCTCCTCGAGGCCTGGCAAGACATCGAGGTGCTGCAGCATGCCACCTGGCTTGGATCACTGCTCGTAGCAGCGCTGCTGCGGCAAGAGGGCCTTGCCGCGCACCATCTCGCCGGACTTCATGTCGGGGCAAAAACCATTCCGCGGGAGCGGCGGCGGGCGCGCAATCGGAGCGACCGGCTGCTGGCCTCCCTCGATGCCATTCACGACGCAGCCGCGGCTGGCCTGAAGGAGCATGACCGTCTCGTACTGGCGAAAAGCCAGATGGAGCGGCGGCTCAAGCAACGCCGCGCCAGCTCGAAACTGCCTGACCTGCTCGAGCTTGTGCTGTCGCGGCCGATTGTCTCCACCGGCATGGTTCAGGAGGTGCTAAAAGTCTCGAAGCAGGGGGCGCTCAACCTGGTCGGCGAGCTAGGACTGCGCGAGATGACGGGCAGGGGACGGTTTCGGGCGTGGGGGATTATGTAATCCCAAAAGCCTGCCATCCCGTGCGGATCGCGCGCTTGGTCAACGCCATTGGGACACGCACGCTTGAAGTCAGGCGGCGCGAATCGCGCCTGATTGAAGGCGACCGCAATATTCGGCGTATTTAGCTGCCAACTCCTCGGCGCGTTTTTCGCACTCATCCAGCGGCATTGCTTCGCAATCATAGCCGAGCAACTCACGCAGGATTCCTGCCGATTCAACCGTGAAGCGCACGGTACCGTCGCTTTCGACCGCCTCGATCCCATCGTACTTCTGGCATTGTGAATTGATCTCCACCGCATCGTCCAATGACAAGCCTTGAGGCAGTTCGATCGAAATACCAGTTGGAGCAATCCTAACGGGATAGCCTCCCACGAGACCTAGTGGTCCCGGCGCGTGAACAACGCGTTCCAAGTGATCGGCAAACGCACGTAGAATGGCTGTCGCTGACGAAGCGGTGACGGATTGGCCCGCAAGACCTTTGACCCGGCGGAAACGTCCGGCCACGTTCGCGAAGATCTCATCATGCCCCAGTTCCTGTGGCTTAACTTCCTGGCCGTTCCGATATATGCTCAAGTGATAGGGCGCTCCGTCCGTGGAACCGGTGCTTGGCATACGATAACTGACATAATGTTGGGCAAAAAACTGCACATCCACCGCTTTCAATTCGCAACCCAGAAGATGTGCGGCTGCCAACCGGATGCCCGGCACGGCGTTTGCGATGTTACCGATCCCAATTGTCGGCGAGAGACCCTCGGCCGCAAGCGCGGCATTCGTCACGTCAGGGTAGGATGCGTTTACGACGATGCTCTCCACACCAGCTTCCCGCACAGCCTTCATGAGGCGTCGTATGAGCATTAGATGCATAGGCGTCCATACCCCGCCGCGTGCTCGATCGATCTGCTGATAGGCATCGGTCGGCAATTGCGTTATCCGCCACCAGGAATGCAAAGTCGTGGCATTAAAAATTATGTCAGGACGGAGGGCCGCTAGGCGCTCTGCTGTCGCCTCTGTATTCATCAAATCCAGCGGAACTATCTCAATGGCAGGAGAGAGCCCGAGGTTGAGGGCAGTGTACTTTGAGAGGTTGACCCTCAACGAGGCCCGCTGGAGATCTCGTGCTCCAACGTGCAGATCGTAGGGTCTGCCACTTTGGCAGAGAAAATCAAGAACGGCCCCACCAAGTACGCCATGCCCAACAATCAGTATCTTTACCCGGCCATTCACTGCAGACCTCCACCTTCGTTGCCGAAGAGGGTTGTAACGTGACATTTGCAAGGATGAAAGGAGAGTTCCGTGAATTTTATGTCCAACGTGCGAAACAATAGTGCAATGTAATTTTACATTATTTTACATTATATTTACTGGACTTTTGGCTGGCTTGTTGTTCTTATCGGCATATATCATTGTCAAAGCTGATACTTGCAGACGTGTGGCGGGAGGTATTGAGTGCGACTAAGCCTTTGATGTAACGGCTTACATGTCGCCCGACGAATTGCGGTGCTTCGAAGCGCGAACCGAGGACGGTGGAGAGCAAGGCATGTTGACCTCGGTACGACCTGCCGATGTTGTACTCGAAATCGATCTCAGCGCAATTCAGGCGAACTTTCAGACTATATCGGCTCTCGTTGGGCCACAGGTAAGGGTAGCCGCTGTCGTCAAAAGCGACGCCTACGGGCTTGGCTTGGTTAAGGTTGCAGGCGCGCTCATTGACGCCGGATGCGATCTGCTCTTCGTCGGCAATCTGCACGAAGCGTTGCTTCTGAGATCTTCCCACATTAGCGCGGCAGTTGCGGTTTTTTGTGATGAGTTTGCGAGGTATGGCGAACACTATCGATCGAACGGCCTCATACCAGTTGTGAACAATTCTGTCGAACTGGATGCCATTTGCGGCGCACGGGAGCCGCAAGCATACTTCCTCAACGTGGAGACTGGGCTCTCTCGCCTTGGGCTCGCTTTCGATGATGTACGGCGCAGGTATCTTGGTGGTATCTTCAAGCGGCGTCCGCCTTCGGTCGTGCTCAGCCACCTCGCATGCAGCGAACGCGCTGGGGACGCAATGAATCTGCTACAATGGAACCGCTTTCGGGCGACGTCAGACCTGCTAAAACCGACACTTCTCAGTCTCGCGGCCTCCGCCGGTGTGTGGCTAGGGAAGCGCTATCACTTCGATATGGTGCGGGTGGGCTCGGCCCTTTACGGACTTAATAGTGCCGGCATCCGGCCAAATCCTTTAAAGCCCGTTGTCGGCGTCAAGGCAAAAACACTCGACGCGCGCAACGTAGCAAGGAGTGAGGCAGTTGGCTACGGTGCGACTTTTCGAACGGGCCGAGCCAGCCGCCTAGCAATCGCCGGGATCGGCTACAAGCATGGCCTTCCATGGGCCTGCGCCAACAAGATATCCGTCCGGTTTGCTGGATATTCCGCTCCATTAGTCGGAAGGGTGTCCATGGAATACATAACAATCGATGTAACGGATGTTCCTGAAGCGCTTTGCGGTCCGGGTACGAATGTGGAACTGCTGAGTGACGATTTCACCGTCGATGACCTTGCCGCGTCCGCTGGCGTTCATCCACAAGAAGTGCTCACGCGGCTTGGTGTCGGTTGCGCAAGGCAGTATCTGGATGGTTCTTCTGCATCTGCGGGGTTCCCGGGCAATTTGACTAATGCGGGCCCTGGCCACGATCCGCGCGCCATCCTTGGCTAGAGCGAAGAGGCCCGACTGCCTTGTTTCTAGATAGTTATACGAAAGGGCTTCTTTTTGTCACGATCTCTGCAGTCGCGTGGAGCACCGCAGGGCTGTTCGTCAGAGTTCTGCCACTTGACGCTTGGACAATTTTGTTCTGGCGCAGCCTGTTTGCAGCGGCTTTCCTGGCAATTCACCTCTTTGTAGATGGGCCAAGACATAGCCTCCGCCCAACAGCGCGAGGGGTGATTGTTGCAGCCTCGTTGGCAATCGCCCTGCTAGCGTTCATCCCCGCGTGTCAGTTAACCTCGATCGCCAATGTAGCAGCCCTCTATGGGACGACACCGGTCTTCACGGCTATCCTGGGGTGGCTTTGGCTGGGAGAGAAAATTCATCCTGCGACCATGTTGGCAATAGTAACGATGGCTGCAGGTGCCGGCGTGCTCGTCTGGGGCACAGGTCTAGACTCCGACTTTGTTGGCAACGCTCTTGCCGTCGCCATGACCTTCATGACCGCGTTTGTTGCTGTGTGTATCCGCCGGCACCGCAAAGAATCGCTTCTGGCTTCTATCTGCGCGGCCAACGTTTTCGTCTCACTGGTCAGCTTGTGCTTCGCTGCGCCGCTATCACCAAGTCTGAAACATCTGGCATATCTTGCGCTTTTTGGCCTGGTGCAAGTGGGATTGGCTTTTGTGTTCTATTCGGCTGGCGCTCGTCGCGTTCCAGCTTCGCAAGCCTCCTTGATTGGAGCGCTAGAAACGCCGCTCGCTCCATTTTGGGTGTGGCTCGCATTCGGCGAAACACCCTCCGTGTCGACCCTCGTTGGGGGTGGGATCATTACTGCATCAACAGTTGGATACCTTCTAGCGATGGCCGGACTCGCGGCACGTAACGCTGACGTTTGGCCGTCTCAGGAGTTGCAGGAAGGCGTGAAAAAGGAAGCTAAGCTCAATGAATAATTTGCAAGCGCCAATCATAATAGAAGGCATTGCGGCGGTCATAGAAAAGTATCGTGCCGTCATTCTTGATCTATGGGGTGTCTTACACGACGGGAACGTTGCCTCTCCTCACGCGATCACTGCCCTGGATGCTTTGCGAAACAAGAAGATTGATATCTGTCTCCTTTCGAACTCCCCCCGTCGTGCCTACCAGGTCGCTAAACACTTAAAGTCGATGGGAATAGAGCCATCTCAATATAACTATATTGTCACATCTGGAGAGTTGGTTTACAAGGCGCTGGAAAATGCCTCAGACGACTGGCATAGAGCACTAGCAGCTCGCTACTTCCATATCGGACCACCTGAGCTGGCGGGCTTGCTCCGGGGGTTAGATCGGTTCGAGGTCTTTTCACCTCGGGACGCCGACTTTATTTTAACCACTGGGGGGAGCACTCAGCCGCCAGATGAAGTTGCGGCACTGTTGAAGGAATGTGCTTCGCGCAAACTTCCAATGGTCTGCGCGAATCCCGATCTGGTCGTTCTAGTTGGCGATCAACTTGTTGTTTGTGCGGGGGCGCTCGCCGAGCAATACGAAGCGTTGGGAGGGGAGGTTTTCTATCATGGAAAGCCGTATTCATCGGCTTACCGAAGCGCCCTCGACCTCCTCGGCTACGAAAGACATGAAGTGCTCGCAGTGGGTGATTCGCTACGGACCGACGTTGCGGGTGGTCGAAACGAGGGTATGGACGTGCTCTTCATCGCCAGCGGCATACATAGGGACGCTGCTGATGACTTCAAAGCGGGCAAATTCCCCAGTGCGCTGCTCCAACAGGTCTTTGCCGGAGAACCAGTCGTTCCCACGTTCGCTGCTTCCCAATTTAGGTGGTAGGAGAGGAAAGGTGACGAGAACGACCACCCTTGGCAAGTTAATTGATTTCAAGGATGATCTCGATTTGAGAATCTGAGCCGACGGATTTGGACAACCACGGTGCGCGTCGATATAGAGTTTTTCACGATGCCGCCCGGATCAGTTCCACCGCGGCCGAATACTTGGTCACGGTTCTCAAGCGTCTACGCAGCAGGTTGAACTTGATGGATGGCTGGCGAGAGCAATTCGAGGGTCGCCCCAGGTGAGCGATTGGGCCTCCTCGACAGTCCTCATCGATGAGGCCACGGGTCGCATCTCGAAAGCCGTACTCGCGGAAGTCTATCGGTAGTGGATGCCTATGTGCATGAAGCCCAGAGGTACGGTTCGATGTTTCGTTTTATAAGAACTGCTCCAAGTCCGGGCCCGTTGGGCATTTCAAAGTATCCAGAACTGATCGACGGCGGATTCTCAAGAACCTCAACATATCCGTCATCCGCCTTAAAAGCAGGATAATGCTCGTGGATCATAAAATTCGTGATATTAGCCTCAAGCTGGAGCGTTGCAGTTTCAATTAGGCTGCTTCCGCACACATGTGGAGCTACACGCATATTGTATGCTTCTGCCATTGCGCAAATCTTCTTCGTCTCCATCAAGCCTCCCGCCGTTCCAATATCAGGCTGGATAATCCCGCAAGCCTGCAACTCGAAGATCTTACGGAACCCAAATCTGGTATAGACACGTTCTCCAACCGCTATCGGCAAGGGAATTTGTTCCGAAATTACTTTCAGCGCCCCGTTGTCGAATGGATCGCATGGCTCTTCTACAAAGCAAATATCGAGCTCACCGATTTTTCGGCAAAACCGAATCGTCTCATCGGTAGTCAAGCCCCCACTGAGATCGACCATGAGCTCAATTTCGGGCCCGGCCGCATCACGGACAGCCTTGACCCGGCGGTATGCAAGCTCAATTGCTTCGGCGGACATCGATCGTCGTGTCACGTGCTGTAAAGCCGAGCCGACCCGCTGTGCCAAAGGGTAGAATTTGAGCGCCCCATACCCCTCCTTCAGAGGGCGTTCTACCGCCCGGGCAAATTCGTCCGGCGTGTCAGCCGCACCGTACCAACCGTTCGCGTAGGCGCGCACACGGTCCCGGATTTTTCCGCCGAAAAGCTCATAAACGGGGACCCCGAGACATTTGCCTTTGATGTCCCACAGAGCCTGCTCTATCGCGCTGATGCCGGCAAAGATAATCGCACCACCATTCTTTGCCCAAAATGAATGATCATACATTGTTGACCACAGCTCTTCGATCCGAGATGGGTCTTTGCCGATTAAGAATCTTTCCGAGAGATCCTTGATCATCCCTGCCGCTGCGGTCCCGCCAACGCCATAGGCTATTCCCGCCTCGCCAGCCCCCGTTATGCCTTCGTCCGTCGAGATTTCAACCAAGACAGGATGGAGGCGGCCAGATTTGAGCAAATAGATATTTACACCAGTAATTTTCATAGTCGCCTCGCAATCCGATGGTGTGAGCTTAAAGGCTGATGCGCTGATACTCGGTCGCTGAGGGCATTCCTCGAACCAGAAACAAGGTTCTGTTCCGGCACTGCATGACGACCGAAAAGGCCGTCTGAGTCGGCTCACGCAAAGAGGTCTGCTTGCAGACCGAGTCAGGTGCATTGGTCCGATCCCGAAGAATATCCATGACCTCGCAGGCGTCTGCGCAGCCTGCTTCTCGCATCTTCAGAACCTCGAGGCGCTTCTGGCTCGACGGATATTGCCTGGCCAAAAGCTCAGCATCTTCGTCAGCGCGAATTTGATCATTCAAGGCATGATTGGTGTGAGCAAGGAATGAACCTGATCTGCACACCGACACGCCATGTCTCGCAGAGACCTCTATCGAGGCGATTTTGTTTGACGCATCGCCGAAAAGATATGCCCGACCAGCCATATGCGGCAGCGACTTTGCCGCTTCGACTGCTGCATTCACGTCCGGGCAGCCAAGAAAAACGCGGCGAACGATTTGGCTTGGAATTCCATCGCAACGTGACTTCAAGACAAGGTCATTGTTGACGAAACCAAAGCCCGCTCGGTTGAACCCTACCCAACCGAGGGCACCTACGGCTGCCACGGTGGCGAATTCGAAGCCACTTGTACCGACATGAATGAAAAGGGCCTGTTCCACATCGCTCCCGAGCGGCCCGTCCCAGTTCTGTGCAATCAGCGCTCCGTCACGCGTTTGCACTGCCAGACCACTGCAGCCCGTCGCCGTAGGCGACGCAAGAAGTTCAAATGAGCTGCGCAGGACGATACCCGACACCTCGCGGCCGGCACCGTCTGCGATTCCGCGCAACTCGGTTCCAACATGAGGAGCCATCACATCGATCGTCGCCAGAACATCGCTGGCGCGCTTGTGTGCTTGGGACAAATCCGCGGCTGACAAGGATGCTAAACGACGGTCCAAGGCCTGACTGATTAGGTCAGCGAACCGATTGCCATGCTGAAAACCACGTTCGTATGGAGATCCCGACAATACCATAATTGGAATAGGTAGCGCAAACGCCATCGTAATCGCGGCCTTTGTCAGTACGAAAATTACTAGCCTGTCTTAGCCCTCCAAATTTTCTTGTCAAGAAAATTCAAGTGTCGCCTGCAACTTGGGCTAGTGCGCTGATCTCCTTGACCAGACCACTACGCCAGGCGCCCTCCTTTTCCATCTCTTCAAAAACCTGGCGGGACTTTGCGCGCCACGCCTTTACCCCGACATTACACAAAACCGCTCCGTCCTCCTCCAATAGGGCAGGCAAAAGATCACACGTGTGGCCAAGCAAATTCGAACAAAATTCTGCAGCCTCGATGGCAGCTTGTTCCAGCCCGGTTTGAATGTGCGGAGCGAGAATTTGATAACGCTGTAGGTTCATTGCAAATGTCAGGTCGAGCGGCCGGTAGTCCAATGCTGTCATGAACCGAGCAAATCGCGTGAAACGCATGCTCACAACATGACTGAGATTGGTAATCATCGCTGAAAATTTGCCGTCCTGGAGCGCGTCCCCCACCTCATTCCACGGGACAACTACAGGTCGGCAGCCCATAATCTCGAGATAGCGGAACATGGTATCGTTTTCAGGGCACCTTATGGGCAAGTCTCTTAGGTCATCCGGAGATAAGATAGGGGTCCGCGATAACAAAACTAGGGAAGGGCCCCGCTTCCACTTCAAGCTCGGATTTAGCAGTTCGACCGAATTGCTTCGGAGAGCCTGCCTGACTTCTCGATCAAACAAGGAGCTCTCCGAAAATCGTTCCAGATGCTTTTCATCGTCGAAGCAAAACGGGAGTGATGCTAGTTTGACGGGATCCGAATAGTGCTGAAAAAACCCCAGGCTTTCGACAAAAATGTCAATAATTCCATTGACGAGGGCTCGCACTTGAGTTTCAGCGGGACCAAGTTGGCCCCCGGGAAATACCGAAATCGCAAGATCGTATCCTGTTTTTTGGCTGACTAGGGACGAGAACATCTCGATAGCTCTGCCCTCAGGATCCCAAGACGGTACCAGAGTGCCCAAACAACGCGGCATTTCAGAATCCGACTGAAGAAAATATTGCGCTGATCGGTCCAATTCCAGGCCGAAACGCACTAAAGCTGCGATCGACGCCGGGGCCTTTCCCGTTTCAAGCTTCGATAGCTGCGACACAGACATGCCGACCTTTCCAGCGAGGGCCTCGAGACTAAGGCTCTTGGCCTTCCGGGCCTCGCGCAGCCGCTTTCCAACCATGCCATTGATCTGTTTTTCCACTTCGGATCTTGCGTCCATTACCGCTCCTGCGCGCTTGCTTCGATCGCGGCCGCTACACTGCACCTAACGCGTGTGGGGGAAGGCAGGGGAAATCTCTGGGCCGCTTTGTTCACCCCTAACACGTCCCGATCGGAAAAAACAGATGGTAGCAGATGCACAAGAATTTTCTTGACAAGAAAATAAAGTCATGTGCCCATAGGCGGCATCAAGGCCCGTGATCGACACAGCGCCATACTTAGAGAGAAGATAAAGCCGTGACTGGACGGAATATGGCGTTTTCGCCTCAAGAATATCGAGAAAGGCTGGCAAAGGTCCAAAACGCCATTCAACAGCGCGGGATGGTTGGCCTGCTCGTGCATTCGCCGCATAATATCTGCTATCTCACCGGCTATCACACCTCGGGCTTTTTCGCTTACCAGGTCCTGTTCGTCCCCGCCGACGGCGAGCCGCTGTTATTGGTCCGTGAACTGGAACGGACCAATGCTGACGAGTATTCATGGCTGGCTCTCGACCGGCAGGCCGTTTATCTCGACAACGAAGATCCGGCTTCCGTGACGGGTCGGTGGTTGGCTGAACTTGGATGGACGGCAGCCAGCGACCCAATCGGTGTCGAAAAAACCTGCTTCAATTTGGCAGTAAGAGACTACGAGGAGCTTTGCCATGCTGCGAGGCCGAATAAAGTAGTCGATGGGTCAGGTATCGTCGGTCGCGTGCGGCTCATCAAATCGTCGCAGGAGATCGCTTATGCGCGTCGAGCTGCCGAAATAACCGACATTGCGATGCGTACAGGACTTGAGGCCCTCGCCGTCGGGAAAGAAGAACTCGAAATCGCAGCGGCGATCCAGGAACAACAAGTCCTAGGCGGTTCCGAGTACACAAGCCTGCCGAACTACCTTTCATCTGGTTATAGAATGAGGATCGGTCATGCCACGCCGACCGAGAAGGTGATCGAGGCCGGCGACCTCCTCAAATTCGAGATCACCAGTTGCGTGAAGCGTTACAGCGCAGCGATGATGCGCACTGCGGTGATGGGCGCGCCGAGTGCCGAAATTGCTCAGGCCGCTGATCTGCTGATAAGCTGCCAGGACCGTGCCTTCAGCATCATGAAGCCAGGCGCAATTGCTGGCGAAGTCGACGCGGCCGTACGTCAACCGGTCTTAGAGGCAGGACTTCGGAAAACCTATTATCCGCGTGTTGGCTATTCCTTGGGCATCGGCTTCCCCCCCGTTTCCGGTGAGTGGGAAGTATGCGACTTCATGGCAGGCGATACTTGGCTGCTCCAGGCGGGGATGATCTTTCACATGCTCGTCAATGCCAACGGCATCTCCTTCAGCGAGACTATTCTGGTGACGGAAACGGGTTCGGAACGCCTGACTTCCCTGCCGCGGGAGCTGTACATTGCCCAATAACCCCACCACGTCGACCAGCGCCACTTCCGGCCCGAATTCCAATCTTCGGAAGGGCGAGGCTGGCGGGCTGCTGATCACGAACATTGCGGAACTAACACCCCTCGATGAATTCGGGCCGGGTCCTCAGAGAGGTGGCCTGAAACACCTAAAGTCGATCAGGAACGCTGCAATCCATGTCGTTGACGGACGGATAAGGGATTTTGGGCCTGCCGAACGAGTGGCGGTCGGATTGCCGAAGGGAGCAGAGCCTAGAGTTCTTGATGCAGCCGGAGGCGCGGTGGTACCTGGTTTCGTCGACTGCCATACCCACCTGCTCTATAGCGGTTCGCGGGCCGACGAGTACCCAATGCGGGTCGCGGGCGCTAGTTATGGCGAAATTAGTTCCAGGGGCGGCGGCGTCACCCGCACAATTCGCGAAAGCAGTGACGCAACCTCAAGCGAACTCAAGCAGGCGTTGACGGTACGGCTGGCGAAGGCGTTGCTGAATGGGACAACGACTGCGGAGATCAAAACCGGTTACTGGGTCGACCCGGAAGGAGAAGGCGCGGCGCTGGGTATCATCGCCGAAGTCTCAGCGTCTCAGCCAGTCGATCTCGTTCAGACGTTCCATGTCGCGTTGGGCACGCCGGCACGATTTGGTGGAGCTGGGGAATATGCCAGATACGTCATCGACTACGTTCTACCGTCCGTTGCCTCCCATGCACGCTTCTGCGACGTCGTTTGCGATGTCGGGGCCTTCTCGCACGATGAGGCGCGGCAAATATTGCACGCAGCGGGCAGGCGCGGTTTAAACTTCAAGATTCACGCCGATGAATTTTCCGCCGCCGGCGGTGCCGAACTCGCAGCTGAGCTTGGCGCTGTTTCAGCCGATCATTTATGCTTCCTGGGAAAAGACACTGCCCAAACGCTGGCCAAGGCACAAACGGTTGCCGTCTTGCTTCCGGCGACGTGTCACTATCTGCTTGCTCCCAAGTTCGCGGACGCCCGCCACCTCATTGACGGCGGAGTAGCGATAGCGCTCGGGACAGATCATGGGCCAGGCAGTCCGACCCTTTCAATGCCGTTCGTCATGGGTCTGGCATGTTCCTGGTTGCGAATGGATCCGGCCGAGGCGCTGGTCGCGGCGACGTGTAACGCCGCCCACGCCATCGGAGCCGCCTCAACTGCGGGCCAAATAGCGATCGGGCGCCCAGCGGACCTGGTGGTCCTAAAGACGCCGACCTATCGAGATCTAGCATATTTGATCGACCAAAACTTGATCCGATACACCCTTAAGGACGGCGCTGTCTTCGGCAAGCACATAAAATAACAACTTCAACAAAGGGGAATAAAGTGGCCGTGCTGCTGCCCGTAACCCACCACTACAAATTGGCTCGTAAGCTGCCTGACAGGCGAACGCTGATCGAGGACGGGGTCGCTGTGCCGCCTGTGCTCTTGGCCCTCGAAGAGGCGGCCGGCTGCCAAAAAATAGGACGGCCCGCCGATTTCGTCGTCCTTGAGGCTGAGTCATATCGAGAGAATCCCATGCTTGATCGACCATCTGCTGGTCAAAACCACAATCAAGAAGGGAAAGTCTACCTGAACTGACCTCAGTTCAGGCAACCTGGGAGGAAAATATGAAGAATATAGGAACGATCTCGAAGACTTCAATTGGAGCAATCGTGGCTACTCTGCTGCTCCATGTCTCGCATGCGCAGAGCCAAGAGACGCTTACGATTTCTGCTTCGGGGGGGTCATACGACGCCTGCGTCAAGGCAGCCTATCTTGACGGGTGGGAGAAAGAGACAGGCATTAAAGTCGTTGTAGGCGGTGGGGCATGGGACCTCGGTGTTTGGCGGGCACAGCAGGAGACGGGGAAGACCGAGTGGGACGTTGCCACATCGGACCCCGGCCAGTTGCGCCAGCTGGTCCAAAATGGGTGGGTCATGCCGATTGATCCAGAACTCCCTAATAAAAATGGAGGCCTCGTCGATTTTCCGGGCCTCGTGCCCAAGTTTGATGGCAAAATCTATGCTCTACCCACCGAAATTTTCTCGACTGTCGTCACCTACAATTCCAAGGCATTTAAGGGCGACAAGCCCAAGACCTGGGCTGATGTCTTCAATGCCGAAAAGTACCCAGGCAAACGTTTGTTTTCCAACGTCCCCGTCGACTTCGGAGTGCTGGAAGTTGCCCTTCTGGCCGACGGGGTCGCGCCTGAAAATCTCTACCCGCTGGATGTAGACCGTGCGCTGAAGAAGTTGGACTCTATCAAGAGCGACATCCTTTGGTATGATTTTGGAACTCAGCAAGTCGCGCTTTTGCAACAAGGCGACGCAGTGATCGGGGCCGGCTGGGACGGCCGAGTGAAAGCCCTTCAGCGAGACGGCGGTACGATCGAATTCTCCACTGAGCAGGCGATCGTTAAACCGGATCTTTGGATTCTGCCAAAGGGGGGCAATTCCGAACTCGGAGCTCGTTTTCTTGCCTTCATCGACAACCCTGAACGACAGGCCAAATTCGCAACCTGCATCGGCTACGCTCCAGCCCTTCGTAAGGCGTACGACCTGCTGCCTGCCGATCAGAAGTTCACTGTCGACCCGAATAATCTGAAGGGCGTCGTCGTGTGGAACGACGAATATTGGGCAAAAAACGCACGGGACGTCACCGCGCGCTTTAATGAATGGCTCACCAAGTAGGCGAGTTCGATCGCCTACGGTCGATAGCAAGCAATGAGGTAACAATCGTGTCCAACGCCAGTAAGGATTGCGGGTCGCCACCCGCAATCCAGATCAGCCGACTGAAGAAGTGCTATGGCGCAGTGGAAGTGTTGCGAGGTCTCGACCTTGTAATTCCGGAAGGTTCCTACACAACCTTTCTTGGGCCGAGCGGTTCTGGAAAAACGACCCTCCTCAGGATTATCGCTGGTTTTGCCAGTGTTAGTGAGGGGACAGTCAGCATTTCAGGTGTCGACGTAACCGACAGAGCTGCCCGCGCCAGGGATGTCGGCATGGTCTTCCAAAACTATGCCCTTTTCCCCCATCTCACGGCGAGAGAAAATGTTGAGTACCCGCTTAAAGTCCGCAGGTTGCCGCGCGAGGAGCGACGCCGACGTGCGTTGGAATACCTAGAGCGGGTGCACCTGTCAGAGTGGGCCGATCGCTATCCGCGCGAGTTGTCCGGTGGACAACAGCAGCGCGTGGCTTTGGCACGCAGCCTGGTTTACCGACCCAAGCTTCTGTTGCTCGATGAGCCCCTGAGCGCGCTCGATAAACATTTACGCGGGCAGATGCAGGACTTCCTGAAGGAGTTGCAACGAGACCTCGGCATTACCTTTGTTCACGTTACGCACGATCAGTCTGAGGCTCTGGCGCTTTCATCGCTGGTGGTCATTATGCGTGATGGTCGACTGGAGCAGGTGGGATCACCCGAGCAGATCTATCTTGAACCGAATTCTCGCTTTGTAGCGGGCTTCATCGGCAACAGCAACATCGTGTGTTGCTCCGTCACTGCTCGCAATGGGCGGCTCGCAACGGTCAAGCTCGGGGATGGGACGGAGGTCGGTGTTCCCATTCCGGCAGGTGTTACTGAGCGGCTTGGTGTGGGCGAAAAATCGCTTCTCTTATTACGACCGGAGAAAGCCGAGACTGGCTACCGTATCGATACGAGCGTGGTCGCCATGTCCGGGCCGGTGTTGAGCACGACCTTCATGGGTACGCACTACCAGGTGGTTTTTTCGACCCGGCATGGGGAAATCACAGCTCACCTGAACAACGACTATGCGCCTGGCCAATCAGTAGACGTTGCCTGGCGCGCCGGAAATCTAATCGTTCTGCCAGCGGGTTGATTGCCATGCCAGCTCACCGGATCAAAATCAATCCGATAGTTCTCGCCGCTGCCCCCGGAATTGCTCTGCTCGTCATCTTCTTTGCCATTCCGCTCGCCAACTTAACAGTTCGCAGTCTCACAGACCCAGAGTTTGGCTTGGGTAACTATAAAGCGGTACTAGGGTCCCAGACTTACCTCCGAGTGGGGTGGCGCACCATCTGGATATCCTTCCTTGCAATGTCCGGGTGCGTCCTCATCGGCACGCCCGTTGCCTATGCAATTGCCCATTCGAAGCGTCGCGCCTTGGTCGTCGCTACCCTCGCCGTGTTGGGGCTCTCGTTTCTCACGAGTTCGCTCATACGCGCGTTCGCCTGGATGATCTTGTTCGGAGCACAGGGGCCGATCGTGGCAATTCTCAACGCAGCCGGGCTGGATGTACATACCCTCCTCGCAACCCAGGTAGCAGTGGTTGTCGGCATGATTCATTTCCTGCTTCCTATCTACGCGCTGACCGCTTTCGCGGGATTTCGCAACATGCCCTTTGATCTGGTGGTAGCAGCTGAAGGTCTTGGCGCATCGCGCTGGTACGCGCTGCGTACCGTTTATTTTCCGCTTGCGCTGCCCTCCATCATCAACGCCGGGTCACTAGTCTTTGTGATTGCGCTGGGATTCTTCATCACCCCTGCGCTCCTTGGCGGTCCAAGCGAAATGATGCTGGGGCAGTTGATCGCCATCAGCATATCGAAGTTCGGTGATTTCGGCTTTGCGGCGGCGGCCGGCGTCCTGCTGATGGTGATTACACTTTTCTTGCTCAGTGCGGTGCAGTGGGTCTTCAGGGCGGGGCAAAGACAATGAGTTCGAAACATATTCGGCTCGGCATCGTGGGGGCCGGCCTTTGGGCTGCGCGAGCACATCTGCCGGCATTTGCCCGCATCGGCGGAGTTAAGATCGTCGGCATCGCGGACCCCAATACCGATCGAGCGCGGGAGCTTGCCAGCCGTTTTGGTATACCCAGCGTCTACGACAATCACGAAGACCTGCTCGCCGGCGGTGTGGACGCCGTCACGATTGCTGTGCCTGTTGACCAGCATTTCCAGATAGCGTCTGCGGCGCTGCGCCGGGGGGTGCATGTACTGTGCGAAAAGCCACTGGCGCGCACGGTTGACGAAGCTGCGACACTGAAGGAGATGGCCGGGTCAGCCGGAGTGGTTGATTGCATGGGCTTTATGTTGCGCTTCAGCCCAGCCTTCCTTCAGTTGCAGGAGCTGCTTGAAAGTGGTGCTGTGGGTCCAATTCACAGCATCCTTTACCATTCGCATTTTGCTCAGTTCTTCGATCCGCAGACGCCCTGCCACTGGACAATGAACGCCGAACGCACCGGCGGCGGCGTGTCAGTCGAATACGGCTGCCATGGTCTGGACCTCGCTCGATCCGTGGCCGGAGATATTACAGAATTGTGCGCCAATGCACGCACGCTTGTTCCCGAACGGCCGGATGTCGGAGGCGCCATGCAGAAGGTCGACGTGGATGAAGTCTGCTCCTGGCTTGCCAACTTTTCCGGAGGGGCGGAGGGCCTATTCCACGTCAGCTGGAGTTCCAGTCTTAGCTTTGGCGTCGAGTTCGCGGTCTTCGGTCAGAAAGGAGCTTTAGGCTGGCGCAAGACCGAAAGCTGGCCGTTTTGCCAGGTTCTGTCAAGTATCGATCCCACGCGAGAGATGCAGCCGATCGAGATCGACCGGCGCTATACCGACCGTGTCGGTTGGGCGGAATCGTGGCGTGCTTGCTTCATGAGCGGCCTCGCCCATCAGTTCACCGCCGAGATCGCAGGGGCTCCTAGGCGCTCTCCGGGCTTTCACGACGGACTCGAAAGCCAGCGCGCCCTTAAAGCCATCGGCATTTCGCTCGCGGAACGGAGGTGGGTGAGCCTTGACGAAACCTCGGCGAGGTCGCGGGCCGATGAACGCAAATCGGGGATCCTCTGATGTGGTCGGCGGAAAAATTGGCGGGCCTCATCACCGAATTTGATCCTTCGGTCATTTCGCAGGCCACGCGTGGAAAGGTATCCGATCTGGTCATTGACGTCGTTGGCGCCGCCGCGGCCGGGGCTCGCACCGAGGCCGCCGCTGCAACCCGCGCCGTGTGCCAAGGCCTCTTCTTTCCCGGCTTGGCACTGTGCTGGTTCACTGACAAAAGGCTCTCACCTGCCGCCGCTGCGTTTGCAAATAGCGCGGCTGCAGTTGCCCTCGACATTGATGATGGACACCGGCGAGCGATCGGGCATCCGGGTGCGGCAATCATTCCGGCCATGATCGCTGAAGCGGAAGCACGCGGCGCGAGTTCCGAGGAGCTGCTCGCCGCGATCGTTGTCGGATATGAGGCTGGCATCCGTGTCGCCTCAGCCCAGTCCAACAGACAGGATAGCCGCCTCTATGCGACGGGGCGGTGGGCACCTGTCGCAGTTGCTGCGGGGCTTGGCTTTCTCCGCCGCCTCGACAGGGCGAGCGTTGCGCAGGCCTTGGCGATAGCCGCGACCCATCGCCCAGCGCAACTGCCAAGTGGGACCAGCAAACAGCTAGGACACGCTAAGGAGGGCATAGCTTGGGCTTCCTTCACCGGCTTCGTGGCGGTCGACCTTGCACAGAATGGATTCACTGCATCGCTCGACATCTTCGATATACCAGAGCTTTTCGATGGGAGCGCATTGGATCGCGACTGGGGAGAGGTGATCGAGATCGATCGCACCTACACCAAGCCCTATTCGTGTTGCAGATGGATTCACGCAGCCATTGATGCTCTGCGCATTATCATGGATCGCGAGGCGGTGCTGGCACGTGATATCTCCCGCGTGGGGGTCCATACGATCGGACCCGCGGTCCGATTGAACAACAAACCGGATCCATCGGCACATTTCGAGGCCCAGTTCAGTGTTCCATTCTGCCTTGCGGTGGCAGCGATTGAAGGAAGCAATGCCCTGGTCCTGCCCGATCCTGCCGTCCTTCACCGATCGGATCTCATCAGCTTCGCGCGGAAGGTCGACCTAAGGATCGATCCCGAACTCGACGCCCTTTTTCCGGCTCGGACTAGCGCCCGGTTGGTCGTGGAGACGCGATCAGGCGTCTATGAACACCAAGTCGACTTCCCAAAGGGAGAGCCAGACAACGCAATGACCCGCTCCGAACTCTTGGAGAAATTTGAGCGGCTCTGCACTTTTGGTCACGGTCCTTCCAAAGCAGCCCGGCTTGCTACTGCCTTCGCTATCCTAGACGATAGGACACTTGACAATGTCACTCAGCACATCTCCGAAATTATCCTACCAACATGAATCGGCCGACGGTTCGGAAGCTCTGCCAAACGCACGGAGAAAACCAATGAGACGGTCGTTCGATGCAGAGGGATGGCGCGAGCGATTCCTGATCCTCTGGACGATCATGACAATTCTTTTCCTTTTGCTGCCGCTGTCCGTGATTGTCATTATGTCGTTTTCTGCAGGGCAGTTTCTCACTATACCCAAGGAACTGTCACTTCGATGGTACCAAGAAGTGCTTACGAACGGGCAGTGGCGCCAAGCCGCTCTGAATTCTTTTTCAATAGCATTGCTCGCGGTTTCTATTGCACTTCCAGCCGGCCTCGGACTGGCGCTCGCGAACCATTACGCTCCACCTAGGTGGCGGGCATTCGTGAGGTCGGCGGCCGCAGGCCCTATGATTGTCCCTGTCATCGTACTTGCTATCGCCCTTTTCTTCGTGCTGGCCAAACTCGGCGTTGTGGGGACGCGATTTGGTGTGGCGATTGGGCACGGCCTGCTCGTCATGCCATTTGTCTTCGTTTCCGTGTCCACCGCGCTCGAGTATTTCGATGATCAGCTTATCGAAGCTGCGGAGTCGCTTGGCGCGTCACGTTCTTACGCGTGGCGGACCGTCTTGCTTCCCTTTGTTGTCCCTGCAATCGTGGTGGGCGCGGCGCTGGCGTTCGTGAACTCGTTCGACGAAGCTGTCATTGCCATTTTTGTCGGACAAGGCGGAACACTCACTATTCCGAGCTTGATGTGGCGTTCCATCAATCTCGAGATTACGCCCAGCATCGCCGCGGTCGCCTCTATGGTAACTGGGATTGGTATCCTGATCCAGGGTGCCGCGTTCTTGTGGCTTTGGCGCCGCTTGAGGGTAAGCGTGAAGCTTAGCCCGTCTGGCGCGACATAAGATGATGGGCTACGACCAGCAGCAACTGCATCTCGATTTTTTCGAGAAGCCTTGCGGCACGTCATGAAGCAGGGGCGTCGCCTTCCATTCATCAGCATCGCGCCAGCCCGCTCGGAAGCCAACGGAGCCGGTCCCGCAAAGCGTGCCCGTCATCACAGGCAACCTCTCCCAGGCAGGGCGCTGCACCGTCCTCACAAGCTGGAACCAACATAAGGACTAAGGACACCCAAGTCGCGAATTTCAGCCACTTGGCTACCGGTGAAGCCTTTCGATTGGATTGTAGCGATCATTTTGGCTTCCTCTTTCGGTCGGAGCGATTGCCTGCGCTGCGGCCGTTTGCATGTTGAACATTTGGCGGGTGAGAATCAGCGCGCAGCATCGACGCCACTGCGATGCTTAGAAGGGGCATTCACAATCAGCGGAGCAGCGGTCCGCGATAAATTGAAAGTGTCTTGTAGATCAGGCAGGGTTCCTTGGCCTACGCGTTTGTCCGTGGCTGCAAAGTTAGGCCGTAAGCGCGCATTTTGTTGTAAAGGGTCTTTCGCGAAATCGCGAGATAGCGCGCTGTTTCTCCGCGGCGGAAACGATGACGCTGAAGTGCGTCGAGTATCCATTCACGTTCGTCTGCCGGCTTCGGCTTCGGCGCGTCCGGATCGCTTAGGGGCGGCAGATGCTCGGCCTTGATCCAGTCGCCTTCGCAATGAATGGCGGCGGTCTCGAGCACGGAGCGCAGCTCACGGATGTTCTCGGGCCAGCCATATGTCATGAGAACCCGATAGGCCGAGTGGTCAACCGCCAGTTTGCGGCTGCGACGATCTTTTCGGAGGGCCTGGAGGAAGTGTTCCGCAAGAAGGGGAAGGTCTTCTAGGCGATCGCGCAGTTTGGGAAGGAAGACGTGTCCGGGGGCGAGACGCGACTCTAGCGAAGGTATCAGCACCCCGCTTGCGCCGAGCTGGGAGAGCGGCTGCGTCGATGTCAGGATGAGGCGTCCTTCGAACCGCCCTTTGTCGCTATCGCCTAGGCGCCGGTAGACACCAGTTTCAATGACCTCCACCAGCCGTTCCTGGGCGTCAAGGCACAGGGTTTCGAAATTCTCGATCAGCAACGTTGCCCTGGGATGGTACTGAAACAGCCCAAGCACCTTGCGGCCGCCCTCGGGGGGGGCAGAGCCGAACAGTGACTTTCCGCTTGGCACCGGGGTGCTCGCACTGATGAGCTTGCTGGCAGGCCGTCTCGCAGCTTCATGAATGCCTCGTGCCAGAAGCCTCTTTCCCGTTCCGGCCTCCCCGGTAATCAGGACCGGGAGAGGAGAGGCTGCGAGTTGTTTGATCCGTTGCTTGATCTGCTGGATCGACGGCGACCGCCCGACGATCCAGTATTCGCGCTGCACATGTTCGAGTTGGCGCTCCAGTTCATCAATCCGCTTTTGCAATGTGCCGACGGATTTAAAGGCCGATGTGATCTGCTCAATCGAAGCCTCGAGGGGCACTCGGTCGATGGTGGAGCCGCCGATATATCCGTCGGCTTTGGAAGCCGCCGAGACCTCGTACATCTGGTCCGGGCTGACGATAGGGCCGCCCTCCAGAACACATAGGGTGTCCTTTGAAATGCCGCGTATCTGACGAAAGACGATCTTCGCAAACTCGGCCGCCTGCGTCAGGCTGAGCCCGGGGCGGCCTCCGACGGTTCCTCCGACGTTCCAGCCGAGATTGAGATTGATGATGTCCACGCCGGCTTCGGCCGCCTGCTGTGCCTCTGTCACAGTTCGAACATAGGCGAGGGTCGCCATGCTTTTGTTCTGCGCGGCCCGGAGCATTTCGAGTTCACGCTGGAACCCCAAGCCTGCTCTCTCGATGTCAGCTCGAAAGCGGCCGTCGAGGAAGATGCATGTCGGGAAGTTCACGATCGCCCCAAAGCCGGCATCCGCAATTGTTTGCAATTCAGCTTCTATCGAGCACCGAGGATCACAAGCACAGGCGCCGAAGAAAACGGGAACTTTGGCGAAGGGCAGGATTTCCGATTGGGCGAAATCCAGGACGAAGTCATTGCTGTTGCGCAATGCGAGCAGGGAAAAGATGGATGGGGCACCCATGCTCCGCAATCGTCCTGCACTCAACGCGAGGAGAAAGTCCGCACCGCCGCGTGAGGCCGCCTGCGCGGCCATGCCCGTGCCGATTGCGGCGCCTACGAGCGTCGAATTGGGCTTTCCCAGCGTAGCCTTGAGGCCCGCAACGATCTCCGCTCCAACATGCGCGGGGGCGGAGAATGCAGAAAAAAGATTCACAGAATGAGTGATCGGATCAGCCATTGTGAGGCAAACTACATCCTATTGGGTCTCGATCGAAGCGCTCTTTCTGAAGGACTGGAGGAATTCCTGTACTTTCACGGGTTGGCCGAGGCGTGCGCTTTCGATCGCTGAGAATATCAGCGCAACAGACTGCAGGTTGTCCTCGACGTTAGTGGCCATCGGCGGTCCGCCGTCGAGCCAATGGCAGAACTGCTCGATCAACAGCGAATTCTTCCACTTCTTCCCACCGAGCAGAGAAACTTGTTGTCCCTTTCCATGTCGGTTTTTTTGATAGATCCGTTTCGGATCCCTGTGGAACACTTCGACCTCTCTATGATCTAGGATTGCAGTCCCGGACGCTGCTTCCACCCGAACATACTCAAACGTCCAGTCATTAAGCCCCGTGGCTTGCGCTGACGACCCTTCATATACTCCATGAGCGCCGTTGGCGAAGTCCATCAATACCATGACGTCAGTCTCACCCTTGTACTCCGCCCATTCCGGCTTCCAAGAGCGAGCATAGATCGACGTACAGGGTGCCCCGGCCAGATCGGCCATGATATCAAGGTGATGGACCGCTCCCTCGATCAACATCGGGTGAATCATTTCGTGCCGAAAACGCCCCCAGGAATCGTAGGCGCGGTAGTCACCGGCGAAGCGGCATGACACGGTATTAACCCTACCGAGGGCCTCGTCACTCACGAGTGCTCTCAGTGTCGACTTATCCTGATCGAACCGGTGGCTCATGGTCACCGCCATCTTGCGGCCCGCCACTCTCACTTTGTCGGCAATGCGGACGGAAGCCTCCATGGTAGCAGCGATCGGCTTCTCGGACAGAATATGCATGCCGCGTTCAAGCGCCAGGTCGACGATTCCCTCGTGTAGGGCGGGCGGAATGACGATGGTGCAGAAGTCGGCATCTACCGCCTTGAAGGCTTGTGCGGCCGAGGTGAAGCACTGTTTCGCCTTCAATCCGAGGTGCTTCCGGCCGATTTCAAGCGCTCTGGCATCGATATCCACCAAGCCGACCACCTCGATCGTCCCGTCTGAATTGTTTGACGGCAAGAATGTGTCGCACCAGCGCTCTCCGAAGCCGCCTGCCCCTACGTGTAGGACTTTATACGTCATGCATTTTTTCCTTCAGATGAGCAGAATTTAGGCGAGAATCACACCCGCTCGGGGCGAACATCGGCAGGGCCGTGTTTGTGCTCCCAAAGATGGCCAAAGCGCTTCTTGCCTTCGAGAGTCGTCTCGAAATAGGCACCCTTCACGTTTGAGCGAACCTGCGGAAGATCATGGTGGTGTCCCATGCCGATGGCGACACAATCACCAACCTCAACTTCGAAACTGCGCGATCCGACAACGACCGTGCCTGCTCCCTCGATGATCACCCAGTATTCGTCGCAATCATGATAGTGAGAGTCAAAGTTGGTCGACTTAGGATAAGAGACGGGGTCACCCTTTGATGAACCCAAGGTGCTGGAAGTGAGTTCGAAGATACCGCACCCACCGAGCTCGGTGCCCCACTTGCCGGTAAAAATGAGCACCTGCGCCGTGCGATCGCCGGCATCCGCTGTGAAGGGACCGTCGGCCTCATGCAAGTCCCAGAACTGGCCTTCGCTGAGCACCTGCGCTCCCTTCCCGCTCGTCAGGCGGCACGAGCCACGTGTGACGAGTAGCCGCTGCCTATTGCCGGAGAGCGGAAGCGATAGGGGCTCGTCAGAAAGGTCCGCGAATTCGAACTCCCTGAGTTCGCACCAAGTGGGTGGCTGTTCTCCGCTTTTGAAAACCGACATCTTTTTCTTTCCCTTCTACACTCAGGCTGGCTGGCGGCGGATCGCCTTGAAGGCCAGCGTCTGAGACCGTATCGCCTCCTCCGCCGGCAACCGCTCCATGCTGCTTGCGCCGTAAAACCCATGGCATCCCTGGCAGGAGTCGAGAATGAAACGGGCATCTTCCGGATTGGCGATCGGGCCGCCATGGCTCAGAATAATGATATCGTCGCGGATCGTTCGAGCGGCTTCAATGCACTCGTTGATCAACGAGACACAATCGTCCATCGACTTGCCCGAACGCGCACCAATCGCGCCACCCGTCGTCAGTCCCATGTGGCAGACGAGAATATCAGCTCCGGCTTTCGCCATCGCTACCGCATCTTCCGGGCTGAACACGTATGGTGTCGTCAAGAGATCGAGTTTATGGGCCTCGGCAATCATCTCGACTTCCTGGGCATAGCTCATGCCCGTCTCTTCGAGATTCTGACGGAACAGCCCGTCGATCAGACCCACGGTCGGGAAATTCTGCACGCCGGCGAAGCCGATCTCCTTCAGTTCGCGCAGGAAGGTCGACATCACCATGAACGGGTCCGTGCCATTGACGCCGGCAAGCACCGGGGTGTGCCGCACAACGGGTAGAACCTCGCGCGCCATGTCGACGACGATCTGATTGGCGTTGCCATAGGCGAGAAGCCCGGCAAGGGACCCGCGGCCGGCCATGCGATAGCGGCCGGAATTGTAGATCACAATGAGATCGATATCGCCGGCTTCTTCGCTCTTGGCGGAAAGGCCGGTGCCGGCGCCGCCGCCGATGATCGGCTCTCCGGCCCGGATCTTCTTCTGGAAACGGTCGACCAGCTCCGAGCGGGTCGGACGCTTGATGCAGGTATCAGTGCTCACGAAAAGCCTCTTTAAGGTTTGTGACAAGGAGGTCCGCGAATTGCGGATCGTTTATGTGAAGGGGAACGCGCGCCAGCTGTCGCTTGTCGGTGCAGCGGAGTGTGCGTTCAAGCGCTGCGAACAGGACAGCGTCGGCTTCGGGATCGTGGAAGGGCTGACCGGGCGCATCGATCGCCGAGACGCCCAGCTCCGGAATGAGAAAGCGTACCGGCCCCTCACAGAGGTTCAGTCGCTCGCCGATCCATTCACCGATCCTGCTGCACTCCTCCGGGTTCGTTCGCATCAGCGTGACCTGGGGATTGTGCACGTGCAGTCGGCGCGAGCGAAATTGGCTCGGAACCGTTTCCATCGCCCCGAAATTGACCATGTCGAGCGCGCCGCAGGAGCCCACATAAGGCAGTTTGGTCCGCGCGAAGGCCCCGAAGCGATCGGGCGTACAGGGGAAAACGCCTCCTACCAGATAGTCGCAGACCTCGGTGGTAGACACATCAATCCCCCCGACCAGCAGGCCAGAGTCCGCGAGCTTCTCAAAGGACTGCCCACCTGTTCCGGTAGCATGAAACACCAGGCAGTCGAAGTTTGCCTCCAACGCCCGTGTTACCGCCTGGACACAGGGCGTCGTGACACCAAACATTGTCAGGCCGATTGCGGGCCTCTCGTCGGCTGCGGCGCCGACCTGCTTGAGTACCATCCCGGCAATGGAATGGGCCGCGTTGGCGAGGACCACCCGCGAGATGCGGTTGAGTCCCGACACGTCGGTCACTGAATACATCATGCTGATGTCGGTTGGCCCCACATAAGGGGCGACATTGCCGGAGGCGACGGTCGAAACAAGCACCTTCGGAACGCCGATCGGGAGAGCGCGCATTGCTGGCGCGATCAAGGCAGTTCCTCCCGAGCCGCCCGCACCGATGATGCCGTCGACGTCCGGGCGTGATCGGATGTACTCCACCAAGGCCTGCGACATAGCGGCGACTGCCTTGCCCCGGTCCTTGAGCTCCTCGGCCTTCAGCGGGTTCGGATGGCAGCGCGCCACCTCCGCCGGCTGGACATCGACATCCGAAGCTTCGCTGTGAAACTCCGACACCGAAACGTCGACCAGAACGACGTCGCACCCTGCATCCCGGATAAGATCGCGGAGATAGCGCAGCTCGCTGCCCTTTGTATCGCAGGTCCCAACCACATAGACAATTTTCATTGTTGTCCTCCCGGCCATTCCTCAGTCAGCCGCCCTGACCTCACAAAATCCTAGTCGCCTCGCCGGCAGCAAATCAATTGGCGCATACCGATGTTTTGGGTAGAATTGGGTATGTCCCGCAGGTACACAATGCACTCTCCTTCTACTCTTCGGCCCATCCTGATCGTGACGGATCTCGCCGCCATCTCCGACGAGCAGCCTCAGTCCGTGACACTCTATTGCCCTTCCTGCGAAGGACTGCAGGGCAGCGCCTATGACAGCCTCGTGCTCCTTCCGATTCACGACACAAACGGGCGTCTTCTGGCCGAGCTCCGGAAGGGAATTCCACGCCGGAGACAGACGTTTGCGGGTGTTCTTGCCCTCGATCCATTTCGCCGCCATGTCGACATTCTGAAGGCTCTTGGGACGGCCAGTTGCCCCGGTGTCGTCAACTTCCCGAGCGTGACCGCAATCGACGGCGAAATGCGCGTCAGCCTCGAGGACTACGGATACGGGGTGACGACCGAAATCAATCTGCTGCGAATGGCGGTCGCAAAGGGGTTCGGTGCGCTCGCTGTGGTCGACAGTTTTGGGATGGCGCAAGAAGCCGTCACCATCGGCGTGAGCGGACTGATCGCAGTACGGCACACGAGCGACGCCATGCTTGCCGAGCTCTCCGAGCTTGCTCATGAGACGACACTGGGGCTGTTTCGACTTCCTGACGCCGTTGGCGGGCCTTGAATACGTGTTCAGCTTGGGGGTCGGCATGCCCCATTGGACAAGTCCGAACGAATTCCGCATCATGTGACGAAACTCTACGATATATAAGAAACTCTACGATAAAACGAAGAGCCTCTTGCCAACATCTCGATTGAACGGCGGATGGAGAAATCACCACTTCATTCCCCAGCATTTTCTTACTCCTCAGCAAGCTCTTCAGATACTTCGTGCTGAAGCTTCGGCCCGGGACAGGCGGCCGAGAGCCTCAATAAATTGGTTATAGTGCTCTCCGCCCTTAACTCGAGCGGCCGCCTGCGCTGTCTCTGTTAATGGAACTGCGGAATTCAGCCAGAACCGGATGAACAACGCGCTCGTGATTCCCAGATCTCGCTCCAGCCGCTGAAGGCAACCGTCGATCCGATCCAGTCGTTTGACGATGACCCGGCTCTTTTTCATCCGCGTCAGGGGAGAGGAAAGATGCAATCGGACTCTGCGATGAGCGAAGTTGATTGCTCTCACCAATCTGCAAAGTCCAAAAGCCGCCCGCTTTAGGTCGGCTTGAGATACCCGACAGTCGTTGTTTCTTGTCCGACCGCACCGACAGGTCTCACAGTTCCATCCCGTCGTCTGGGTCCATGGATATCTGCGCGCGACCTGATGCATGCGGCGCGCAAGCGTGCGGTGGCAGCCGCATCGTCATTCCCGTTGGCGGGTGTTCCACACTTTCGATGCCGTCGTCGGTTGGTGTCGATTTGTCCTCTGCCGGCATGGCCTTTATCAACCAAAGACAGCTACGGCCAGCTTGATGGTGATGCCGCCATCGGTCTTTGGCGCATCTGACGTCCCGTGGCAGCGCGAAGGACAGTCGGCAGTTGCAGCGCTGGCGGCACCAGAGAGTTTGCACGATTTCCCGGCCGTGCCGAGTTTTGCGAACGGCGCTTCCAGACGCGACGCGCTGAGACCAGTGGAAGCCGATTTCATGGAAATACAGGCGGCATGTGGCGGGCTGATCTGGTGAAAGACGCCAACCATCGTGCGCCGGACGCGGGAATTGAAACCTTCCATCGAATTGACGTGGACCGTGTCGCGAACGGGAAGGCCAACTAACGACACCTTTGTCGATTTTGCCCAGTCCGCGACACAGTCTAATTAGGCAGAATCTCTGGCCGAATCTCACGCATGTCATTGAACAGCACGCAGAAACTCTCTTCTGGAGCTTTTTGGGCACAGTTGGCACGACTTTTGATGCTCCTTTTTCGCGACGCAGCTGGAGCTGCCGACCTATTGGCGTGGGTGGCTGACGGCCCAGCACAAAGCGCGGTAGTGATCCTTTGCCCGTATCGGACCTTCGGCGCCGATAATAATTTCGTCTTTGATGAAGGCGCAGCGATGAAGCTGTACAAACCTGATTTGGGGGATGAGATGATGATGCTTGATCTGGACGGCTTTGACCGTCAGTTGCCCCTGGTTTGTGACTTGGATGGCACTCTGATAAGATCAGATACTTTCCACGAGAGCTTCTTTGAAGCCTTCTTTCATTCGCCACAGCACCTGCTTCGCACTTTTCCAAGTTGGTTCAAGGGCCGCGCGGCGTTGAAGGAAACGCTGGCAAACGTTTGTTCGATTGAGCCGCGGGCGCTTCCCTATCGTGCAGAGATGTTGGAATTGATGCGTGGCGCGAAAGCTGACGGGCGTGAAATTTATCTCGTTACGGCAGCGGATCAGAGCATAGCGGATAGTATCATTTGTCACCTTGGCGGCTTCGCCGGCGCGAAGGGAAGTGATGGGTCTTTGAACCTGAAGAGCCGCAACAAGTTGAAATGGCTTCAGGCTAGCTTCCCAGAGGGATTCATCTATGCGGGCGACAGTGCCGCCGACCTGCCAATCTGGGAGGCGGCTTCCGGAGCGGTTTTGGTTGGCAACGGAGTGAAATACGCAAGCCAGCTCCGTAAAGCTGGCGTTGAGGTCAGGGCGATCAGTCCTGAAAATACCAATCCGGTGAAGGACTGGCTGTTTGAACTCCGGGTACACCAGTGGTCAAAAAATGTGCTGATTTTCGTTCCACTGTTTCTCGGCCATATTGCGGGCGATTTGCATGCAGTGCTGAGGACAATAGTCGCCTTTGTTGCTTTCGGCCTGATTGCTTCGGCAACCTATATCATCAACGATCTGGCTGATTTGGAGGCGGACCGGGCGCATGCGACCAAGCGCTTCCGGGCGATTGCTGCAGGCAGAATAAGCGTTATAAACGGCTTTTTGGCGAGCATTTTTATGCTGGGTGCGGGCATTGGGGTGGCCTTACTTTTGCACCCTCAATTCGCACTGGCTGTCGCAGCCTATCTGGTGCTGACGCTGGCCTATTCATTCCGCTTGAAGCGTTACGCGTTACTCGATGTGACGGTCATCGGAGCGTTGTTCACACTGAGGATTGTCATGGGTCAGGTGCTGAATGATCTGGCATTCTCGCCTTGGCTCTTGTCCTTTTCAGCCATGTTCTTCTTCTCGCTGTCTCTGGCAAAGCGTCATGTGGAAGCAATGCGCGCGTGCTCAAAGGGGAGGGACGCCATCAAAGGTCGCGGATACTTGCCTGACGATTGGCCGCTCACCTTGGGCTATGGCCTTGCTTCCGCCTCGGCTTCGATCGTCATCATGCTGCTTTTCATCGCGCTCGAAGCCAGAGCCACCCAAGAATATCACAATCCAGCATGGCTCTATGTTGCGCCGGCGGGCGTGTTCATGTGGCTGCAAAGGATATGGCTCCTGAGTCATCGCATGGGTTTGCACGACGATCCTATTGTCTTTGCGCTCAAGGACAAGACCAGCTTGTTGATCGGCGCCATCATCGCATTGGCGTTTGCGTTGGCTGTGTAAAACAAAGCGGTTGCCAATATGCAAGAGACGACCTTAGTAACCCTGAATGCGCCCCTCGTACTCCTGACTGGAGCTGCCGGCTGGTTGGGCGGGCGCGTCGCGGCGGCGCTGACGACGGGTTTGCCGGAAGCAGGACTTCTCGCACGCGGCGGCTTCCGGGTAAGGGCGTTCGTTCCTGCGGGAGAAGACGTATCGCAGCTGCGCGACCAGGGCCTGGATATCGTGACAGGCGATATCCGGGACATGGAATCTGTCCGCGCATTCGTGGCTGGTGCCGAGGGCGCCGTATTGATCCACCTGGCCGGCATCATTCATCCCAAAACGGTTGCCCAATTTGAAGCCATCAACACACAGGGCACGATCAATCTGGTTACGGCAGCGCAAAAGGCAGGTGTGAGGCGCGCGGTCGTCATGTCATCGAATTCGCCGATAGGCTGCAATCCGCACCCGGACCACAGATTCACGGAGGAAAGCCCCTATAACCCCTACATGGGATATGGCCGTTCCAAGATGCAGATGGAAAAGGCACTGCGTGCGGAACTTGCTGCTGGCAGCCCGATGGAAGTCGTCATCGTCCGCGCGCCCTGGTTTTACGGTCCCAACCAGCCTCAAAGGCAAACGCTCTTTTTTAAGATGGTCAAGGATGGCAAGTTTCCAATTGTTGGATCGGGGCGGAACCGCCGCTCGATGGGCTACACTGACAACCTGGCGCAGGGCATTCTTCTTGCCGCAGTTCACGAGCGGGCGGTAGGAGAGATATTCTGGCTTGCAGACGAGACGCCGTACACCATGAAAGAAATTGTCGAGGTCGCCGGCATGGTCCTGCACGAAGATTTCGGCATGACGGTCAAGCCCAACAAGTTCCATCTGCCGGACATCCTCGGCGACGTCGCAACGATAGTTGATGCGACTCTCCAGTATGCCGGCGTCTATCACCAGAAAATCCATGTGCTGTCCGAAATGAACAAGACAATTGCCTGCGATATCACCAAAGCCAGAAAAGTGCTCGGTTACGCGCCCACAATCGCCTTGCGCGAAGGCATGCGACGTTCGGTCGATTGGTGCATGAAGAACGGTCAGGCATT